>NZ_CP178837.1:2454569-2761390 GCF_047946755.1 Leucobacter sp. HNU | reverse complement strand
CCGAGGTCCCCAAGCGGATCGTCTACATGGGCTCGTTCATGCCCTACAAGAACGTCGAGACGCTGGTGCGCGGCATGGCCGGTCTGCCCGGCCGCACGCTGCACCTGCTCAGCCGGATCAGCCCGCAGCGCCGCGCCGAGCTCGAAGCGATCGCACCGGCCGGGGCCGACATCGTGTTCCACGGCGGCGTCTCCGACACCGAGTACGCCGCGCTGCTCGACGACCGCGCGATCCTCGCGACGCTCAGCCTCGACGAGGGCTACGGCCTGCCGATCGCGGAGGCGCTCGCGTTCGGCGTGCCCGCAGTGGTGAGCGACCTCGAGATCTTCCGCGAGGTGGCGGGCGAGGGCGCGCTCTTCGTGCCCGCGAAGGACCCGGAGGCGTTCGCCGCTGCGGTGCGGGAGCTCGACGACGACTCGGTGCGCGAACGGACCATCGCCGCGGGCGTCGCCCACGCGGCCGAGTACTCGTGGGAGCGCACGGCGGGCACGCTGCTCGCCGAGGTGCGCCGGCTCGCTTCGAGCTGAGGGATGCGGGGCTGCTGGCGCCGGGGTCGCTGGCGGCGGGGTCGCTGCGGGAGCCGGAGTCCGGGCTGTGGCCGGAGCCAGAGCTGTGGCCGGAGGGCCCGGGGGAGTGCGCTCGCCGGCTTCTGAGGCGCCCGAGCGACGGGCCGACGTTCGAGGGACGGTGAAACTCTCGAGAGCAGGGACGAATCGCGGGGTTCGCGCCGGTCCTCGGGAGCGGGACCGTCCCTCGATACCCGAGGGGGTCTTCGGTGAACGGGGATGACCCGCGGAAGCGGCGAATCCGGTGCTCGGCGGCCGGATACCCGGAGACCGAGCCTCAGCGATCCGCGCCGCCCGCGCCCGCCCGGCGCAGCTCGGCGATCGCGTCGAGCACTCGCTCGCGCAGCAGGTTTCCTCGGTCGGCGAAGCCCGCCTGCAAGCGCGCGTACTCCCGCTTGCCGTCCGGTGTCTCGATGGCGACCGGTTCGAGCGGCAGTCCGTCGGCACCGATCCATCCGGTCACGTCGTAGGGCGAGGCCCGCATGTCGAGCTCGCGGATGTCGCGCGCCAGCACGAAGCAGTCGAGCAGCACCTCGCCGGGCACGGCCGGCCCGAGCTTCGACGCCCACTTGTAGACGTCCATGCCGGCGTGCAGGCAGCCGGGCTGCTCGAGGTCGGGCTGCGTGGCGCGCGTCGGCTGCAGCTCGTTGCGCGGCGCGGCCTCCGGGGTGAAGAAGCGGAACGCATCGAAGTGGCTGCACCGGATCGGGTTCGCCTCGACGACTGCGTCGGTGCCCGCGTGCCCGAGCCGCAGCGGCAGCGAGGAGTGACGCAACTCATCGGGCCTCTGCCGATAGACCATCGCCCACTCGTGCAGGCCGAAGCAGCCGAGCGATGCGGGCCGTTCGAGGGTCGCGCGCAGCAGGCGGTCGACGAAGTCGACGGTGGATCCGCGCCGCGCGAGGAACGCCGCCGCGTCGAACACCAGGTCATCCGGGCGATCGGAGGAGACCGGGCGGTACTCGCGCCAGCCCGCGCGCTCCGACGGGGCACGGTCGGGCCCCTGAATGCCGGCGCCGGCGAGCACGGTCCCCGCGCCGGGGTGCCAGCGGCGCAATTGGCCTGGCGTCACCGAGTAGTAGGTGAAGAGGAAGTCTTCGATCGGGTGCTTCTCGTGGCGCAGCGCACGGTCCCTGCGGCCCGCGGTCAGGGCGTCCGCGCGTTCCCGGTGGGCGGCCTCGCGGGGCGCCCACTCGCGGGGGTCGAGTGTGCGCGCGGACGCAGTTGTGGTTGCGTGCTCAGTCTCGGTCGCGTGCTCGGACGTGTGCCCGGTCGCGAGTGCGAGCGAGGGGTCGGGGGCGAGCGCGGGCCGGGGTCGGGGTCCGGGTCCGACGGAGGTGGGAATCACCCGCCCAGCTTAGGCGCGCCGATCGGGGCGAGCGCTCTGGCCGGGCCCGGCCGCCGCCTCATCCCTCTTATCGCTGCATGCTCCTCATCCTCCTCATCCCGCCGAACCCCGTCGAGTGGCGGCAAAACGCCCGAACGGGTGGGCCGAAGCAGCGGTTTGCCGCCACTCGACGGGATTTCGGGGGCGGGCCAGCTTGGATTGGGCGCGCGGGCCAGCTTGGATTGGGCGCGGGGGCCAGAGGGCCAAGGCGGGCACGCGGGCCAGGCTGGGCCGGGCGGATCACGCCTGCGCGGGCGCGGTCTCGTCCACTCGCCCGTCGGTATTGGCCTCCACGCCAGCACCAGCATCAGCACCCGCCCCGGCCGCGGCCCCGGCCACCGCGCCAGCCCCTGCCCCAGCGCCCAACGCGGCCGCCTCGGGCACCCGGAGCCGCGGGATGGTGATGCCGCACAGCGGTCCGATCAGCACCGCGAACGCGAGCGTGCCGAACCCGACGTCTCCGCCGAGCAGCCAGCCGACCGCGAGCACGGTCACCTCGACGATGGTGCGCGCGATCCAGATCGGCAGCCCGGTGCGGGCGTTGATGCCGGTCATGAGCCCGTCGCGCGGGCCCGCGCCGAAGCGGCTGCCGATATAGAGGCCGCTGGCGACGGCGAGCAGCAGCAGGCCGGCGACGAACAGGAGGATCCGCTGCCAGAGCTCGGGCGGGGTGCCGACGAGCGCGAGCCCGGCCTGGATGCTGGTGCCGACGAGGAGGATGTTGAGCACGGTGCCCATGCCGGGCTTCTGCCGGAGCGGGATCCAGAGCAGCAGGACGGCGAGTCCGATCAGGTTGGTGAGCCAGCCGATCTCGATGCCGGTGAGGTGCGAGAGCCCCTGGGCGAACACGGTCCACGGGTCGACGCCGACGGCCGCGCGGATCATCAGCGCGTCGGCGAACCCGTAGAGAAAGAGGCCGATGAAGAGCTGGAGCAGGCGTCGAGTGAGCATGCAGATATCCAAACAGTCGATTGGACTGTCAGCCAGATGCCAATTCGCCTAATCTGGACCGATGGTGCTGCGGAGTGAATCTGGACCGGGTCCGATCGGTGCGACGTCGCTCGCCGCACTGCTGGGCGATTGGCGCGGTTCGGATCGGGGCGGACTCGCGCGCTCCCTCGCCGAGCGGATCCGGCTGCTCGCGCTCGACGGTCGGATCCCGTCGGGCACCCGCCTGCCGTCGGAGCGCGAACTCTGCGATCGTCTCGGCCTGAGCCGCACGACGGTGGCCTCGGCGTACGCCCGGCTCCGCGAGCTCGGCTTCGCGCGGAGCCTGCGCGGGTCGGGTACGCAGGTCCGGCTGCCGGTCCCGCGGCTGCACGAGCCGGTTCCGGGCGGGCACGAGATCGATCTCTCGCGGGCGACGCTGCCGGCGCTCCCCTGGCTGGCCGAGACGGCGCGCGAGGCCGCGGAGGATCTGCCGTCCTGGCTGCACACCGACGGGTACGATCCGATCGGCCTGCCCGAGGTGCGGGCCGCTCTCGCGCGTCGCTACGCGGAGCGCGGGCTGCCGACCGACCCGGAGCAGATCCTCGTCACGCTCGGGGCGCAGCACGCGATCGCGCTGCTCGCGCGCACCCTGCTGGGGCGCGGCGACCGCGCGGTGATCGAATCGCCCACCTATCCGCACGCGTTCGAGGCGCTGCGGCTCGCCGGGGCCCGGCTGGTGCCGGTGCCCGTCGGTGGTGCCGCCGACGCCGACGCGACCGAGACCGGCGAGGTGGAGGCGTTCGAGCAGGCGTTCCGCCGCGCGAGCCCAGCGGCCGCGTTCCTCATGCCCGACTTCCAGAATCCCACGGGTCGGTCGCTTTCGCTCGAGGCCAGGGAGCGGATCCTCTCGGCCGCGCGCCGCGAGGGAACGGTCGTGGTCGCCGATGAGACCACGGCGGAACTCGACATCGATCGGGGCTTCGTCGCGCCGCCGCTCGCCGCGCAGGGGAACGCGGTGCTGATCGGCAGCGCGGGCAAGACGCTCTGGGGTGGGCTGCGGGTCGGGTGGATCCGCGCCGATCGCGAACTGATCGCCCGCCTGGCGCAGGCGCGAACGGTCGGCGACCTGGGCACTCCGATCCTGGAGCAGCTGCTGCTCGCGCGTCTGCTGCCGCGTACCGCCGAGGCGCTGGAGCTGCGCCGCGGACAGCTCCGCGCGGGGCGCGAGCTGCTGACCGGGCTGCTGGCCGAGCGCGTGCCCGGGTGGCGGGTCCCGCCGACGCCCGGCGGGATCGCGACCTGGGTGGATCTCGGAGCCCCCTTGAGCTCGCGCCTGGCGCTCGCCGCCCGGTCGCGCGGGCTCGTCGTGCCGGCCGGCCCGCGCTTCGGGATCGACGGCGCCTACGAGGGGCGCTTGCGCCTGCCGCTCTGCGGGGACCCGGATGAACTGCGCGCCGCGGTCGGGATCCTGGCCGAGTCCTGGGACGATCTCCCGGGGGTCGAGGCTCTCGCGCGCCCGGACGCGCGCGCCGGGATCATCTGATCCTCTGAGGAGTTCCACGGCACTCCCGTGCTGATACAGCGCGCACGTGAGTGATTCACAGGAAGCTCAGGGTGAACGTTCGGCCGGGGTGAGGCCGTGGGATGAAGGATCGCCAAACGGTTGGCACGGTGACCAATTCCCGGCTAGGGTCGATAGTTGAATCCTTCACTATGTCTGTGAAGGTTCAAGCGGATGACGTATCTGCGGCGCGATTCCCGAGGAATCGGCGCCGCGGAGCGGAGTGAGGGGACTCCCGTCACCGGGCCACGATCGGGCCGACGATCCAGGGGGAACGTCGGTCGCTGCGGTGAGTTGTGCACAGCACCGCAGCTTTGCCGTGCGCTCGCCGCTCGCAGTGCATCGACGGTGGGGGACACTGTGTCGAATAGGACGAGCATGCTTCGTCGCGCCCGGAAACACGGCGCGACGCGGACGAATGGAACGCACGAGGCCGTGCGCGGGTGGACCCGCATGCGCGCGTGGATCGCGGGAGGGGTGTCGGCGGCGCTGATCGCCGGCGTGCTCGTCGCGGCCGGCGTCGGCGCGCAGAACGCCGAGGCGGCCGCTCCGGCGCCCGGCTTCACCGTCACGCCGCAGAAGGACCTGGTGGCGGGCGAGGACCTGACGCTCGAGCTGAAGTTCTCGAGCGCTGGCACGGCCGCGGGCGACCAGTACAACGTGAGCGCCGGGCTCGTGATCCCGACGGGCGTGACGTACGTCGGCGCTTCGGCGGGCATGACCGCGCCGAAGGTCTATGCCGCGGGCAAGGAGTTCACCTCCGCGCAGGACTGCGCGGCGATCGGGCTCGAAGCGGGCAACGCCGGCAAGTGCCGCGTCCCCGCGGGCAAGCAGTACCTGGTCTTCGAGAACATCACCGACCTCCCCGTCGGCGCGAAGCAGCAGGCGACCGTGACGCTCCGCCCCAACGCGCAGACCTTCCCCGTCGGCACCACCGCCCTCGACACCGTCGGCTCCGCCTACACGAGCAACGATCCCAGCCGCCTGCCGCAGTTCCCCGGCTCGACGGCGAAGGGCTCCGGCACCACCTCCGCCCCCGGCATCTCGAAGACGAACGTGCCCGTCAAGGCGTTCCGCGTCGCGAAGAGCGAGCCCAGCCCCGAGGGCGAGCTGCTGCGCGGGATCCACGACCACACCACGACCTACACCCTGCGGATCTCGCACACCGCCGAGGGCGATCTGTCGAACACGCAGGTGACCGACTTCCTGCCCGCGGGCCTCGAGTTCCTCGGCACGGGCGGGATCGACCACACCACCAACGCGAACGGTGCCCAGGGCGCCGTCGAGTACCCCGGCGCTCCCCGGCTCACCGCGACCCCGGCTCCCGCCGGCGGCGCGGGCGCCGCGGGCGCCGCTTCGTCGGTCGAGACCATCAAGGCCGACCAGGCGCTCGCCGATCAGTACGGGCTCGTGGCCGGCAAGGTCTACACGAAGGTGACCTGGAACCTCGGCACCCTCCTCGGGCTCGGCGACTCGCGCGACACCACGGCCGGCGTCACGCAGAACTACGCGTCGACGCCCGGCACCTCGGGCGTCTTCGAGATCCGCTACCGCGCGGGGATCCCGCTCTTCGAGAACACCCTCGACTTCGGGGCCACCACCCCGACGGCCGCGAGCGGCGGCCAGGCGGCGAACCTCGACAACAACCGCGGCGCCTCGACGCGCCACGGCATCTCGGGCGACCCCTACTCGGCCCAGACCCTGCGCAACGTCGCCGCGGTCTCGGGCAGCTATGCGGGCAAGAAGACCGAGAGCAGCGCTGCGCACTCCGTCGACGCGGTCGACGTGCGCCTGCTGAAGAGCGTCAGCACCCAGCCGAACCCCGATCCCGCGAACGCCTCCGACTGGTCGCGCAACGCGTCCTTCACCCAGGGGCAGATCGCGAGCTACCGCCTGAACATCGCGACGAGCGAGTACGTCGGCGCGACGCAGGGCGGAGCCCCCGATCGACTCGTCGACGACATGGCCGACGGCGTCTGCCCGGCGTTCCCCGCTGGCACGAAGATCACGGGCGGCGGGTCCACTCCGAAGCTCACCCAGGGCAGCGCCGAGAAGCCCGGCGCCCCGATGAGCGCGAGCGACTGGAACAGCATGCTCCGGGCGCACGGCGTCTCGTCCGACTGCTCCTGGCCGTCGACGCACGCCCCCGCGTCCGACCTGAAGCTCACCGGAGCGACCCTCACCTCGCTCTCCTACGACCCGAGCAACGGCCATTTCTCGATCGAGCTCGCGCTCGATCCGGCCGACGCGCTCGCGGCTCCGAACCGCGAGCACAACGTGGTCTACACGGTCATGCAGAGCGCCAGCTACACCGAGGCCGACGGTCAGTCGGGCGCGACCAGCTCCGGCGACCGGGTCACGAACAACGCGAAGGTCACGCTGACCACCGAGGCGCGTCCCGAACTCGACGGCATCGTCTCGAAGGAGGGCGCGAAGGCCGATGGCCGCGAGCACGCCGCCGACGATTCCTCGGCGACCCTGGAGGCCGCGCTGAGCGGCATGCAGAAGCGGGTGCTGCCCCGCGCCGCCGCCGGGCAGACGACCGCCGCGAACGTGGCGAGCGCGACCGGCTGGGTGGACTCCGCGAAGGAGCCCTTCTCGGCGGGCGACCAGGTCTGGTACAAGATCAGCGTCACCCCGCCGGCCGGCGCCGACGTGCGTAACGCGAAGCTCACCGACTTCCTGCCGGAGGGCGTCAGCTTCGATCAGACGAAGAACGGGGACGCCTACCGCGACATCGTCGTGGTGCCCTCGGCGAGCTCGGCGACGCTCGGCGTCTGCACGGTGAACAGCCGCGACGACCTGGCCCAGCAGTTCGTGGGCCAGCCGACGGTCGGTGCCGACGGCCGCTCGCTGACCTGGAACCTCGGCAAGACCGGTTGCCTCGACCGGTCGAGCGACCGCTTCTTCCCCCGCGGCGTGAAGCTCGACGTCTACGTCAAGGTGACCGTCTCGGGCCTCTCGAACTTCGGCGACGTCGATCTGCCGCAGAACCTCGCGAAGTACCAGCAGGAGAACGTCGACGGCGAGATCTTCTTCCTGCGCGACGGCGCCGACATCACCGTCGACGGCGGGACGTCCCTCCTCAAGGGCGTGCGCTCGCTCAAGACGACCGCGGGCACCACCCAGCCCGGTGCGGCCTTCGGCTCGAACATCGACGGGCTCGAGGTGGCGCAGGGCGTCGAGGCGACGTACCGCATCGACCTCGCCGCACCGCGCAACGACACCTCCGACTACCGCGTGCTCGACGCGCTTCCCGCGGGCGTGCGCAAGGCCGACCTCAAGGGGATCGACCCGAGCACGGGCGCGGTCGGCTCGGCCACGGCGGCGCGGTGGAACGGCAGCACCGAGACCGCGGCGAACGGCTCGGTCACGGCGAAGGCGTTCGATCCGGGCGATCCCGGCTACGCCGACCTGCACCTGACCTCGGCGTACGCGGACCGCACGGTCATCGTGTTCTCCTTCGCGGGGACGGTCCCCGGTGCGACCCCGCCGGCGAAGAGCGGTCTCACCCTCGGCTACACCCTCGTGGTGCCGAGCGGCGTGCCCGGCGGCGGCCCTGCCGCGCAGCTGACGCAGTCCTACGAGAACACCGCAGCGGTCTCCGAGTACCGCTTCTCGACCAACGACGGCGATTCCGTCACGGTGGTGCCGCAGAAGCTCGACGCGAACGGCGAGCCCACCGGCGGTCAGCTGCTCGCGGACCGTCCGGTCGCGGACGGCGAGTTCGGCGTCGACGACAGCAAGACGCACGACACCTCCGAGGTGCACCTGCCCGGCACCACCCCGGCGAAGCGCCTGGTCTCGACCGAGGTCGGACCGAGCGCACCCGCGGGAACCGGGAACACCGTCGGCCTGAACGACATCGACGCGGCCAACGGCCAGACGCAGATCGTGCAGGGCGAGTACGCCACCTTCGAGTACCGCGTCTCCGTGCCCGCGCACACCACCGTGCGCGATGCGAAGCTCGCCGACAACGGCTTCTTCACGCAGGGCGGCACCCGCGTGCCCTACGAGTTCGTCGCCGGATCGGCCGCGTTCTCGGGGCCGAACGGCATGACCGAGGGCGGTCTCGAGAGCGCCGGGTTCACCCTGCTGCGCAGCGCATCGGGAGGCGACGCCGCAGGCACCCTGCGGTTCCCCGCGAGCTACACCAACTCGACCGATCAGGGTCAGGAATTCACCGCGCGGATCACCGTGTGGGTGAAGGATCGCGACGCCTCGCACCCGGGGTACTCGCCCGACCTCGCGAACGGCGCGACGCTGCAGAACACCGCAGCGTTCAGCTACGCGAACCCCGTCGACCCCGCCAAGCGGGTGACCACCAGCGCGAACGCGAACGCCACCTACATCGAGCCCGGCCTGCGGGTCGTGAAGGCCGCGAGCCCGGGCACCGACGTGCAGATCGGCAAGCCGGTGCAGTACACGATCACCGTGTCGAACCCGTCCGGTCGCGCGAAGAGCTACGAGAACACCGTGGTCGACCAGGTCCCCGCGGGCCTGATCGTCGACCTCGATTCGCTGACGCTGAACGGCGCCCCGCTGGCGCGCAGCGCGGTCGACGCCGAGGCCGGCGTATCCACCGGCGCGGGCGGCAAGATCACCTGGAAGCCGGCCGACGTGCCGGCGCTGCAGGCGATCCCTGCCACCGTGGCGCTCGGCTACACGGCCATGATCGACCCGAGCACGGGCGGCGGCCAGAGCTACTCGAACACCGCGACGGCGACGGGCTACACCCTGCCGAAGACCGTCGGCGGCGCCGATACCTCGGACCGCCGCGGCGACCGGACGACCAGCAGCACCGCGAAGATCACGGCGACCACCGCCGCGATCGCGAAGGGCGTGCGCATCGGCGACTCGGGTGCCTTCGCGAAGACCGCGCAGGCGCCGATCGGCGAAACCGCGTCGTACCAGGTGAAGGTGACCCTGCACCCGAACATCAACTACTACAACGCGCAGATCCGCGACCAGCTGCCCGCGGGCGTCCAGCTCGTCGGCGACCCGACGGTGTCGGCGGATCCGGCGGGTTCGGGCATCGACGGCGGCTGGAACTGGACGGTGAACGGCTCGAACCGCGTCACCGGCACCTACACCGGTGCGGACGGGGACATCGCGTCCGCGCCCGACCCCCGCACCCTCACGGTGACCTACCGGGTGCTCCTGAAGAACACCGTGCCCGCCGGCGTGAACACCCTGCCGAACACGGCCGGCTTCAGCTGGACCACGGCGCACGACGACGCGTCGCAGCGCATCGAGCTCACCGACAACGCGACGGTGAACGTGCTGAACCCGCAGCTCGGCATCACCAAGCGGGTGAACGGAGCGAGCGCGGCATCGGTGGATCCGGGCGACACCTTCACCTACACGGTCGAGGTGCGCAACACGGGCACGAGCCCCGCCTACAACGCCCGGGTGCGCGACACGGTGCCGCAGGGCGTCGTGGTCGACCCGTCGAGCCTCACTGCGAGCGGCGGCGTGCTCACGGGCGCCGGCGCGAACGGGGGCGGCACGATCGACTGGACCGTCGCCGGCCCGCTGAGCAACGTCGCGCCGAACAACACGCAGACCTTCACCTACACGGCGAAGCTCGCGAGCTCCGACGCGCTGAAGCAGGCGAACCTCGTCAACGAGGTCGCGGTGACGCACTACGAGTCCTTCGCGAACGGCGGACGCTCGACCGACCCGACGAACGTGAAGGCGAACGCGACGGTCACGCCGCGGTTCCCGAACGTGGTGCTGCAGAAGAGCACCTCGAACGGCTCCGAGGCGTTCGTGGGCGACGGCTTCGGCTGGACCCTGCAGGCGAAGAACACCGGTCAGGGTGCGGCCCAGACCGTGCGGCTGACCGACACCCTGCCGAAGAACTGGGAGTTCGATCCGTCGGTGCGCCCGCAGATCAGCATCGGCGGCGGTGCGTTCGCCGACCTCGATGCGCCGGCCATCGGCACGAAGGACGGGAAGCAGACGCTGACCTGGAACCTCGGTTCCGCGGCGTCCGCACCGGCGCTCCTCCCGGGCGTCGGCTCGGGTGCGACGGATCAGCAGCGCACAGTGCGCATCACCTTCTCGGCGAAGCCGCAGAACGGCGCGACGACCGACGCGGGCGCTGGGCTCTCCATCGCGCACACCAACACGCTGGCGGGCCAGACCACCGACGCGACCGGCAGGACGGCGAACGGCGACGGCGGCTACACCGGCCCCGACGCGACGGCCGACGCGCACATCGCGCGAGTCGACCTGAAGCTCGTCAAGGAGGCCATCGGCGGCGACAAGCGGAACCAGTGGACCGCCGGCGCGGTCTCGGGTTCCGGTTACACCCAGCCGCAGTGGCGGATCACCGTGACGAACCAGGGTCCCGACGCGGCCTCCGGCCAGTTCTCGGTGGTCGATCAGACGACCCTGCCGGACGGCGTGACGACGGGTGCGTTCACCGCGCGCTACTACGCGAACGCCGCCGACAAGACCGGCACCCCGCTGACCCTCTCGGGCGCGGGCACCGCGAAGGATCCCTTCGTGGTGGGTGACCGCGGCACCCGGCTCGCGGCCGACGGCAGCGACCGGATCGTGCTGCTCGCCGACGTGACGATCGACGCGGCGGCGACCGGTACCGCGAAGAACACGGCGAGCGTCACCGGGCGCAGCTTCGAGCGCCAGGGCGACATCGACAAGGACAACTCGTCGACCGCCCAGCGCCCGATCACCACCGAGGCCGATCTCGCGATCGACAAGGTGCTGAACACCGCCGAGCCCGCGGCCGGCCGGCCGATCAGCTGGGGCATCAAGGTGTCGAACCGCGGTCCCTCGGTGTCGGCATCGACCGCCGCCAAGCGGATCACCGTGACCGATACGATCCCCGCCGGGATTAGCGACGTGCGCGACCCCTCGGCCGCGCTCACCTCCTGGACCGTCACGGCCTCGAACGGCTGGCCGGCGAAGGCGGGCGACACGATCACCTGGACGTTCACCGGCCCCCAGCTGCCGGTCGGTCCCGCGCAGGAGCTGACGCTCGACGGCGTGATCGACTCGTCCTGGACGGGCGGCAAGATCGTCAACACGGCCGTCGTGCACCCGGGTGCCACGACCGATCCGGTACCCGACAACAACACGGACGACGTCACCACGGCGCCCGGTGACGGCACGATGCTCGGGATCAGCAAGACCCGCGTCGTCAACGTCGGCGGCGTCTGGAAGGACGCGGCCGAGAACGGCGGGACCCTGCCCGACATCACGGCGGGCGGCACGGTCAGCTACCGGATCACGGTCGCGAACCTCGGCCCGGCAGACGCCCGCGCGGTGCGCGTGGTGGACACCGCGCCGAGCGTGCTGAGCTACCGGGAGCACGCGAACGTCTCGGGCACCTGGACCCGGACGGCCGGCGCGAACGCGTCGACCGACCAGTTCTCGCTCGGCGGGACGATCGCGAAGGGCGCCTCGCGTGCCTTCGTCGCCACGTACGACATCGACCCGGGCCTCGTGCCCGGCTCGACGGTGCGCAACTGGGCGCAGGCGTTCGCCGAGAACTCGGGGAACGAGCCGAAGGACGACGACCAGAACGGCAACTCGGACCGCCAGGCCGATCTCTCGATCACGAAGCAGGCGCTCGACCTCGACGGCAACCCGACCACCAAGGTCACCGCCGGCACCGAGCTCCGCTACCGGATCACGGTGAAGAACAACGGGCCGAGCGTCTCGGGCGCACCCATCGCGGTGACCGACGAGATGCCCGCCGGCATGAGCTACGTCTCGTCGAGGAGCACGGTCGACGGCATCTCGGTGAACACGGCACCGAAGGTCTCCGCCTCGAAGCGCTCGGTCGTGTGGACCATGCTCAGCGGTGCCGAGACCCTGCAGCGGGACGGCGAGATGACCTTCGACGTCGTCGCGGCGATCTCGCCCGACGTGCCCGCCCAGCGGCTCGTCAACGGCACGGACGTGGTCGGGCCGGACGACACCGATCCGACGAACAACCACTCCGAGGCGACCGTCGAGGTCGTGACCGAGGCGGACATGACGATCGCCAAGGACGTCGAGGCCGGCCCCTGGGTCGCGGGCACCGACGTGACGTACACGCTGACGGTCGAGAACCGCGGGCCGTCGGTCGCCGACGCGTTCGTCGAGGACGTGCTGCCCGAGGGGCTCACCCCGGTGTCGATCTCGGGCGCGGGCTGGACCTGCGACAACGCGGCGGAGTCGTGCAAGCGCGCGGCCCACCCGGTCGGCACGAGCACGCTCACGGTGGTCGCGCACATCGGCGCGAACGTCCCGACGGGCACCGAGCTGACCAACACGGCCTACCTCTCCTGGACCGACAGCCGCAGCACGGCGCCGCACCAGGTGCAGGACGACGCGAAGATCGCCGTCACCACGAGCGCCGACCTGAGCCTCGAGAAGACCGCGATCGACGCCGACGGCAAGCCGACCGACCGCGCCGTGGCCGGGTCGACCGTGCGGTACCGGATGGTCGCGACCAACCACGGGCCGAGCGACGCGATCGCCCCGATCACGGTGACCGACACGCTCCCCGCGGGCAGCCGCTTCGTCTCGCTCGACGGCGCCTCGGCGACCGACTGGACCGCGACCGCCGAGGATCCCGCGGCCGACGGCACGCAGCGCGTGACCTTCACGCGGATCCCCGACGGGACTGGTCTCGCGAACGGCGCCGCCGCACCCGCGATCCTGTTCACCGTGCAGCTCGACGCCGGCATCGCCGACGGGGCGAAGCTGACGAACACGGCGACGGCGAAGTCGGGGACCCCCGATCCCGACGAGTCGAACAACACCGACACCGCCGAGGTGACGGTGGATCGCCGGGTCGACGTCGCGGTGACCAAGTCGCACGACGCGGGTCAGGTGCGCATCGGCTCGCCGCTCGAGTTCGGGATCGACGTCGTGAACCACGGTCCGTCGATCGCGACCGGCGTCAGCGTGACCGACCGCGTGCCCGCGGGTCTGACGGTGACGAGCGCCGTGGGCGACCTCTCGGGCGACCGCTGGACGATCACCGAGGTCACGGCGCTGCCGGACGGCGGCACCCTCGTGGTGGCGGCGCTGAGCGGCGAGCTGGCACCGGGCGAACGCGCCCCGAGGCTGACCGTCGGCACCGAGGTGCAGGCGAGCGCCTACGCCGAGGTCACCAACACGGCGACCGTCACCTCGACCGAGGAGGACGTGGACCGCGACAACAACCGCTCGGACGATCCGGTGCAGGTGCCCGCGCTCGCGAAGCTCACGGTGACGAAGTCCGTGCAGGGCGAGTTCCAGGTGGGCGACAACGCGCACTACCGGATCACGGTGCGCAACGACGGCCCGACCGAGGATCCCGGCCCCATCACGGTGACCGATCGCCTGCCGAACGGGCTGACCTACGTGTCGAGCGCGGTCGCGGCCCAGACCGGCGGATCCCGCCCGGTGTCGGCGGCCTCGGTGCAGGGCAGCCGCGTCGAGTGGACCCTGCTGAAGGGTCTCGCGAAGGGCGAGCAGGTCACCATCGATCTCGTCGTGCGGGTCGGGCAGGCGGCCTACCCCAAGGTCGCGAACACTGCGGTGGTCTCGACGCCGACCGATCTGACGCCCGACTCGGAGCTGACGAGCACGGTCGAGACGAAGGTGCAGCCGATCGATCCGCTCGCCGTGACCGGTGGTGCGGCGACCGGTTACGCGGCACTGATCGCGGCGCTCCTGCTCCTCGTGGGCGGGGCCGTGACCGCGGTGCGACGCCGCCGCGACGGTGAGCCGGTCGCGAACGGAACCGCTGCCGAGTAACCCCCAGCGGCAGCCGCCCGAGGGCGCGGCCGACGGACCCCCATCCGTCGGCCGCGCCCTCGGCCGTTTCCGCAGCTGCTCCCGGCGGTGTCTCCGCCGGTGTCCGGCCGGGGCACCGGTACGCTCGCTGCATGGAGTCCGTGCGCATCGACAGCTGGATCTGGGCCGTGCGCCTCGCGAAGACGCGCAGCCAGGCGACGGCGGCGTGCCGGGCCGGGCACGTGCGGGTCAACGACGAGCCGGCGAAGGCCGCGCAGAAGGTCTCGGTCGGTGACGTGGTCCGGGTGCGCCTGCACGGCTTCGAGAAGATCTACCGGGTCGTCGGGCTCGCGCTGCGCCGCGGCAGCGCCGCCGAGGCCGCGCTGCTGTTCGAAGATCTGACGCCGCCCGCGCCGCCCCGCGTCGAGCGCCCGGCGGCCGTGATCCGCGACCGGGGAGCAGGGCGACCGACCAAGCGGGACCGGCGCGAGATCGATCGTCTGCGCGGGCGCGGAGACGTGCACGACGCGGGAGAATAAGGGGTGAGCGAGATCCGAGACACGGTACGGCGGCCCGTCGACGTCGAGATCGAGATCTCCCGGTCCCGGTTCCTCACCCGTCTGGAGCGCGTCGGCGACGAGGACGCCGCGCGCGAGGTCATCGCCGCGGCGCGTTCCGCCCATCCGAGGGCTCGGCATCACTGCAGCGCGTTCGTGCTCGGCCACGATGGCCGGACGCGTCGGTCGAACGACGACGGCGAGCCGGGCGGCACGGCCGGGGCCCCCATGCTCGAGGCTCTCGTCTCCGCCGGCCTGAGCGATGTGGTCGCGGTGGTCACCCGCTACTTCGGGGGAGTCCTGCTCGGGGCGGGCGGCCTGACGCGGGCCTACCGGGCCGCGGTGGCGGAGGCGGTCGCGGCAGCGGAGCGGGTGCCGCGCGCGGTCCGCCTGCCCGTCGAGGTGGAGGCGGGCTACGACCTCGCACCGCAGCTCGAGGCGGAGGCCCGGCGCATGGGGATCGCGATCGGCGCGGCGGAATACGGCGAGCGGGTGCGGGTGCGGCTGCTGCCCGCGGAGGATCAGCTGCCCGCGCTGCGTGCTGCGATCGCCGAACTGAGCTCGGGCGCGCTCGAGCCGGTGGTCGGCGAGGCGCTCGTCGTCGACCTGCCGGGCTGATGCCGATGTCCGGCGGATCGCGCGTTCGGGGTCGTGCTCTCGGTCGCACCTCCGGGGGACCATGCGCACGGTACCGCGGTGCGATGCGCCGCGCGGCGACGCTGCATAGGCTGAGTGCCAACACCGATCACCCCGGAGCCGCATGACCTTCCCACCCCCGCCCGTCCCGCAGAGCCCGCCGCCCGCGCGGCAGGGAACGGATCCGCGGGCTGCCGCCTCCGAACTGAAGCTGCCGCGCGAACCGGGCGTGATCCGCCGCTGGCTCGCGGCGCACCCGCTCGCGGTCGACATCTTCATCGCGGGCAGCTACCTGTTCGGCAACGGCAGCCTTGCGCTGCTCTCGTGGATCTCCTCGATGGCCGGTTCCCCGTTCCTGCCGGAGGAGCCGCCGCTCGTCGCGCTCGTGGTGCTGCTCTCGCTCGTGCGCACCGTGGTCGTGTGCGCCGCGCTGATCCTGCGGCGCCGCTATCCGCTGCTCGGCACCATCGCGGTCGCCCTCTGCTGCTTCGGCGACGACACCATATTGCTCACGGGGAATGTGGTCGCGCTCATGTTCCTGCTCTACGCGGTGCCGGTCTACCGGAGCGTGCGCGCCGGCTGGGCCGCGTACGGGATCGCGCTGCTGCCGACGGCCCTGCCGATGCTCATCTCGGGCACCATCAAGCGGGAGTCCGACACCGTGGCCGGGTTCCTCATCGTGTCGCTGGGGATCCTCGCCGTGCTCATGCTCGGCATCAACCTCGGGAATCGGCGCCGTTACCTGCGTGCCATCATCGATCGCGCGCACCAGCTCGCGCGGGAGCGCGACCAGCTCGCGCGGCTCGCGGTGGCGGAGGAGCGCTCGCGGATCGCGCGGGACATGCACGACATCGTGGCGCATTCCGTCTCGGTCATGATCGCGCTCTCGGAGGGCGCGGCGCGAGCCGCGGAGGTCGCACCCGAGGCGGCGAGCGACGCCATGCGGCGCAGCGCCGAGACCGGGCGTACGGCGCTCGCCGAGATGCGCCGTCTGCTCGGCGCGCTGCAGGAGGGGACGACGGACCGGCGGCCCGAGCGCCCCAGCCGGGCGTCGCCGAGATCCCCGAACTCGTGCAGAGCTTCCGGGACGCGGGGCTCACGGTGCGGCTGTCCGAGAAGGGCACGCCGTCGGGCGACCGCGGCCAGGAGGTCGCGGTGTACCGGGTGGTGCAGGAGAGCCTCACCAACGCGCTGCGGCACGCCGGGGGCGCGGCGGTCGACGTGACGCTGGCGCACGACCGGGCAGCGACCTCGGTGGAGGTGCGCAACGGCCCGAGGCTCTCGGGCAACGCGGCTCCGGATCCGGGCCTCGGCGGCGTGGGCAGCGGTCGCGGTCTGCGCGGGATCGCCGAGCGCGTCCGCGTGTTCGGCGGCGAGTTCTCGGCGGGCCCCGCCGACAGCGGCGGCTGGGTCGTGCGCGCCGTGGTGCCCGCAGGGCTCGGGCAGCACACCGCTCCGCTCGTGATCCAGCAGCCGGGTGCGTCGCAGCCGCTCGACCGGGATACGGTTGAGGGGAACGAAGGGAGCGCTCCGTGAGCGATGAGATCCGGATCCTGCTGGTCGACGACCAGGAACTGATCCGCACGGGCTTCCGTCTGGTGCTGCTCGCCGAACCCGAGATGACCGTGGTGGGCGAGGCCGGCGACGGGCGCGCGGCGCTCACCGAGCTGCGGGCGTCGGGCGGCGCCTGCGACGTCGTGCTCATGGACGTGCGCATGGCGGGCATGGACGGCATCGAGGCGACCGCGGCGATCGTGCGCGAGTTCCCGAGCGTGCGCGTGCTGGTGCTCACCACCTTCGACCTCGACGAATATGCCGCAGCGGCGATACGGGCGGGGGCGAGCGGGTTCCTTCTGAAGGACGCGCGGCCGACGGAGCTCGCCGACGCGATCCGCCGTGTGCACTCGGGCGACGCCGTGATGGCGCCGGGCGTGACCAAGCGGCTGCTCGAACGCATGTCGAACGACGCCGCGGCGGACCCCTGGGGCGGAGCGGCAGCCGCGGCGGGCGCGCCGGGCGGAGGCGTCCCCGCGGCGCGGGCCGACGCGCTCGACGTGCTCACCGAGCGCGAGCGCGAGGTGTTCGCGCTGATCGCCGAGGGGCGCAACAACGCCGAGATCGGCGGAGCACTGTTCCTGTCGGAATCGACGGTCAAGACCCACGTCGGACGCATCCTCGCGAAGCTCGAGCTGCGGGACCGCGTGCACGCGGTGATCCTCGCGAAGGATCTCGGCGTCTGAGCCCCGGGTCGCGCGTCGGCCGCTCGCAGGGGGTTCTCCCGGCCGCGATGTCGGTACCCCGCGATAGCCTGATGGGCATGGAGTTCTGGGACGAGATCGTGGGTCAGCCGGCCGCCGTGGGCGTGCTCGAACGCGCCGCGGCTCCCGAGGTCGTCCCGGCGCACGCCTGGTTGATCACGGGCCCGCCCGGCTCGGGCCGGTCCAACCTCGCACTGCGCTTCGCCGCAGCGCTCATCGCGCGCGACCCCGCCGACCGCGACCACGTCTACGCGCAGGTCGCGGCTCGCACCCACCCCGACGTGGCGGTGCTGTCGACCGAGCGGGTCATCATTCCCATCGAAGACGTGCGCAAGCTGATCCCCACCGCCTACTACTCGCCCAGCGAGGGCCGGTTCCGGGTCATCGTCATCGAGGACGCCGATCGCATGAGCGAGCACGCCTCCAACGTGCTGCTCAAGGCGCTGGAGGAGCCGCCGGAGCGCACCGTGTGGGTGCTCTGCGCCCCGAGCGAGGCGGACCTGCTGCCCACCATCCGATCCCGCGCGCGCTCCCTGCGCCTCGTCACCCCGCAACCCGATCAGGTCGCGCAGATGCTGCAGGCCCGCGACGGCATCCCGTTCGAGACGGCGGAACGCGCGGCGCGGCTCGCGCAGAGCCACATCGGCATGGCGCGGCGCCTGGCCACCGACGCCGAGGCGCTGGCGCGGCGCACCAGCACCATCGAACTCGCGCTCGGCGTCTCGACCCTCGGCGAGGGCATGGCCGCGGCCGCGGCGCTGCTCAAGGTCGCCGACGCCGACGCCAAGGCGTTGACCGAGTCGCTCGACGAGCGCGAGCGCGAGGAGGCGCTGCGCAACCTCGGCGTCGCACCCGGTGCCGCCGTGCCGCCGCAGCTGCGGGCACAGGTGCGCGCGCTCGAAGAAGACCAGAAGCGCCGGGCCACCCGCGGCCTCCGCGACGGTATCGACCGGATCCTCACCGATCTGCTCTCCCTCTACCGCGACGTGCTGCTCGTCGGCATGGGCTCGGGCAGCGAGCTCATCAACGTCGAGCACGGGCGCGCCATCGCCGAGCTCGCCGAGCGCTGGCCCGTCGCCCGCACGCTCGGCGTCGTCGCCGGCATCGAGCAGGCGCGCGATCGACTGGCCCGGGGCGTCACGCCCGGCCTCGTGCTCGAGGCGCTGTTCTCGCGCATCGCCGTCGACATCGAGGGCCTGCGGTGAGGCACGGGCGCGCACGGCGCGCGATCACCGGCGTGCTCGCCGCTGCATGCGCGGTCGTGCTCGCGGGCTGCTCGCTGCTGCCCGGCCTGGGAACGCAGGCGCAGCCCGAGCAGCGGTCGGGCAGCCTGCCGCTGCCCGCCAAGCCCGCGGGCACCGTCGAGGGGTTCGGCGCGCAGCAGCCGAAGTGGCAGAGCTGCGGCAAGTCGCTCGAGTGCGCCGATGTGTACGCTCCGCTCGACTGGGCGAAGCCCGGGGGCGAGCGCATCACGCTGCGGCTCATCAAGCACCGCGCCACGGGCGGCGACCGGCTCGGCACCCTGTTCCTCAATCCCGGCGGGCCGGGCGCCTCGGGCGTCGGCCAGATCACGGGCAATCTGCAGGGGGCGACGTCCGACGCGCTGCGGGCGCAGTACGACATCGTGAGCTGGGATCCGCGGGGCGTCAGCGCCTCCTCGCCCGTCCGCTGCCTCACCGATCGCGAGACCGACGAGCGCCTGTACGGCCTCGACCCCGAGGCCGACCTGCCCGAGGGCAGCGACGAATGGATCGCTGCCGCGAACGCCGAGGTGCGCAAATACGGCGAGGCCTGCCAGAAGCGCACCGGGGCCCTGCTCGGGCACGTCGACACGGGATCCACCATTCAGGACCTCGACATGCTCCGCGCCATCGTCGGCGACCCGAAGCTCAACTACCTCGGGTACTCCTACGGCACGTACATCGGCGCCCGCTACGCCGATCGCTATCCCGAGAAGGTGGGGCGCCTGGTGCTCGACGGCGCCATGGACCCGACCGCGAGCCTCGCGGAGGTGGTGTACGCCCAGACCCTCGGCTTCGAGGCGTCGCTGCGCGCCTACGTCTCGGACTGCCTCGGTACGCGCGGCTGCCCCTTCACGGGCGGCGTCGACGCGGGCATGCGCCAGATCGGGCGGGTGCTGCAACAGGTCGACGAGAAGCCGCTCAAGGGGGCCGACGGGCGCTGGGTGACGGTCGGCACGCTCATCACGGCGATCATCACGCCGCTGTACTCGCAGGAGTCCTGGCCCTACTTGAACGACCTGTTCACCCAGGTGCCCCAGGGCGACGCGACGGTCGCGCTGCAACTCGCCGACTTCTACAACGACCGCGTCGACGGCAAGTACCAGAGCAACTCGTCCGACGCGTTCTCGGCGATCAACTGCCTCGACTACCCGCGCGACCAGGACCCGGCGACCATGCGCCGCGAGGCCGCCGAACTCGCCGCCGCCGCGCCCACCATCGGCAAGTACCAGGGCTACAGCGGGGTCTCGTGCGGCGGGTGGCCGTTCGAGCCCGTCGGGGACCGCAGCGCGGTGCGCGCGGCCGGGGCGGCGCCGATCATGGTCGTCGGCACCACGGGCGATCCGGCGACGCCCTACCGGTGGGCGCAGTCGCTCGCGAAGCAGCTCGAGAGCGGGACGCTCGTCACCTTCACCGGCGAGGGGCACACCGCCTACGGCACGGGCAACGCGTGTATCACGCGCACGGTCGACGACTATCTGCTGCGCGGCAGGGTGCCGTCGAGCGACCCGCGGTGCTCTTGAGCCCTGGGCTGCGGTGCTCCTGAACGCGGGGCTGTGACGCCGGGCGTTGGATGCTGGGCGGTGACGCCGGACGCTGGGCTGCGGCGCGGGTTCCGGAGGGGCCGGGTATGACTGAGTCGGGCCTGAGCTTGGGCAGGCCTGGGTTGCGCCAGGCCGGGCCCGGCCCGGTACGGGGGCGGAGATGCGCCGAACCGTGTGCCTCGCTCCCGCCCCGTTGCGTCGCGTTGGCGCCTGCGACCCCCTCCGAGTGGCGTCAAACCGCGGCTACCGCGCTGGTTATGCCTGCTTTGGCGCCACTCGATGAGCTCCGCCCGGTTCGGCGAGCTCCGCCACTCCGCTCGACGGGCTCGTCTACCGGAGCCGCCGGACCTGTCCCACCCGGCGCGGTTGGTATCGGCGCCTCGCTCCGTGATAGGATCATCGACTGTGTGCTGAGCAAGTCTCGGCCCACGCCGCCTTAGCTCAGGGGTAGAGCAGTTCCCTCGTAAAGAACAGGTCGTCGGTTCAAATCCGACAGGCGGCTCCGACAGAAGCGGGCCGGATCCTCCGGCCCGCTTTTTCGTGCGCCCACGAGATCGGCTTTTCGGTCCTGTTTCTCCATCTGGCCCCGGCCCGACCCGGCCCGGGGCTCGGCCTGACCCGATCCGGCCCGACCAGACCCGGGGCCCGGCCTCGCCCTGCCGAAGGAGATTCGCGCTCAGAAGGAGAGATCACCCCGGGATGCTCCTGCTGAGCACGAATCTCCTGCTGAACGCGACAGGGGACCGGGCCGAGGCAGCGCGCACCGCACCGCACAGCCGGAGGCGGGTGACGCCGAGGGTGACAGGCGCCAGGGCCGACGCGCGCCGTGCCGTAGGTTCTCGGGAGGGCCCCGGTCCGGGCGGCGAAGACGACGCCGGCGGCTGGCGGCCCGCAGATCAGCAGGCGCGCGTGCGCGACGCGCAGAGCGGGAGGACCGATCCACCGTGAACGCATCACCGGCGCCAGATCCGCCCATCACCGGTGCCGTCGCCCGCCGGGTCGTGGGCTTCCTCGTCTTCTGCGAACTCGCGAGCGGATTCACGCAGGGCTTCTACCCGCCGCTGCTCAAGGACCTCGCCGCGCACCTGGCGGTGACCGACGCCGACATCACCTGGTTCCTCACGGTGCAGAGCCTCGCGGCTGCCGTGTGCGTGCCGCTGCTGTCGAAGCTGGGCGACCTCTTCGGGCACCGCCGTCTGCTGCGCATCGCGGTGGTGTCGGTGCTGGTCGGCACGCTCGTCACGGCGCTCGTGCCCAGCTACCCGCTCGTGCTGATCGGCCGTGTGCTCGTCGGGCCGCTCTCGGTGTGGCTGCCGCTCGAGATCGCGCTCGTGCACGGTCGCATCTCGGGGCACTCGGCGCGCCGGGCGATCGGCCTGCTGGTCACGTTCCTCATGGGCGGCGCGATCCTCGGCACCTTCACGGCGGGCGGCATCTCGGTGTTCTCGCCCGACCTCACGCTGACGATGCTCGTACCCGTGGCACTGGTGCTCGTCTCGATGCTCGTGGTGTTCCGGCTCGTCCCCGAATCTCCGGGGCGCACCGCGACGAAGATCGACTTCGTCGGGTTCGCGGGGATCGCGGTGTTCATGATCGCGGCGCTCGTCGGGCTGCGGGGCGCGGGCGATGCCGGTTTCTTCGCTCCGGCCGCGCTGATCCCGCTGCTGGTCGCGGTCGTCGTGTTCGTCGGCTGGGTGCTGTGGGAGCTGCGCACCCCGTCGCCCGCGGTCGACGTGCGACTGGTCGCGTCCCGGCGCATGGGACCGATCTATCTCGCGGGGCTCTGCTTCGGGATGGTGACGTTCGGCGGGCAGGCGCAGATCGCCACGTTCATGGGGTCCAGCCCGGCCCGCGAGGGGTACGGCTTCGACGCCACGGCCGGCACCATCGCGCTCGTGATCGGCGCGATCACGATCCTCTCGACGGTCGGGGCCGCGATGTTCAGCGTGCTGACGGCGCGCATCGGGATCCGCACGGTGCTGCTCGCGGGCGCGGCGCTCGCGGGGGCCGGGAACCTCCTGGTGCTCCCCCTGCACGGATCGTTCGGCGGCTACCTGCTCGCCGCGGTCGTGCAGGGCCTCGGCTACGGGCTGCTGCTGGGCGCGCTGCCCGCGCTGCTCGCCGAGTTGGCGCCGTCCGGATCCACGGGGATCGCCGCGGGGGTCTACAACTCGCTGCGCACCCTCGGCGGGGCGCTCGCCGGGGCGATCTTCGCGGCGATACTGGGTGCGTCGATCGCCGAGGGCTCCGGCGTCGTCCGGATCGGCGGCTACTCCGGCATCTGGGTCTGCTGCGGTGCGGCGTTCGTCGTGTGCTTCGTCGCACTGCTCCTCGTGCCGCGCGAGACCCCGGCGACGCGCGCGAGCGTCGAGCACGCGGACGCCGAGCCCGACTCCCGCCCGAAACCCACCACCGATCAGTAGCCCGCACGCGGCGCCCCGCACGGGCGCGCTGCGTCTCTCGAAGGAGCCGCCATGTCCATTCCCGATTTCGCCGCCGAGGCGACCGCGATCCTGCCCGAGCTGCAGGCCCTGCGCCGTGAGCTGCACCGCGATCCGGAACTGGGGCTGCACCTGCCCGAGTCGCAGCGACGCGTGCTGCGCGCGCTGGAGCCGCTGGGGCTCGAGATCGCGCTCGGCGAGCGGTTGAGCTCGGTCGTCGCGGTGCTGCGCGGCGGCCGCCCCGGCCCGACGGTGCTGCTGCGCGGCGACATGGACGCGCTGCCGGTGGTCGAGGAGACCGGGCTCGACTTCGCGTCGGACACCGGGAACATGCACGCGTGCGGGCACGACCTGCACACCGCCGGCCTCGTGGGGGCCGCCCGCCTGCTCGCCGCGCATCGGGACCGGCTCGCCGGCGACGTGGTCTTCATGTTCCAGCCCGGCGAGGAGGGGCACGGCGGCGCGAAGATCATGCTCGAAGAAGGACTGCTCGAGGCGTCGGGCCGCATGCCGGTCGCGGCCTACGCGATCCACGTGGCGCCCGGCCCGTTCGGCGTGTTCGCGACCCGTTCCGGCGCGGCGGCGTCGGGCTCGAACGAGCTGACGATCACGGTGCGGGGCCGCGGCGGACACGGCTCGCAGCCGCACCAGGTGCTGGATCCGGTGCCGGTCGCGGCCGAGATCATGCTCGCGCTGCAGACCTTCGCGACCCGGCGCTTCGACGTGTTCGACCCGATCGTGCTGTCGGTGACGCAGCTGGAGGGCAGCGACGCCGTGAACGTGATCCCCGAGACGGCGACGCTGCATGCGACGGTGCGCACCCTGTCGGCGGCGTCGCGGCAGCGGGTGGCGGAGGAGGCGCCGCGGCTCGCCGAGCACATCGCGGCGGCGCACGGGCTCACGGCGGATGCGGTGTTCGACGAGCAGTATCCGGTGACGCTGAACGATCCCGACGCCACGGAGGAGGCGCTGGCCTGGCTGGGCGAGGCGTTCGGCGAGGCCCGAGTGCAGCGCATGCCGACGCCGAGCATGGGATCGGAGGACTTCTCGTACGTGCTCGACGAGGTGCCCGGCACGTTCCTGATGCTCGCCACGAGCCCGGCGGGCTCGGACCACGCCCGCGCCGAGTTCAACCACTCGCCGCGGGTGATCTTCGACGATGCGGTCCTGGGGGATCAGGCGGCAGCGCTCGCGACCCTCGCGTGGCGCAAGCTCGACTCGCTCGAGGCTCGCTGATCCGCCCCGCACCGCTCTTCGGCGACCGCTCCGGGTGACAGATCGGGTGCGCTCGTGTCACCCGCGGTCGATCCCGCGCTGCCGCTGTCTAGAATTTCAGCGCGGTCGTGCTCCGCACTGGTGGAGCAGGACGTCGCGACCGGCTCGGGGAGGAGTGGCGATGGGGCGACCGAGGCTGTTCACGCCGGGACGCGCGGCGATCGTTGCGGTGCCGATCCTGGGGTTCCTCGCGACGCCGTTCCTGCCGTTCGTGACGACGCCGACGCTGCTGGCCGGGATTCCGGCCGCGCTGCTGTGGACCGCGGCGATGTCGGTCCTCTCCGCCGCGGCGCTGCACCTCGTCGAGGCCCGGTACGTCAGGTCGGGCGGGCACGAGGCGGATGCCCGCGAAGCGGCCGAATCCGAGCGGGCGGCGGGCGAGCCGTGACGGTCTCGGCACTGGTGATCGCGGGCATCGTCGCGCTGGGAGCGATCGGGGTCACCGCGGGGCGGCAGCGGAGCTTCGCGCGCTGGGCGGTGGGCGGGCGGCGCAACTCCGCGTGGGTGTCGTGGTTCCTGCTGGCCGGCGAGGGCCTCACGACCTTCACCTTCCTCGGGCTGGCGGGGCTCGCCTACGGGGGCGGGGTGGGGGCGATGTTCGCGATCGCGTACCTCACCATCTCGTACCTCATCTTCTACTTCGCGGCGCCCCGGATCCGCGAGCTGGGGCTCGAGGCGGGCGCGCTCACCGTCGCGGACTTCTTCGCGGCGCGCTACCGGGCTCCCTGGCTCGGCCGCCTGGTGGCCGCGGTCGGCGCGCTGGCGCTGATCCCGTACCTGCAATTGCAGATCACCGGGCTCGGGCTCGTGGTCGAGCTCGCGACGGGCAGCACGGGCGCACGGGGGCTGAGCATGGTGGTCGCGAGCGCGCTGGTGGCGCTGTTCGTGATCTGGGCCGGGCTGCGCGGGGTGGCCCGGGTGGCGGTGGTGAAGGACGCGCTGATGGTGGTCGCCATGGCGGTGATCGTGGCGGGCCTCGCGATCGGCTTCGGCGGGATCCCGGAGGTGTTCTCCCGCGTGGCGCGCGAGGCGCCCGCGCTGCTGACCATGCGCGGCGGGGACATCGATCCGGTGTTCTTCCTCAGCGCGACCGTGGTCACCTCGATCGGCTCGGGGTTCTGCACGCTGCCGCATTTCTGGCCGATGGTGTTCGGTGCGAAGGACGGCGGGGCGCTGCGGCGCACGGCGATGTGGCAGCCGGTGTACCTGCTGCTCCTGCTCGTCCCGATCACGGTGGGCTTCGCCGGAGCGGTGCTGCTCGGCCCGGGCGAGGCCGGCAACGCGGTGCTGCTGCGCACGAGCGCGCTGCTGCTTCCCGAGTGGCTCGTGGGGGTGATCGCGGTGGGCGGGGCGGCGGCCGCGATGGTGCCCGCCGGCGGGATCCTCCTCGGGATCTCCACGCTCGTGACGCGGAACCTGCTGCCGAAGGTGCCGACGAAACGCCTCGGCGCCGTGAACGCCGCGACGATCCTCGCGGTGGTGCTCGCCGCGCTGCTGTTCGGGCTCGTGCGCTCCGACATCGGGGCGCTGCTGCTGCTCACCTACGGGTGCACGACGCAGTTCGCCCCGGCGATCGCGATCGCCCTGCTCGACCGGGTCCGGATCGGGGCGGGTGCGGTCGGCGCGGGCATCCTGGCGGGGTCCCTCACGGTCGTCGTGATCACCTTCGCCGGGATCCCCATCGGCAGTCTCGACTCGGGGCTCATCGGGCTCGTTCCGAACACGCTCGCGCTGCTCGGTGCCGAGGCGGTGCGCCGGGCGCGGCGCGACGGGCGCGGCGGTTCGCCCGCCGGGGCGCTGCCGGGGCCGGGGGCGTTGGGGAGACCGGGCACGGCCGAATAGGCCTATGCTATTCCTGTAACATGTCAGAGGAGGCGGAATGCCGGCACCGACCACGCGACGACCGGTCGTGAAGCGCCGCCTGCTCAAGGACGAGGCGCACGACGCGATCCAGGCCGCGATCCTCGACGGCACCTTCGCACCGGGCGAGAAGCTCGACGACAATGCGCTCACGCAGTGGCTCGGCATCTCCCGCTCGCCCATTCGCGAGGCGCTGAACCTGCTCGCCTCCGAGGGCTTCGTCGAGATCCAGGCGCAGAGCAGCACGTCGGTGGTGAGCCCCGATCCCGAGCAGGTGGAGCAGGACGCGCAGGCGTACGGAGCCGTCGTCGGCGGGGTGCTCCGGTTGACCCTGCCCGCGCTCTCGGCCGCTGAACGCGCGGAGGGCGTCGCGCTCATCGACGGGTGCCTGGCCGCGGTGCAGCGGAGGGATCGGCGCGGGTACATCGAGGCCGCGGGAGTGCACTTCTTCGAGTTCCTGCTCGGGCACTGCCCCAACCGCGTCGTCGCGGGGATCGCGCGCGGGGCGGTGCCGTCGCTCGTGTTCCGGATCCGGATCGCCTCGGAACTGCGGATCCCGAACGGGGAGTTGCTGCGCTCGGGCTGGACCCGGATGCGTGACGCGTTCGAGACGGCGGACCTGATGCTGGCGGATCGCTCCTTCGCCGAGCTGTATCGCATGCCCGTGCCGGGCGTCGAATGGACCCCGGCGCGGTGGGAGACGCCCGCGAAGTAGCCGGGGTCTGCGCCGGGCGGGGCGGAGTTGCGTGGGGCCGGGGGTCTGTGTGGGACGTTGCCCGCCTCGCACGGCGCAGCGGCGCGGTGACCCGGTGCGGGATCCCGCGTGGCCGGTGCCGGGCGGCTGATCCTGGGCGGCATGCGGCGGATGCCGGGCCGGTCTCAGCAATTGTCGGTGTGCGTTCGGCCGTGCGCGCTCGGCCGTGCGCGCTCGGCGGCGGTGCTCGGCGGTGCGTGCTCGGCCAAGGTGAGCGCGCAGGGTGCCGAATATCCCGAGCGAGGTGATGGCCGAATACGGGGAGCCCCGCTCGCGCGGTCGAGAGTGCAGTTGTGCATGGAATACCCGCGTGTTCCATGCACAACTGCACTCTCGACGGAGTCGGCTCCGGGTTTCGAGGCGCGGGGCGTGAGGGATCGACCGCTGGGCGGAGGCGGTCCTCAGCAGACGCAGCGAGGCCCGATGCGCCGGGCACGGAGCGCGAGATCGCGAGGTTGGGCGCCTGAATCGGCGTTTCGGGGGCGCGAAGTTGAACGAATCCTGATAGCACAAAAGTCGGCTTGACCTGGGAATTTCTGGCGGACTGACGTGGAGGGGCGACGGCGGAGAACATCCAACCTTGTACCGCTGACAGCTAACATGTTAATCTTCTAATCATTCAACCAGGGTCGGCCCAACCGGGGCCCGACCGGCCGAGTGAAGGAGCGGATGAATGCGAAAGATTGGCAAGGCGGCGGGCAGGCTCGCGGCGTTCGGCATGGCGGGCGCGCTCGCGATCGGCGGCCTCGTGGCGGCGGACGCGGCGACGGCGGCGCCGGCGAGTGCGGCGGAAAACAGTGGACGTCTGATTGGGCCTTGGGTATCTGACGGCGGTCTAACTATGCAATGGACGGTGAAGGGAAACGGTTCGGTCGGATGGGTACCCCACTCTTCCCTTGAGAGTGCGGTGGCGTCATCGCTGACAGGAGAATTTCCGGCGCTCGGAAGTGTTGGGCCGGTTATCGTGGGCGGAAAGTGCCTCACGGACAGCGCTGGCGTAGCAAAGATGCTCACCTGTAATGGCTCGGCGAGTCAGCAATTCGAGTTCGCCAAAGGGGGAATTAGTCCGCAGTCTCCTAGCGTTATCGAAAGGTATCCATATACGTTGAGGCTAGTAGGCACCGGCCGGTACCTGAATGCCCTGACTGCAGATCAGGTCTATATTTCCGCCGCGAGTAGCCACGGCGGGGCAGAGGGTGCCATCCTTTCGGTGCTGAAGACGTATGTAAAAGTCACCGTAAGCGGGCCCAGTGGCACCATGAACGACATGCGCCCCACCATCACCGGCACCGGCCAGCCTGGCGCAACCATCACCGTCACGGAGGGCGGCACGGTCCTCGGTACCACGACGGTCGGCACCGACGGCACCTGGTCGCTGACTCCCGCGCAGGACCTCTCGAACGGCCCGCACACTATCGTCGCCGAGCAGGACGTCAACGGCGTGAAGTCGACCGCCGAAGGATCCTTCGAGGTCCGGGTGATCGCCGAGCTCAACGTGACGGGCCCCACCTCGGGCGCCGTGGTCGACACCGCCAACCCGATCGTGTCGGGCACCGCCGAGCCGGGCGCGACTATCACCATCACCGACTCGAACGGCGCCGAGATCGGCACCGCGACCGCCGACGAGCACGGCAACTGGTCGACCGGTATCGGCACCCTGCCGAACGGCTCGCACGAGATCACCGTGACCGATTCCCACGGCGGTTCGCAGACCGTCGACTTCACCGTCGACCAGGCGGCCGACTTCGCCGAGCTCGTCGTGACGAGCCCCGCCCCCGAGAACGGCGCGAAGCCGACCGTGAACGAGAAGACCCCGACCGTGTCGGGCACCGCCGAGCCGGGCGCGACCATCACCGTCACCGACCAGAACGGCACCGTGATCGGCGAGGGCGTCGCCGACGAGAACGGCGACTGGGCCATCACCCTGCCCGAGCTCGAGAACGGCGAGCAGAAGATCACCGTGACCGACAACCACGGCGGCAGCGCCGAGGTCGAGTTCGTCGTCGCGACCGAGGGCGGCGACACCCCCATGACCGCCGGATCCCTCGCGGGCCTCATGCTCGCCGGAGCCGCGGGCGTCGGCCTCCTGATCCGCCGCCGCCAGCAGGCGAAGGCAGCGGCCTAGGCCGCGCACCGGTCCGGGCTCGTCACCCGGACCGGCTCCCGCCGGAGGGCGGGCGACGTCACCCACCACCCTCCACTCCCGCCTGCGGCTCGTGCGCCTTCCTCCTCCGGTGCGCACGGGCCGCAGGCGTATCCGCGCTGTGCCCGCCCCGAACCCGCACGGGATCGGCCCAGACCCGGACCCGGCCCCGACCCGCCCCGAACCCGTCCCGCTCCCGCAGAAGGACCCGCCGTTGCCCCGCACGTCAGCTCCCCGCAGCGCGCAGCCGAGACGCGCGCAGCCGAAGCCCTCCCAGAAGGAGCTCGTGCGCGACCACCTCCGCCGCGAGATCGTCACGGGCGCGCTCGCCCCCGGCAGCGACCTCAGCGAGGGCCGGGTCGCCGAGCTCTACGGCTACCCCGCGGCGTCCATCCGTACCGCGCTGCAGGCCCTCGAGCACGAAGGTCTCGTGATCGTGCGGCCCCGCGTCGGCACCACCGTGCACCCCGTCACCCCCGAGCGCACCGCGCACGCGCTGCACGCGCTCCGAGCGGTCGTCGAGACAGCGGTGCGGATCGCGCCGCCGCGCAGCCGTCCCGGGCGCCCCGATGCCCCGGGCACCGGTCCGCGCGTCCCCGGCGCTGCGGATGCGAGCGGGATCGCCGCGTTCCTCGACCTCTACACGGGCGCGGTCGAACGCAGCGAGAACGCCTACCTGCGCCGCTTCGCGAGCCAGCTCGCCGCTCACCTGCTCCAGGCCGCCTCCGCGCTGGCGACCTCCGGGTTCCACCACCCGGCCGCGACCGAGTACGCGCGCGCCGCCGAACGCGGCGACACCGCGACGATGCTCCGCAGCCTGCGCACCCACTTCGATCACGCGCACCGGCTGCTGGATCCGGCCCCGGTGGGCGCCGAGCCGGGGTGACCCGGCGGACGCGCCGACGGCCGAGCTCGCGGCCGACCCCGCGAGCCGACTCGGCGGGTGATCCCCGCGGGTGACAGATTCGCCGCGCGAGCGGATCCGTCCGCGGCGCCGTGCCACGATGGGGCCGTGCTGCACCGACTGCTGTATCCCGCCCGCCTCGACAGCGCGGCCGGGGCCCTCACCGTCCGCCGTGCGCAGCCCGACGACCTGACCGCGATGCGGCGGCTGCTCGCCTCCGACCCGGTCGCGGCGAACCGCTTCGACGATGCCCCGCCCGCGTCGGGGCGGATCCGCCGGGACGCGGCGGCCGAGCACCCCTATCTCGTCGGGTTCACCCGGATCCTGCTCGATCCCGGCAACGAACTCGTCGTCGCCGAAGACGCAGATTTCGCCGTGGTCGCCATGATGCAGCTGACCCTGATCCCCGGTTTCTCCCGTCGCGGCGCATCGCGCCTGCACCTGAGCGCCTTCCGCGTCGCGTCCGGTGCGGCGGCCGAGGCCCACGCCAGGGCCATGCTGGACTGGGCTCGGACCGCCGCCGCGAGGCTCGACGCGGCACTGGTGCAGACCGCGGTCGACGCCACCGGCGTCGACGCGCGGCGCACGCTCGAGGCCGCCGGGTTCACCGGCGCCGAGATCGGCTACCGCACCTCCGCGACCCCGGCATCGCTCGCGACCGCGTGACCGCGGCCCCGCGAGGCCGGGGCACCGGGTCACCGCGGCCCCGCGCCCCGCGAACCCGAGGCCTCGCGCACCGCGAGCTCTCGACCCCGAAGCCCCGCGCGACGCATTCCCGTCGCCCTCTCGCCGCACTGACCGCGAACGATCACGAGTCGGAAACATTCGGAGAATTCCAGGGTTCTAGATGCTGGAAACCGTCGGGGAATTGCTAATCTGCCGGAAATAGGAGAATTCGGTCGCGGCGAGCCCGCCGACAGCACGGCGGAGGGCGCGGAGTGGCAACAACCTGGCAGCGGCGCGGAGTCGCGCTCGCACTCGCGACCGCCCTGATCGCCGGCACCGCCGCCTGCGCGCGGGAGCCCGACGCCGGCTGGAAGCCGCCCGTCGCCCAGGGCCCCGGCGGCGTCTCGCTGCTCGCCACGGCGAAGAGCTCAGGGCAGAAGAGCGCGGGCGCCGGCAAAACCGATAAGAACTCCCCGCGCACCAAGAATGCCAATACCGTCGGCGCCGCGATTCCCGACCCGGCGAAGATCGGGATCGTCAGCGGGCGGATCCGCAACGACTCCCTGCCGATCCAGGCGCGCTACGTCTATCTGCCCGGGGTGCCGAAGTTCAACGAGCGTGTCAGCGAACTGCTGTGGACGGCGATCAAGGCGGCGGGCAAGCCCTACGCGCCGCAGGCGTTCCCCGTCGGGGCCGGCCTCGGTGCACGCGGCTGCGTCGACGGATCCACCGAGCGCACCCCGGCTGAACTGCTGCTCGACAAGGCCACCGGACCCGCGGGCGGATCCGGCACCGCGATCACCTGCAGCCTGCTCGGCGCCTTCGGCCCCTACGTCGGCGTGCGGTTCCGCACCGTCACCGGCACCGCCGAGACGCCGAAGCAGGGCGTGAAACCCGCCGACGCCCCGGCGAAGGTCGTCGCGGATCGCACCACCACGCTCTACGCCAACGTGCAGACCGGCGAGGTCTCCGACGACGCCACGCGCTGGCGCGAGGAGGCCCCCGCCGAGCTCTGGCGCGACACCGTCAGTGCGCTGCGCACCCGGCACGGCGGCCTGTCGAACGCCCCCGTCGCCGCACCGGGCAAGGCGCAGCTCGCGCTCGCGGCGGCCGCGCTCGAGGGCGCCGAGACCGCCGATGACGGCGGCCTCGACGTCACCTTCGGTCCCGGGGTCGCCGCCCCCGAACTCGCGGGTCTCGGCACGGACGCCACGAAGGATCAGACCTCCGTGCACGTCCCCGCGAAGACCGCGGAGAGCTGGGCCGCCCCCTCGGAGCAGCAGCGTCTCGCTGCCGCCGACCAGCCCTTCGTCGGGATGCCCGCCGGCAGCTGGACGGCGCCCGTCGACTGCACCCTGGTCCCCTGCGTCGCGGTCACCTACGACGACGGCCCTTCGAAGCACACCGGCGAACTGCTCGACACCCTGAAGAGCAAGCAGGCGCTCGCCACCTTCTTCATGCTCGGCAACGCGGCGAGCGGCAGCCCCGACCTCGTGCGCCGCGCTGCCGCCGAGGGCCAGGAGCTCGCCAGCCACACCATGACCCACCCCGACCTCACCACGCTGAGCCTCGCCGCCGCGTCGGCGCAGGTGAAGGACGCCGCAGCGATCATCGGAAAGCTGAGCGGCAGGGAGGTCACCATGTACCGGCCGCCCTACGGCGCCGTGAACGAGAAGGTGCTGCGAGCCGTCGGCTGGCCCGCGATCCTGTGGAGCGTCGACACGAACGACTGGCGGGAGCCCGGCCCCGATGCGCTCGTGCAGCGATCGGTGCCCGTGCTGGAACCCGGGGGGATCGTGCTGTTCCACGATACGCACGTCGATTCGGTCAAGACCGCGGGGCGCGTGATCGACGGGCTGCGCGACCGCGGCTTCACGCTCGCGACCGTGAGCCAGCTGTTCGACGGCAAGGTGCCCGCCGGAAGGGTGTCGTCGCGATGAGTACGGTGCAGACGAATCCGCGCGAGGTGATGCTCGCGCGCCGACGCCGGACGATGATCGCGGCCGGGATCCTCAGCAGCCTCCTCACGGTCGGACTGCTGCTGCTGGTGCTGCTGCCCGGGATCGGCACCCCGGGCGCCGCCGAAGCCGTCGACGGCACGCGACCCGTGGCGATCGGCGACCCGAAGGCGGCGACGATCGTGCCGGGTGCGGGCTGGGAGGTGACCGGTGCGGGCAGCGACGAAGTGCGGCTCGTGTCGCCGGATCACGGCCTCACCGTTCGCATCTCGCCCGCGCCGAGCGGCAAGCCCGCCGAGGTGCTCGCCGCCGAGCTGGGGGCGGATGCCGGAGCGGGGTCGGAGTCAGGGTCGGGAGCGGACAAGATCCGCACCGAGACGCTCGCCTCGAAGCTCGCGGTCGCGCATCTCGACTCCGCCACGCGCGTGAGCGCCGCGGTCGGCGACGATCGCCGCGCGGTGCTGCTGGGCGTGGAGCTGTCGGAGCCCGACGCGAAGCAGGCGAAGCGGGACCTCGCGTCCTACCGTCCGGCGCTCGTGGCGCTGGTCGAGTCGATCCGCCTGGGCTGACGCGCGCGCGAGATGACCCGTTCGCGGGTTATGGGCGCTCAAAACCCGCGAACGGGTCATCTCGATGAGGGGTGGGCGCGCGCCCGCGCCCGCGCCCCGCGGAACCCTACGCCGAGGCGAGCGCGCGCAGCGCCGCCGCGGAGTGCAGCGCGGCCTCGGCGGCCTCCTGCCCCTTCGACTCGGCCGAGCCGGGAAGACCCGAGCGGTCGATCGCCTGCTGCTCGCTGTCGGTCGTGAGCACGCCGAAGCCGACGGGCTTGCCCGAGTCGAGCTGCACGCGGGTGAGCCCGTCGGTGACCGAGTTCGCGACGAACTCGAAGTGGGGGTGCCGCCGCGGATGATCACGCCGAGCCCGACGACCGCGTCGAAGCCGCCACCGCCCTGCGAGGCGGGGCGCAGCGCGGCCTGCGCGATGAGCGGCAGCTCGAACGCGCCCGCCACGCGGATCAGCTCGAACGAGGCACCGGCCGCAGCGAGCGTGGCCTCGGCTCCGGCGATGAGCCCGGACATCACCTGCTCGTGCCAGCTGCCGGCCACGATCGCGACCCGCAGGCCCGTCGCGTCCACTGCCAGGTCGGGTGCTCCTGCGCCGCTCATGCGGATGCTCCGTTCGTGTCGGCCAGCACGCTCGATGCCGGCAGCTGATGGCCCATGCGATCCCGCTTGGTCTCGAGGTAGGCCGCGTTGGTCTCGTTCACGCCGACGACGAGCGGCACGCGCTCGGCGACGTCGACGCCCTGCCGCTCGAGCTGCGACACCTTGTCGGGGTTGTTGGTGAGCAGCCGGATCCCGCGCAGGCCCAGGTCGGCGACGATCTCGGCCGCAGCCGTGTAGTCGCGGGCGTCGGCGGGGAGCCCGAGCTGGAGGTTCGCGTCGAGCGTGTCGACCCCCTGCTCCTGCAGCTGGTAGGCGCGCAGCTTGTTGGCGAGGCCGATGCCGCGCCCCTCCTGGCCGCGCAGGTAGATCACCATGCCGCCCTGCTCGTGCACGAGGTCCATGGCGGCGCGCAGCTGCGGGCCGCACTCGCACTTGAGCGAGCCGAAGGCCTCGCCCGTGATGCACTCGGAGTGGACGCGCACGAGCGCGCCCTCCGCGGGCAGCGCCGGGGCGGTGCCCGCGGCGATGAGCGCGACGTGGTCGACGCCGGTGCGGCGGTCGCGGTACGCGCGCATGCGGAAGTCGCCGTGCTCGGTCGGTACGAGCGGGTCGGCGCGCAGGCTGACGCTGCGGTGCTCGAGCTCGGCCGCGGGGGCGCCCTGCGGGTCGTGCTCGTTCAGGTAGTCGATCAGGCGCTCGATGGTGGTGACGGGCACGTTCTCGCGCTCGCCCAGCTCGATGAGCCCGGGCAGGCGCATCATCTCGCCGTCCTCCGCGACGATCTCGCCGATCATGGCGACCTCGCGCAGACCCGCGAGACGCATGAGCTCGACCGAGGCCTCGGTGTGGCCGTCGCGTGCGCGCACGCCGCCGTCGACGGCGCGCAGTGGCAGCACGTGGCCGGGGCGCTTCACGTCGGTGGGCTTGCCATCGGGGTTCGCGAGCGCGCGCAGGGTGGTCGCCCGGTCGCTCGCGCTGATCCCCGTCGTGATGCCCTCGGCCGCGTCGACCGTGACGGTGTAGGCGGTGCCGCGGGCGTCCTCGTTGCGCTCCACCATCATGGGGAGATCGAGCTGGTCGGCGATCGCGTTGGTCATGGGCGCGCAGAGCAGGCCCGACGAGTGCTGCACCGACCACGCGACCCACTCGGGGGTGGCGAGCTCGGCCGACAGGATCACGTCGCCCTCGTTCTCACGGTTCTCGTTGTCGGCCACGATCACGGGCCGACCCTCGCGGAGTGCGGCGACCGCCGTCTCGATGCTGGCGATGGTCATTGCTTCAGTTTCCTTCGGTGGTGGACTGGGGGACCGCGGGCGCGTCGACGCTGCCGGTCAAGTCGAGGGCGCGGGGGTCGTCGGCGCCGGCGGTGAGGCCGAAGCGCAGCATGCGGGCGACGTGGCGCGCGAGGATGTCGGTCTCGACGTTCACACGGTCGCCGGGCTGCAGCGCGCCGAGGGTGGTGGCGACGAGGGTCTCGGGGATCAGGGACACCTCGAACCAGGGCTCGGGGTCTTCGGCGGGCGCGATGCTCGACACGGTGAGCGAGACGCCCGAGAGGGTCACGGAGCCCTTGTCGACGAGCAGCGGGGCGAGCTCGCGCGGCAGCGCGAAGCGCAGCACCCGCCAATTGTCCTCGGGCGTGACCGAGAGCAGCTGCGCGGTGCCGTCGACGTGGCCCTGCACGATGTGCCCGCCGAGGCGGCTGTCGACGCGCGCCGCGCGCTCCAGGTTGACGCGGTCGCCGACCGCGAGACCGCCCAGCGTCGACATGCGGATCGACTGCGCCATCACGTCGGCGGCGAAGGTGGCCTCGCCCTGATCGATCACGGTGAGGCACACGCCCGAGACCGAGATCGAGTCGCCGTGCCCGGCGTCCGAGGTGACCTTCTCGCCGCGGATCGTGAGTCGGAGCGAGTCGCCGACGGGCGAGATCTCGGTGATCTCGCCGATCTCTTCGATCAGTCCGGTGAACATGTCAGAGCACCTCCGTGCGGGGTTCGATGGTTGCGCGAATCAGCAGGTCGGGGCCGAGCACGATGCGCTCGGCGATGGCGAGGCGTCGGATCCCGCCCATGTTCGAGATGCCGAGGTCGCCGATGGCGTGGCGCGGCCCGCCGAGCAGCGCCGGGGCCACGTAGACGAGGAGCTCGTCGACGAGGTCGGCCGCGAGCAGCGCGCTCACCACGGTCGGGCCGCCCTCGACGAAGACGGATCCGATGCCGTACTCGGAGAGCGAGGCGAGGTCTGCGGCGAGGTGCTCGCCGTCGAGGCGGATCGGCGCGTTCAGACCGTGCGCTGCGAGTGCCGGGTGCGCGTCGATGCGGGCGCCGACGGGCGTCTCGCGATGGCCGAGCACGATCGGGATCGGCTGTGACGCCGCCGGGACCAGGAGCTCGCCCGCGGCGTCCCGCGCCGTGAGCGAGGGGTCGTCGGCGAGCAGCGTGCCGGTGCCCACGAGGATCGCGTCGGCCGCCGCCCGGCGCCGATGCACGTCGGCGCGGGCCGCGGGGCCCGTGATCCACTGGCTGCTGCCGTCGGCCGCGGCGGCGCGACCGTCGAGGGTCTGCGCCCACTTCGCGATGACGCGCGGGCGGCGGGACCGCACGAGCGGCGCGGATCCCTCGGCTTCGAGCCGCGCGCGCTCCTGCGCCGCGAGCCAGTCCTCGACCGAGGCGCGCACCTCGCCCGCGAGCAGGCCGCCGCGCACGTCGACGCCCGCGGCCCGCAGCGTCTCGGCACCGCCGGCCGACGCGTCGCCCGGATCGTCGAGACCGTAGGCGACGGCACCGACGCCCGCCTCGATCAGCGCGCGCGCGCAGGGTCCGGTGCGGCCCGTGTGGTTGCAGGGTTCGAGCGACACGACCGCCGTCAGCTCGCCGGCCCGGCTGCGCCACTCGGCGGGCAGGTGCGCGAGCGCGTCGACCTCGGCGTGCGCCGTGCCGCTGCCGCGGTGCCAGCCCTCGGCCACGATGCGGCCCTCGGAATCGAGCAGCACGCACCCGACGCGGGGATTGAGATCGCCCGCCGGCCCGCGCCCGGCGAGGTCGAGCGTGCGCCTCATGGCGCTGCTCAGCAGCTCGTCACCCAGCATTCCGTCTCGTTTCTCGGGTGCCGGGAATTGGGATCGCCTGCGCAGCGGCAGGTGCCCTCGTTCCTTCCATCCGGACTCGGGCGCGCAGTCGAACTGCCGCCCATCACCGTCGGTACCGGAATTCCACCGGTTCAGCCCCGCGAATGCGGGGGTCGCGGACTCTCACCGCCGGTTCGGATTCTCACCGACCCCGGAACCTACGTCTACCCTAACGCTCCACCCTGCGAACTATTCCAGCCGGATTTCGCGAAGTTGCGCCGGTCGTCACCCGGTGATGCTGACCAGCTCGTCGAGGAACTTGTCGAGGTCGAAGTCGAGGAACCGTCCGCTCGTGATCGTGCTCATGGTGAGCGCGAGGATCAGCGCGTTGAAGAAGAACGCCATCGAGGTGTGCCAGACCGTGGTCCAGCGCATGCGCGTCTCGGTGACCCGCACGTCCGACACCGCGAACGTCGTCGCGTTGGTGAACGAGAAGTACGCGAAGTCGCTGAGCCGCGGGTCCTCGGTGCGCGGGAAGTGCAGCGGCGGCACCTCCGCGCGGTGGTAGCGCGAATAGTAGACACGGGCGAAGCCCCAGTTGAACAGGGCCCACGAGAGCAACATCGCGCACACCGCCGCGGCCTCGAGGAAGGCGGTGCGGTCGGCATCGCGCCGATTGATGATCACCTGCGCGGCCACGAGCAGGCCGAACGCGCTCGCACCGAAGGTCGTGAGGTTCGAGAACACGCGCATCACGGGGTGGCCGACGACGCGGCGCACGACCGGCGGATCCTCGTCGCTGATGCGGATCATGATCGAGAGTCCGAGCGCGACGATCCCCAGGTACAGCGCGGCGACGAAGCACCACACGACCGCGACGATCGACAGCTCCACCTTGTTCTCGCTCATCGCGAGGGCCCAGCCGAGGAGGACGAGCAGCAGCTGCATCACGACGCCGAGGACCTCGCCGACGACCGTGGTCCAGTTCGCGATCGCCGCGGCGACCCGGGGAGCCGGCGCTTCGGCGCCCGCGCCCTCCGCTGCTGCTTCACCTTCGCGCTCATGCCCGACGCCCGCTGCTCATGACCGGGCGCTCGCCGCCGAGGAGGCGAGATCGCGCAGCGTCGCGTCGGGCAGGTAGGCGCGGGTCAGCGCCACGGCGATGCGCGGCAGGTCGCCCTCGTCGCGGTACAGCATGTACAGCGGCTCGTGGCGCGGGTGGAACTTGCGCTTGAAGAAGTGCAGCGAGCGGAAGCCGTAGAGCGGCTCGAGGGTTTCGCTCAGGCGGTCGAGCACGAAGTCGACGGGGCCGGGATCCTCCTGCTCGGGGCGCACGAGCGGTGCGCCCGAGAGCGACACGAACTCGTATCCGGCCTCCGCGAAGTGCTTCGCCGACTCGGCGATCAGGTACTCCATGACCGGGCCGAAGCCGTCGTCGCGCCGGCGCATGAGGTCGAGGGTCCAGCCGCGGATCTGTCCTCCGGGCCCGTAGACCGGCAGCCACGAGGTGATGCCGTGCAGGCTGCCCTCGGCATCGACCGCGATGCCGACGCGGGTCTCGGGATCGCGCGCCTCCTCGACGGTCCCCAGCGTGAAGCGCATCTCGGGGAGGCCCTTGTCGCCGCTCCACTGCTCCGAGATGGCGCGCACCTGGGCGAGCACGCTCCACGGCTCGTCGGCGAGCGTGCACATGCGGAACTCGATCCCCTCGCGCGCCGCGCGATTGATCGACGTGCGCACCGAGTTCCAGCGCTTGCCGGTGAAGGCGAGTCCGGGCAGGTCGACGATGGTGTCCTCGGCGATCACCGCCGAGCGCCAGCCGGCCGGACGGTGCTCGTCGCTCAGCGCGGAGGCCGAGAACACGCACGGGACGAAGCCCGCGTGCTCGGCCGATCGGGCGAACTCGTCGAGCGCGACGCCGAACTGCTCCTTCGGCGCGATGGGATCGCCGAGCGCGATCGCGACGCCCGCGTGCGCCTGGTAGGCGATGAGGCCGGAGCCGACGGCGATGTGCCGGTTGTCGGGCCAGCCGATCATCCACGAGATGTTGCCTCCGCCGAATTCGCGCAGGCGGTCGAGCGCCTCGGTGCGGGTCAGCGTGCGCGCGGCGAAGGTGCGCCGGGAGTGCCGCAGGGGGACGCGGAACGCACCGCGGCCGAGCAGCATCACGATCAGCTGCGCCAGCCAGAGCACGGCCGAGGGCAGGATCGAGGTGAAGAGGATCCCGGGCTCGTCGAGCAGGCCGAGATCGAGCGCCTGCGGCAGGAACACGGTCGCGATCACCGCGGTCGCCAGGTTGAAGCACGCGAACGCGATGGTCGCGATCCACGCCAGGCGCAGGCCGAGGCGCACGCCGTTCGCCAGGATCGCGATCGCGACGAGGTCGATGACCACGTCGGCGGTCGGCGTGACCGGGTCGTTCTCGCCCAGCGGGCCGTTGAACGGGATCAGCAGCGCGAACACCTCGACGACCCCGATCACGATCAGGCCGACGAAGCCGAGCAGGCGCCACTCGCGTACGGTCGGCCGGCCGGCCGGGTGGCGGAAGGCCGGCAGCAGTCCGCTGACGAGCAGGGCGACGGCGACCACGATCGCGTGCTCGACGTTGACGATCTTGCCGACGTAGAGCAGCCCGATGGCCGCCCAGGCGACCACCGCGTAGCGCGCGCGCAGTCGCCAGGGCGACGGCAGCGTGCTCATGGCGAAGACGAGGCAGGCGATGGCCCCGGAAGCGGGGCCGACGTCGAGCGCGCGCGAGACCTGCGCCGCCCAGGGCCACCCGTTGCCGGCGGCGAGCGCGAGGGTGCCTGCCGCGCCGAGCGCGCCGACCAGGTGCCCGGCGAGGAACAGCCCGAGCGCGCGGAGCGACCCGAATTTGGCCTCGGCCCAGCCGACGCCGCCGATCACGAGCGGCAGCGCGCCGATCACCCGGAGCGGGTGGGCGATGAACCAGGGCGAGGTGCCGAGGGTCCACCAGTGCCCCTGCCGGAACGCGGGCAGGCCGGTTGCGACGTCCTGGTACCAGGGCAGGCGCGCGAGCGGAGTGATGTGGGTTCCCGTCAGGATCGCGATGACGATCATCACCGCGACGAGCGCGATGGTGAAGGGGAACTGCGAGAGCCAGCGGAGGGTGCGCTGCAGGACGCGCACCGCCTTCGAGGGCTCTGGACGCTCGGCCGGTTCGACGGGCTCCGTCGGGGCGGCCTTCGCGGGGGTTCGCTCATGGGGAACATTTTAGGGAGCGAATACTGCGGAACGGCCTCGGAGCGCGGCGTTCGCGGGCGAAATGGTACCCAGGTCCCACCCCGACGCGCCGGAGTTGGGCCGGAGTCCGGGCGTTCGCCGGGCACTCGCCCGAAGCCGGGCCGGGAGGCGTAGCCTGAGGGCGGACGTCCGGACCGGCGCCCGTTCGAACTGCGGCCGCACACCCGCGGCCAGAAGAGGAGGCCGCGTTGCGTGCTGTCACCTACGTCAAGAACAACACCGTCGAGATCCTCGACAAGCCCGTCCCCGAGATCCAGCCCGACGAGGTGCTGCTGAAAGTCAGCGGGGCCGGGCTCTGCCACTCCGACATCGCGATCATCGGGATGGGTGACGAGAACCCGCTCATCGGCGGCACGCTCGGCCACGAGGTCTCGGGCACCGTCGAGCGGCTCGGCTCCGACGTCTCGGGCTGGCAGGTCGGCGACCGCGCGCTCGTGGCCCTGATCCTCTCGTGCGGGCAGTGCCGCGAGTGCCTGGCCGGGCGGGACAACCAGTGCGAGGTCGTCTACCCCCGCAGTGCGCTCGCGCCGCTCTCGCCCGGCATCGGCAGCCCCGGCGGCATGGCCGACTACCTCGCGGTGAAGGCCCGTCACTTGGACCCCATCGGCGACCTCGACCCGGTGGCGGCGGCACCGCTCGCCGACGCCGCGCTCACCCCCATGCACGCCATCAACACCGTGCGCGACCGCATGACCGGCGACGCGACCGTCGTCACCATCGGACTTGGCGGGCTCGGGCACATGGCGCTGCAGATCCTCGCCGCCACCACGGGCGCCCGCATCATCGCGCTCGACACCGACCCCGAGAAGCTCGCGTTCGCGCGGGAGCACGGCGCCGACCTCGCGATCCCGAGCGACGGGGCGGCCGCGGCCCGGATCCTCGAGGAGACGGGCGGCGTCGGCGCCGACGTCGTGCTCGACTTCGTGGGCGTGCAGCCCACCGTCGACCTCGCCGTCGCCGTCGTGCGCGGCGGCGGGGCGATCCGCTTCGTCGGCCTCGGCGGCGGATCCTTCCCCTACGTTGCGGGCAGCGGCACCCCGCTGCCGTGGGGCGTCAACATCGAACGCGCCTACGGCGGCACCCGCTCCGACATGCGCGAGGCCGTCGCGCTCGCGCGGGCCGGCAAGATCGGCGTCGAAGTCGTGCGCTACGCGCTCGACGACGCCGTACAGGCCTTCGACGACCTGCACCACGGGCGCGTGCAGGGCCGAGCGGTGCTCGTCCCGTGACCGTGACCGTGCCCGTGACCGTGCTCGACTTCGTCTCCGGCGCCGAGTGGGAGGCCTGGCTCGAGGCCCAGCACGGCAGCGCCTCCGACGCGTGGCTGCGGATCGCGAAGCGCCGGTCCCGCCGGCCGGGGCTCCGCATCGAGGACGCCCTCGACGGCGCCCTGTGCTTCGGGTGGATCGACGGGCAGCGCAGATCGAACGACGCGGAGTCGTTCCTGCAGCGGTACTCGCCAAGACGCCCCGCGAGCCCGTGGTCGCGGATCAACGTGCTGAAGTTCGAAGCGCTCGCGGCCGCCGGGCGGGTGCGTCCCGCCGGGCACGCCGCGGCCGCCGCGGCCCGGGCCGACGGGCGATGGGACGCGGCCTACGCCTCCCAGCGGGACGCCGAGACGCCGCCGGAGCTGATCGCGGCGCTCGCCGCACGACCCGATGCCGAGCGCGCGTTCGCGGAACTCGGCCGGACCGAGCGGTACGCGCTGATCCTGCCCCTGCTGCGGGCGCGGACTCCGGAGCGCCGTGCCGAACTCCTCGCGCGGGCCGTCGATGCCCTGGCGGCGGGTGCACCGGTGCCGGGCGCGTCGGTTTCGGTCGGTGCGGCTTCGGTCGGAGCGGAGCCGGTCGGAGCGGCCGAATGAGCGGGGTCCCGTCCGCGGATCCGACCGGCCCCGTCGCCCGGGCGACCCCGATCCTCGGTTCCATCGGCCTGCTGTGGGTCGCGGCCCCCATCTGGTACCTGCTCTGCGAGGCGATCGCCGCGTCCGCGTTCCCCGGCTACAGCTACGCGACGTTCTTCATCAGCGATCTCGGCGTGCCCGACGGCGGTGCGCTCGACGGGCGCACGCTCGACTCGCCGCTGCACGCCGTCATGAACGCCGGGTTCCTCGGCGAGGGCCTGCTGTTCGGGATCGGGCTCGCGCTGCTCGCTCCGATGCTCCGGCGCGGGGTGGCGGGCGGGACGTTCCTCGTGCTCGGCGCGATCCACGCCGCCGGCGTCGCCCTCGTGGGGCTCGTGCCGGGCTCGCCCGCGAACGCCGAGAACGGCCTCATGATCTTCCACATCATCGGCGCCATCGCGGCGATCGCCGGCGGCAACCTGGTGGCGATCGTGTCGAAGCGGGCGGTGCCGCAGCTCGGCCGCTACGAAATCGCCGGGCCCGTGCTCGGCGGGCTGGGCTTCGTCAGCGCCGCCCTGCTCGTGGGGCACGTGCTGCTCCCCGACGGCATCTCGGAGCGCGGCGCGGTCGACCTGTTCATGGTCTGGCAGCTGGGTGCGGGCATCGCGCTGTGGCGCGCGAGGGACCGTGCGGGTGCGGGTGCGGGTGCGGGCCCTGGGTCGGGCTCAGGGTCGGGCCTCGGGGCGTAGTCCCTCGCCCTCGACCCGCTCCACCCGCCCTCGGACCTCCCGTCGAATGGCGCCAAACACCTGCTTCGCAGGGTGCGAAGCCGCGGTTCGGCGCCACTCGATGCAGGTCGCGGGCCCGCGCCCTACGCGGGCCCGCGACCTACACGCGGGCGCGGAGGCGTGCGCGGGCGATCAGCGCCGCGGCTCCCGCGAGCAGCAGGATGGCCGCAGCAGGAAGCGCGAGGCCGTCCGCGGGGGCGCCGGTCCGCGCGAGCGAGCCCTGGCCATCGGCCCCGGATCCCGACCCGTCGGCCGCCCCGTTCGCGCCCGACGAGGTGCTGCCGGTCGCCGACCCCTTCGCATCCGAGCTCGATCCGCCCGAGTCGCTCGATCCGTTCGCGTTCGCACCGGCGTTCGCACTCGCATTCGCCTCGGTGCCGGTGCCGACCCCGACGAACGCGATCGATGCGGTCTGCGGCGCAGTCGCGACTCCGAGCTCGGCGCCGTTCGCGTCGACCGCGGTCGCGGTGATCCGCAGCGCGAAGGTCTGCGGGCCCTTCGCGACGGTGCGGGTCGTCTGCAACTGCAGGGTCCCGCCGGGGGCGACGACCGTGGTGGAGGCCGGATCCGAAGCCGCGGAGACCGCGCCGGACCCGTCGGATTCGATCCGGAACCCGGTGAGCGGGGTGCCGCCGGTATTGGTCACGGTCACGGTGATCGTGGCCTGCGAGCCGGCGGGAACCTGCGGGTTCGGCGTGCCGGCCGATCCGGGCGCGCTCGCGACCGCCGAGAACGAGGGGATCCCGGTGATGCTCATGGCGAGATCGGTGAAGCCGCCGTCATCGTTCCACGTCGTGCTCGCCGTGCGGGTGAAGGTGGTGCGGAACCGCGGGGATTCGGCCGGTGAATCGCAGGTGTCGCCGGTCGCGGTCGACGCCGAGGACTTCACGAGGCCCTGCGCCAGGTCGAGCGTGCCGAAGATGCCGCCCTCGCACTCGTCCGAACCCCAGATGTCGGTGGGCGCGACGGGTGCCGCGGCGGCCCCGGCTCCGCTGTGCGCCGTGCCCGCGAGGGTGATCGCGCCCGTGGCGAAGTCGATGGTGGATCCGGTCGTGAAGTAGGAGTAGCGCACGCCGGCGACGTTGCGTCCGTCGGAGGTGGCGGAGCTCGTGTCGAGCAGGCTGGCGCCGAGCCGTCCGATCACCTCGCCGGTGCGCGCGGCGCGATCCACGACGAGCGCGGTCTTCTCCTCGACGCCGAAGCTGCGGTCGTGGCCGGTCGCGATCGCGAGGCGCACGATGCGGGGCTGGCGGTCGCGGCGCGCGAAGTGGGAGTCGAGCATGCCCTCGGTGAAGAAGCCGAAGCCGCCGGAGGGGATCGAGGCGAGGCGGTCGTCCTCGAACCAGCCGACGGTCGCACCGTCGCGCCACGAGGGTAGGGGTCGCCGCCCGAGATCATGTCGGCGCCCTGCTGGATCGTGAGGCCGGCGCTCGTACCGGCGGTCACGCCGCCGGATTCGACGACCTCGCGGATCGCAGCCATGACGGGGGTGTCGGTGCAGGACGTGAACGCGTAGATGTCGGCGGCGGCCTGATCGGGCGCGGTGCAGTCCATGAACGCGCGCACGTAGTTGATCTGGTCGCCACCGCCGAAGTAGACGGCGTCGGAGTCGCGCACCGCCTGCGCCACGGCCGCGTTCTTCGCGTTGTCGGCGCTGTACGGGTCGCCGGGGTAGTCCTCGCCGGGGTTCACGTCCACCGGGACCGCGTAGACGTCGGCTCCGTGCGCGGCGAACCAGTCGGAGTAGTAGAGGCCGTTGGCGGTGGCATTGTCGTAGGTGTTGCCGTCGGCGGCCTCCGTGGCGTTCGGCGCGACCTCCGAGGCGGTCGTGACGATCGCGATGCGGGGCTTCTCCGTTCCGGCGTGCTGCTTCGCGAGGTCGACGATCCGCTGGATGATCGCCTCGCTGTGGGTCTCGCCCGGCTTGATGGCTCCGCCGATGAGCACGATGCTGCCGTTCTGCGCCGCGGGTGCTGCGGGCGCTGCGGGCGCGGCGGGCGCTGCGGGCGCGGCCGGGGCGTTCGGCTCGGCGGTGCGCGGGTGCGGTGCGGCAGTCGCGGCGGGCGCGATGGCGGTGGCGCAGAGCGCACCCGCGGTGAGCGCGACGGCGACGGCGGCGCCGAGGCGGGCGCGGCGTGGGGGAAGGGGCATGCGGGATCTCCGGTCTCGTCGTTGAGGGCTGGACGACGCAAGTATTTCACGCGGTGCCAATAGCTGCAATAATCGAAACGTACATTTCATCGCGTGCCGGGCGCATCGCGAGCATGTTGCGATCGCGAGATCGGGCCGCTCTCGCGGGTCCCGTCGATAGACTGACGGCGTTTCACGTGCAACGCGGCGCTCCCCGAGGCCGCGTCGCGCGGCACAGGATGATCCGCGATCCGGCTTCGAGCCGCAGGCGCCGGACTGAGAGGATGCGACGCATGACAGGATCTCGCGAGGCGCAGGGGGCCGGGGCGGAGGCCGCGCCGGGCACCGACTCCGTGGCGGCGCGGATCCGCGAGCGCATGGGGGACTGCACGCCGTCCGAGCGCAAGGTCGCGCGTACCCTGCTCGCCGCGTATCCGGTCGCCGGCTTCGAGACCGTCGCGGGCCTGGCCGAGCTCGCCGAGGTCAGCGGCGCCACCGTGGTGCGCTTCACGACCCGCCTCGGCTACAGCGGGTTCCCGGACTTCCAGCGCGCGCTGCGCGGCGAACTCGAACAGCGCAGCGCGTCGCCCATGGCGCTCTACGAGCGCACCGGGCTCGCCCGCCGCGAGGTCGCTCCCGGGGGTCTCGCCAGTCTGGCGGAGGACCCGGTCGAAGACCTGCGCGCCACCTTCGCGAGCCTCTCCGATCACGACTTCGGCACGACGGTCGAAGCGATCGCCAATCCCAAGCACCGGGTCTGGCTCGTGGGCGGCCGCTACAGCACCTTCCTCGCCGAGTACCTCGCCGCGAGCCTGCAGCAGCTCCGCCCCGCCGTGCAGATGGTGCCGACGATGGCCAGCCTGCGCGCCGCGACCGTCACGGGATTCGACGCGAAGGACGTCGTGATCGCGTTCGACTTCCGCCGCTACGAGGCAGCCACCCGATCCGTCGTGCAGCTCGCCAAGTCGCGGAAGTCGACCGTCGTCGTCGTCACCGACCGATGGGTGTCGCCCTGCGCGACCGACGCGGACGCCGTGCTCACGAGCGTCGCCTCCGAACGCGGCCCCTTCGATTCCGTGCTGCCCGTCATGGCGCTCATCGAGGCGCTGTTCGAAACCCTCGTCACCCGTATCGGCGACCCGGCGCGCGACCGCATCGCTCGCATCGAGCGGACGGCGCAGCAGCTCGAGGTGATCTGAGGCGGGGCGGCGGCCTGAACCGGTTCAGGCCGCCGCCCCGCCTCACTCAGATCGGACCCACGACTCGACGGGGTCAGCGCACCGCCGAGAGGAACGCGCGGGTGCGCTCGTGCTGCGGATCCCCGAGGACCTGCGCGGGGGTGCCCTCCTCGATGATCTGTCCGCCGTGCATGAACACGACCCGGTCGGCGACCTCGCGGGCGAAGCCCATCTCGTGCGTCACGACGATCATCGTCATGCCGGAGGCGGCGAGATCGCGCATCACCGTGAGCACATCGCCGACGAGCTCGGGGTCGAGCGCCGAGGTCGGCTCGTCGAACAGCATGAGCTTCGGCTCCATGCAGAGCGCCCGGGCGATCGCGACGCGCTGCTGCTGGCCGCCCGAGAGCTGCCGGGGGTAGGACTTCGCCTTGTCGGCGAGGCCGACCTGCTCGAGCAGCGCGAGTGCACGCGGCTGCACCTCCGAGAGCTTCTGCTTCAGGACGGTGCGCGGCGCGAGCATGATGTTCTCGAGCACGGTCATATGGCCGAACAGGTTGAAGTGCTGGAACACCATGCCGGTCTGGGTGCGATCCCGGCAGATGTCGCCGTGGCTCTTCTCGTGCAGGGTGCGTCCGCGCAGGTCGTAGCCGACGATGTCGCCGTCGATCCAGATGCGTCCGCCGTCGAGCTTCTCGAGGTGGTTGATGCAGCGCAGCAGCGTGCTCTTGCCGGATCCGGACGCGCCGATGAGGCAGACGACTTCACCGCGCTGCACCTCGAGGTCGACGCCCTGCAGCACCTGCAGGGAGCCGAAGTGCTTGCGCACTCCGGACGCGCGCACCATGGGCTCGGGGGATGCGCCGGTTCCGGCTGCGACGCCGGTGATCGTATCGGTGCTCACAGCGTGGCCGCCTTTCCGGTCGCCTCGGGGGCGTGGACCCGCATCGCCTTGCGCAGGCGCTCGGTCCACGATGCGGGGGTGTGCCGCGAGGTGCCGCGTGAGAAGCGGCGCTCGAGCCAGCCCTGGCCGAGGGTGAACACGGTCGTCATGATGATGTACCAGATGCTCGCGACGATGAGCATCGGGATCACCTGGAAGTTCTTCGCGTAGATCACCTGCGTGGAGTACAGCAGCTCCGAGACGGCGAGCACGCTGACGAGCGAGGTCTGCTTGAGCATGCCGATCGCCTCGTTGCCGGTCGGCGGGATGATCACGCGCATCGCCTGCGGCAGCACGACCTTCAGCATGGTCTGCATGCGGTTGAGGCCGAGGGCGCCTGCCGCTTCGCTCTGCCCGGCATCGACCGAGAGGATCCCGGCGCGCACGATCTCCGACATGTACGCGGCCTCGTTGAGGCCGAGGCCGAGGATCGCGGCCATGAGCGGCGTCACGATCTGGTTCGCGTCGAGGTGCACGCCGGGGATCCCGAAGGTGATGTCGGGGTAGAGGGCTGCGAGGTTGTACCAGAGCAGGAGCTGCACGAGCACGGGGGTGCCGCGGAACGCGAACACGTAGAACCCGGCGGCGGCGCGCACCACCGGGTTCACGGAGAGGCGCATCACCGCGAGGACGATGCCCAGCACGATGCCGAGCAGCATGCAGACGACGGTCAGGAGCAGGGTGATCTGGATCCCGCGGGCGATGGAGACGTCGCGGAAGTAGAGCCCGATGACGTCCCAGTGGAAGCGGGGGTTCGTGACCGCCGAGTACAGCAGCAGGCCGAACAGGGCGATGATGACGACCGCCGATACCCAGCGCCACGGGTACTTCTTGTTGGCGATCGCGTAGTCCTCGTCCGCGCGCAGCGGTTTCACGGAGGTACTGCTCATGGTCGATGCGTCCTTCGAGTGCGAGCGGATTACTGGACGGGGACCTGCGCCGGGGTGACGTAGTTGCTCTCGTTGATGCCCCACTTCTCGAAGGCCTGCTTGTAGGCCTTGGTGGTGACGAGCTTCTCGAACGCCGCGGTGACGGCCGGGGTGAGCGGGGATCCCTTGGGCAGCACGAGCCCGGTCGGCTTGGGGGCGTAGTCCCCGCCGGAGGCGAGTTCGAATGCGCCGGTGATCTTCGCCTGGTATCCGAGGCCGGTCGCGCCGGACGAGACGGCCTCGACGCGGCCGGAGGTGAGCGCGGTGATGGCCTTGTCCGAACCCGGGAACAGCTTGATGTCGATGGCCTTCTTGCCGGCCTTCGTGCACTCCTCGCTGAAGGCGGGCAGGATCTCCTGGCCCTGGGTGGTGCCGGACTCGGCGCCGATGGTGCGACCGCAGAGGCTCATGGCCTCCATCTTGAGCTTGTCGGGGTTCCCGGTCGGAACGGCGAGACCGCTGCCCGACTGGTGGTAGACGACGAAGTCGGCGTTCTTCTTGCGCTCGTCGGTGACCGAGAAGGCGGACATCGACATGTCGTACTTGCCGGACGAGAGGCCGGGGATGATCGCGTCGAAGCCGGACGGCGTGAACTCGACCTTGAGGCCGAGCAGCTGGCCGACCGAATCGGCGAGGTCGACGTCGAGGCCGATGAAGGTCTTGTTGTCGTCGGCGTAGCCCTCGAACGGGAGGTAGGTGGGGTCGGTCGCGATGCGCAGCGTGCCGCGCTTCACGACGTCGGCGGGGAGCAGCTTCTGCGCGGACTCGTCGACGCTGAGCTTCTCGATGGTGTCGGGGGCCTGGGTGGACGCGGTCTTGCCGTCCGTCTGCTTCGCGGATTCCTCGGCCGCGTTGGTGCAGCCGGTGAGGGTGAGGGCGAGGATCGCCGACGCGGCGAGGGCCGCGGGCGCGAGGCGGGGGAGGTGCATGGTGGTCCTTTCTCGACACTGAGGTGGGCCAAGTGTTTCATGTAGAACGATTGATCGCAATCTCTGAAATATTCGTTACGGCTTCGTGATGCGTGTTTCGCGACTGGCGCCCGGCAGAAACCTGTGTTTCACTGTGGGGTGTTCCGATCGCGTGTGACGCGATCGTTTCAATGAATCCGTAGATCCGTGGACGATGGGGACCCCGTAGGTATGCGCGCAGGCGAGCTGCTCGAACGAGCTCAGACGATGCAGGACGACTACGCGCGGGATCTCGCCGCGCTGGTCGCGATCGATTCGGGATCCGACGATCCGGACGGGGTGAACCGCGTCGCCGACTGGATCGAGGCCCGACTGCGCGAGCTCGGATTCGCGGTGTCGCGCAGCTCCGTGGATCCCGCCTACGGCGATGTGCTCGTGGGGCGTCGTCGAGGGGCGGGCTCCGGCACCGTCGTGCTGTTCGGGCACATGGACACCGTGTTCGAGCGCGGCGATGCCGCCCGGCGGCCGTTCTCGGTCGACGCGGACGGCCTCGCGCACGGACCCGGCGTCTGCGACGACAAGGCCGGCGTCGTGGCGGGCCTGCACGCGGCGGCCCACCTCGTCGCCTCGGGCGAGGAGCGCTACGGCGAGCTCGTGCTCGTGTTCACGCCTGACGAGGAGATCGGATCCCCCGTCGGCGGTCCGGCGCTGCAGGAGATCGCTCGCGGCGCCGACGTCGCGCTGTGCCTCGAGTGCGCGCGAGAGAACGGCGATTTGGTGCTCGCGCGCAAGGGTGCCGTCGACCTCGTGCTGGAGGTCGAGGGGCTCGCCGCGCACTCCGGCATCGAGCCCGAGCGGGGCGTGCACGCCGGGCTGGAGGCCGCGCACCTCACGGTGTTCCTCCAGGCGCTCGCGGATCCCGCCGCGCGGCTCACCGTCAACGTGGGCATGCTGCGCGCCGGGGAGCGCACCAACGTGGTGCCCGATCGCGCCGTGCTGCACGTCGAAGCCCGCGCCGCCGAGGCCGCGGTGCTGAACGGGGTCATCGAGCGGATCCGTACGCGCTGCGCCGAGCCCGCGGTGCCCGGCGCGCGGATCGCCGTGCGCGAAGTCGACCACTGCCCGCCCATGGAGGCTGGCGCGGGCGCGGTGCAGCTCGGCGATCTGGCGCTCGCCGTCGCGGGGGAGCTCGGCTTCGCGCCGGCCCTCGCGCGGACCGGCGGGGTCTCGGACGCGAACCGGGTCGCCGCGCTGGGCGTGCCGACGCTCGACGGGCTCGGCCCGGTCGGCGGCGGCGACCACAGCCCCGTCGAGTGGCTGGATCTCGCGAGCGTCCCGCAGCGCGTGGCCCTGCTCGCGACGCTCGTCGAGGAGGCACCCGCGCTGCTGCGCCGCGACGGGTGAGGGACTCCTTCGTTCGTTCTTTCGTTCCTTCCTTCCTTCCTTCCTTCCTTCCTTCCTTCCTTCCTTCCTTCCTTCCTTCCTTCCTTCCTTCCTTCCTTCCTTCCTTCCTTCCTTCGTTCCTTCCTTCCGCGCACTTCTTCGTCGAGTGGCGCCAAACGCTGGGAACGGCGCCCAAGAGGAGCTGTTTGACGCCACTCGGTGAGGAGCGCGTCCGTTCGCGCGTGCGGGGACCATGGGCTGACAGGATGGATGCCATGCCCTGGATGCGCGCGTCGCCGATCGAGACCGAGCGCCTGCGCCTGGAACCGCTCGACGTGGGGCACGCGAGCGAGATGCGGCCGGTGCTCTCGGCCCCCGAGCTGACCCGCTTCACCGGAGGCGAGCCCCCGACGGAGGACGAGCTGCGGGCGCGGTATCTCCGGCAGTCGGCCGGGCAGTCCCCGTCGGGCGACGCGGGGTGGCTGAACTGGATCGTTCGCAGGCGAGACGTGGGTGCGGCTGTCGGCTACGTTCAGGCCACCGTCACCGAGCAGGAGGGGGCGATGGTCGCCGATGTCGCCTGGGTGATCGGGGTCTCCGAGCAGAGGAGGGGCTTCGCGTCCGAGGCGGCCGAGGCCATGCTCGAGTGGACGCGCCTGCACGGGGTGTCGAGCTTCGACGCGTGCATTCACCCGGAGAACCGGGCTTCCGCGGGAGTCGCTCGGCGCCTCGGCTTCGTTCGGACGGACCGGGAGGTCGCAGGCGAAGCCGTGTGGGAGCTGCGGGCTTGAACTCGGTTCTGCTTTCTTCTTCTTCTTCTTCTGCCGCTGCTGCTTTCTCTTCCTACGTTCCGTTGAGTGGCGCCAAATGGTGGGTGACGCGGCCCCGATAGCGCACATTGACGCACCTCAACGAGAGGTTCGCGCGTCAACGCGTGCGCCGACGCCGGTGTGCGCTGACGCCGGTGTGCCCCGACGCGTGTGCGCCGGGCGCGGGTGTGCACCGGGGACCCACGCCCGCGCGACTCGGCGTGCACGAGAAGAGGCCCGTGAACTCCCTGCGGGGTTCACGGGCCTCTTCGGATCGGTGCGTCTTCCCGTGCTCAGCGCAGAAAGGTCGCGTCGTCGAACTCGGGCCGTCGTTGCTCAGGCCCTCGCGTCTCCGGCTCCCGCGCTCACACGCTCGTGTCCGGTGTCGGCGCCGACGTCAGCGGATGAAGCCGATGCGGTCGTAGACGCGCTCGAGAGTGGCCGTCGCGACCTCGTTGGCCCGGTCGGCGCCCTTCGCCAGCAGGCGGTCGAGTTCGGCCGGATCGGCGAGCAGTTCCTCGGTGCGCTGGCGGATCGGCGTGAAGGTCTCGTCGACGACCTCGGCCAGCGCCTTCTTGAGGTCGCCGTACCCGCGGCCTGCGAACTCCTGCTCGATCGACTCGATCATGCGCCCCGTGAGCACCGAGTAGATGGTGAGCAGGTTCGAGACGCCGGGCTTGTTCTCGCGGTCGTACCGGATCTCGCCATCGGCGTCGGTGACCGCGCGCATGATCTTCTTGCGCGTCACGTTCGCAGGATCGAGCACCTTGATGAGGCCCGCCTCGCTCTCGGCCGACTTCGACATCTTCGCCTCGGGGTTCTGCAGATCGTAGACCTTCGCAGTGCCCTTCTGGATCTGCGCCTCGGGCACCACGAAGGTGTCGCCGAAGCGGCTGTTGAATCGGGTCGCGAGGTCGCGCGTCAGCTCGACGTGCTGGCGCTGATCCTCGCCCACCGGCACGATGTCGGTCTGGTAGAGCAGGATGTCGGCGGCCATGAGGATCGGGTAGGTGAACAGCCCGACCGACGACGCGTCGGCGCCGTGCTTCTGCGACTTGTCCTTGAACTGGGTCATACGGCTCGCCTCGCCGAAGCCGGTGATGGTGTTGAGCACCCAGGCCAGCTCGGTGTGCGCGGACACCTGCGACTGCACGAACAGGGTCGACTGCTCGGGGTCGATGCCGGCGGCGATGTACTGTGCGGCGGTGCGGCGGGTGCGCGCCGCGAGCTCGGCCGGATCCTGCGGGACCGTGATCGCGTGCAGGTTCACGACGCAGAAGAACGCGTCGAAGCTCTGCTGCATGTTGACCCACTGGGTCAGTGCGCCGATGTAGTTGCCGAGCTGCAGCGAGTCCGACGAGGGCTGCATACCGGAGAAGAGGACGGGTTTGGTGTGCGAAGTCATGAGTGTCTCCCGCGGCCGATACACGACCGCGTCAGGTGAAGGATTCGGAGGGTCCGCGTGGAACCCGGGGAAGCGTGCCCGTTGCTAGGCGCCGACTCGGTAATCGACGACGACGGGAGCGTGGTCCGACCATCGCTCGTCATAGGCGGCGGCGCGGTCGATGACGTAGTTCTCGACCCGTTCGCCGAGCTGCGGGGTGACCACGTGGTAGTCGATGCGCCAGCCCGTGTCGTTGTCGAAGGCCTGGCCGCGGTTGGACCACCACGAGTAGGGGCCGTCGACCTCCCCGGCCCACCGGCGACCCACGTCGATCCAGCCGTGGCCGACGCCCTCGGAGCCGTCGACGCCGACGACGGTCTCGCCACGCGGCCCGAAGAAGCGGTCGAAGTAGGCCCGCTCGCGGGGCAGGAAGCCCGAGCGCTTCACGTTGCCCTTCCAGTTCTTGATGTCGAGTTCGCGATGGCCCACGTTGAAGTCGCCCACGATGGTGACGAGCTCGCGCTCGGCCGCCAACTGGTCGAGGCGCACACCCATCGCATCGAGGAAGGCCCACTTGGCCTCCTGGCGGGGCGTATCGACCTCGCCAGAGTGGGTGTAGTTGCTGATCACCGTGAGGAGCTCGCCGCCCACCTCGAAGTCGGCTTCGATCCAGCGCCCGCTCGACTGGATCCGCTCCTGATCCTCCTCAGGGCCGAGGCCGACGCGGTGCGCGACGGCCGGCACCCGGCTGGCGATGGCGACGCCCGCGCGGCCCTTGATGTTGCAAGGGTCGTGCAGGATCTGCCACTCGTCGCCGAAGAGCTCGGCCAGATGGCTGTCGTCGGCGCGGACCTCCTGCATGGCGAGCACGTCGACGCCGCGCGAGGCGAGCCAGTCGCCCATGCCCTTGCGGAAGGCGGCACGGACGCCGTTGACGTTGACGGATGCGACACGCAGGGTTTGGGTCATGCGCACCATCCTAATTGGCGCCACCGACATTGACCCGGGGAGAACCGCGAGCCGGGGCCGGACGCCTCCCGCTGCCCGCGCCAATGTCGGACCCCGGGCGTAGGATGAGCGCGTTCTCCCACGAAAGGCTGCGATGCGCACAACCGAAATCCGTCCATGGGCCGCCCTGTGGTCCATGGTGCTGGGCTTCTTCATGATCCTCATGGACACGACGATCGTGTCCGTCGCGAACCCCTCGATCATGCTCGGACTCGGCACGACCATGAACGCCACCCTGTGGGCCACGAGCGCCTACCTGCTGGCGTACGCGGTGCCGCTGCTCATCACCGGCCGTCTCGGCGACCGCTTCGGTCCACGCCGTCTCTACCTCATCGGTCTCGTCATCTTCACGCTCTCCTCGCTCGCCTGCGGGCTCTCGACCGAGATCGGATCGCTGATCGTGGCCCGCGTCTTCCAGGGGCTCGGCGCAGCTCTCATGACCCCGCAGACGATGGCGGTCATCACGCGCATCTTCCCGCCGCGTCAGCGCGGATCCGCGATGGCCGTCTGGGGCATCACCGCGGGCGTCGCGACCCTGGTCGGGCCCATCCTGGGCGGATTCCTGCTCGACGCGCTGAGCTGGGAGTGGATCTTCTTCATCAACGTGCCCGTCGGCATCGTCGGATTCATCCTCGCGATGCGCTACGTGCCGAAGCTCGAGACCCACGCGCACCGCTTCGACTGGGTGGGCGTCGTGCTGAGCGCACTCGGCATGTTCTTGCTCGTGTTCGGCATCCAGGAGGGCGAGACCTACGACTGGGGCATCATCTGGGGTCCCATCTCGGTCTGGCTGCTGATCATCGCCGGTGCGGTCGTGCTTGCGCTGTTCGTCGTCTGGCAGGCCGTGCAGAAGGGCGAGCCGCTGCTGCCGCTCGGCATCTTCCGCGACCGCAACTTCTCGGTGGGCACTGGCGCCATCACCACAGTGGGACTCTCGGTCACCGCAATGGGCCTGCCGCTGATGTTCTACTTCCAGCTGGTGCGCGGGCTCACGCCCACGCAGTCGGCGCTCATGATGGTGCCGATGGCACTGCTCTCGGCGGGCCTCGCACGACCTGTCGGCCTGCTCATCGACCGCAGCGACCCCCGGCGCCTCTCCACGATCGGCCTGGGCGCCTTCGCGGTGGGCATGCTGCTCTACATCCTGCTGATGAAGCCCGAGACCGACATCTGGCTGCTGCTCATCCCGAGCGCGGTCATGGGCGTCGCCAATGCCTTCATGTGGGGGCCGCTCGCGTCCATCACGACCTTCGGCCTGCCTCCGCAACTGGCCGGCGCGGGCTCCGGCGTCTACAACACGAGCCGCCAGGTCGGTGCGGTGCTCGGTTCCGCGCTCATGGCCGTGATCATGCAGGCGCGCCTCACTTCCCACCTGGGCGCCGCGGGTGCGTCGGGATCCGACCACGGTGCGCTCGCTCAGCTGCCCGAGCAGGTGCGCGAGCCGTTCGCGCAGGCCATGGCCGAATCCCTGTACCTGCCGGTCGGCGCCATCGTCATCGGTGTGATCGTCACGCTGCTCTTCGGGCGGCGCCCGGCGTCGACGCGCAGCACCCCGGTCGTCGGCGAGCCCGATGGTGCGGGCGAGGAGGCACCGGCGAATGCGGGCGCGGACGCGTCCGCGCAGCGGGCCGAATAGCGCGCACCCTTCGACGCGCGAGGCGGGCACCGGGAACGATCCGGTGCCCGCCTCACGCGTTTCGGGAAGAGATTCGCGCTATTCGGCGCGATGCTTCGCGACCAGGCGGCGGCCCTGCGCTCGGCTCACCAGCATCCAGATCCAGCCCACGACGCACAGCCCCGCCGCGACGAAGGCGATCGTGGTGAGCGTCAGGGGCACGCCGACCGACGCCGCGGGGGTGTGACCCGCGGCGATCGCGTCCTCGAGCCCGCGGCGGAACCAGAACGCTGCGGCCGCGATCGAGATCGCCGGGCCGATGAGTCCGATCGCGAACCCGCTGAGCAGTACTGCGCCCACCGTGCCGAGGAGCATGACGAGCATGCCGAGGGAGCGGGGATCGTTCGTCGCGCAACTGCCGCCGCCGCAATCCCACTCCATGAGGTCCGCCGCATAGGCGAAGCCGTAGCCGCCCCAGCAGGCGAGCACGATCAGGGCGAGCGAGAGGCCGAGGAAGACGGGCTTGCGGTATCGGGTCAGGGTGGCGCGCACGGGACGAGGCTAGCGGCGCTCGAACTGCCTGTCACATACGCTTGAACGAACGAGCAGTTCAGAAGGAGCGGAACCCCATGATCCTCGCATTCTCAGTCGCACCGAGCGGGGTCGGCCCCGCAGGGCCCGCCATGAACGAGGACGGCTCGGTCTCCGCGGCCGTGGCCGCTGCGGTCCGGGTCGTGCGCGACTCGGGTCTGCCGAACCGCACGAGCTCGATGTTCACGGAGATCGAGGGCGAGTGGGACGAGGTGTTCGACGTGGTGAAGCGGGCCACCGAGGCGGTCGCTCCGTTCGGATCGCGCATCTCGCTCGTGATGAAGGCTGACATCCGCCCCGGTCACGTGGGCGAGATCGACGGCAAGCTGGAGCGCCTCGAACGCGCGATCGACGCCGCGGAATAGCTCCGGGCCGGAACCTTTTGGTCGTGCGCTCAGCCGGACATTCACGCTCAGCCGGACGAAGCCGGCGAATGCATCCGGCTGAGCGTGGATATCCGGCTGAGGAAACGCGCCGCCGCGCTACTCGGTCGCCTCGGGCACCGTGATGTCGGCGACCGTCGCGTCGTAGGCGCGGATCAGGTCGTCGGCGTCGACGAACAGGCTGAAGCCGTGCGTCCCCGCGCCCAGCGCGACCCGCCGCCCCACGATCGTCTCGTCGGCGAACACGGGCCACGCGGTGGAGCTGCCGACCGGGGTGATGGTGCCGCGCTCGTAACCGGTCGCGGCGAGCGCGAGCTCCGCCTCGGGAAGCCGGAGCTTGTTGACGCCCACCACCGATCGGAGCTTCGGCCACGAGATCGCCCGGCCTCCGGGGACCAGGGCGAACAGATAGGTCCCGTCGGAACGCTTCACGACGAGGGTCTTCACGATCCCCGACGGGTCGATGCCGAGGAGTTCCGCGGCCTCGGGCAGGGACCGGGCCGCCGGGCGCTCGCGGAGCTCGATCTCCAGGCCGCGCTCGGCGGCGGCCGCTCGGATGTGATCGTGCGGTTCCGGCATGGTGCCCTCCTCCGGTATCGTCGGACCCTATCATCCTCCCAGGAGCGGATCGAGGCGGTCGGGGCGAGGGGAGAACGGCCCGCTGTCGGCGGTCTCACAGCGTCCGCGCAGCTTCCTCATTCGCGGCCCGAGCATGCTGATCTGCGGCACACCGCACACCCCCGTCGATCGGAGCGTCCATGGATTGGCTGCTGAAGCACCCGCTGACCAGCCCGCGAGTCATGCTCGCCGCGGCGATCGTCATGGGCGTGTTCGCGCTGTACCTGCTGATCCGGCCGACGTGGAAGCGGACCCTGCTCTCGATCGTCGGCGCCGTCGTCGGTGCCGGAGTCGGCGCGCTCGTGTTCTGGTGGGTGGTCGACGCGCAGAACATCTTCGGCGTCGATCTCTCGCAGGTGGTCCGGCTGTGGACGATCATCGGCTTCGCCGGGCTCGGCCTCGCCATCGTGAACCTGTTCAAGTCGCGGTGGTGGCGGAAGGTCGTCGCCGTCATCGCGATCCCCGCGATGCTCGCGACCTCGGCGGTCGGTATCAACGCCGACTTCGGCGCGTACCAGACCCTCAACGAGGTGATCGGCGGAGTCAAGTACGCGCAGCTCAAGGACACCACGGGGCAGCGGGGCGAGGCCGTGAAGGGGACCGTCGACTACGCGACCTGGCGAGCTCCCGCGGACCTGCCGCAGCGGGGACAGGTCGGGCAGGTCTCGATCCCGGGCCTCATCTCGAAGTTCAAGGCTCGAGCCGCGGTCGTGTATCTCCCGCCCGCGGCGCTCGTGAAGAATCCGCCCGTGCTGCCGGTGATGATCGCGCTGTCGGGGCAGCCCGGCACGCCGGGCAACCCGTTCTCCTCGGGCCATTTCGCGACGATGCTCGACGAGTACGCGGCAGCGCACCACGGTCTCGCACCGATCGTCGTCTCGCCCGATCAGCTGGGGAACCCGGCGGACAACCCGATGTGCATCGATTCGAAGACCTTCGGCAATTCGGAGACCTACCTCACCCAGGACGTCACGAACTGGATCAAGGCGAACTACCGCGTCAGCGAGGATCCCCGGATGTGGGCGGTCACCGGCTTCTCGCAGGGCGGCACCTGCACGACGCAGCTCGTCGCGAAGTTCCCCCAGCTCTACGGGTCGGGAATCGGGGTGCAGGGGCAACTCGGGCCTATCCTGAACAATGTGCCGAACACCATCGCCCAGGGCTTCGACGGGTCGAAGGCCGCCTACGAGGCGGCGCAGCCCCGCGCGATCATGCAGGCGAAGGCGCCCTACCGCGACACCCTCCTGATCTACGGGGCCGGCACCACCGACCACAAGTACACGGAGTACGCGCGGCAGCTGCACCGGGCCTCGCTGGCCGCGGGCATGGACTCGAAGCTGATCGAGGAGCCCACGGGGCACGATTGGCGCACCGTCCAGAGCGTGTTCCGGGAAGCGCTGCCGATCGTCGCGAAGCGAATGGGGCTCGACGCCGGATGAGCATGGGCAGGCCCGGCGGGGGCGGACGCGGCGGGCGGGTTTCCGCCGCCGACGCGGATGCGCAGCGCGAGCTGAACCGCCAGGCTCCCGCGGTGCCGGATCTCGGTGCCCGCATCGTCGGGCTGTTCCGGCCCTACCGCCCGCAGCTCGTCGTCATCGCGGCGCTCGTGCTCGTCGCGGCGGCCCTGTCGGTGATCCCGCCGCTCATCACGCAGCGCGTCTTCGACGACGCGCTGTTCCCCCGGGACGGGCATCCGGAGCTGGGGCTGCTCACCTGGCTCGTGGTCGGCATGATCGCCGTGTTCATCGCGTCGTCCGGGCTGGGCGTGGTGCAGACGCTGATCACCGCGCGGGTCGGGAACCGGGTCATGGGCGACCTGCGGGAGCGCCTGTTCGCGCACCTGCAGTCGATGGAGCTGGGCTTCTTCACCCGGACCAAGACGGGCGTGATCCAGTCTCGCCTGCAGAACGACGTCGGCGGCGTGGCCAACGTGCTGACCAACACGGTCTCGAACATCGTGGGCAACACCGTCACGGTGATCGCGGCCCTCGTGGCCATGCTGATGCTCAGCTGGCAGCTGACCCTGATCGCGATCGTGCTGCTCCCGGCCCTGGTCATCGCGCAGCGGCGGGTCGGACAGGTGCGCGCCAAGATCGCCGGCCAGACCCAGGAATCGCTGTCGGAAATGACCGCGATCACGCAGGAGGCGCTCTCGATCTCGGGGGTGCTGCTCGCGAAGACCTATTCGCGCCAGGGCGCCGAGACCGAGCGCTACGCGGCCGAGAACCGCAACCAGATCGGCCTGCAGGTGCGGCTCACCATGAGCGGCCAGGCGTTCTTCGCGCTCGTCCAGGTGTTCATGTCCGCGGTGCCGGCGATCGTGTACCTCGTCTCGGGCTGGCTCATCGCCTCGGCCCAGGGGCAGGGGTTCGACGCCGGCATCACCGCGGGAACGATCGTCGCGTTCACGACGGTGCAGTCCCGGCTGCTGTTCCCGATGATGGCGTTGCTGCGGATCGCGCTGGACCTGCAGACCTCGCAGGCACTGTTCGCCCGCATCTTCGAGTACCTCGACCTGCGGCCCCGGATCGTCGACGCCCCCGATGCGAAGCCGGTCCCGGAGGACCCGGGTCTCGCCGGCCGGGTCGAGCTCGACCGGGTGTCGTTCGCCTACGAGGACGCCGCGGAGGACGCGCCGCCGACCCTCGACCGGGTCTCCTTCGACGTCGCTCCTGGCGAGTTCGTCGCGCTCGTCGGCGCGTCGGGGTCCGGCAAGACGACGATCGGTTCGCTGATCCCCCGGCTGTACGACGTGACCGACGGCGCGGTGCGGGTCTCGGGTGTCGACGTGCGCGAGCTGCAGCACGATTCGCTCATGGCCGATATCGGCGTCGTCACCCAGGAGCCCTACCTCTTCCACGCGACGATCGCGGAGAACCTGCGGTACGGCAAGCCGGACGCGAGCGACGAGGAGCTCGAGACCGCCGCGCGCATGGCGAACATCCACGCGACCATCGCCTCCTTCGCCGAGGGCTACGACACCGTCGTGGGCGAGCGGGGCTACCGGTTGTCGGGCGGCGAGAAGCAGCGCATTGCGATCGCGCGCGTGCTGCTCAAGAATCCGAGGATCCTGATCCTCGACGAGGCGACGAGCGCGCTCGACACCGTGAGCGAGCGGATCGTGCAGCAGGCGCTCGACGGCGCCCGCAGCGGGCGCACCACGATCGCGATCGCGCACCGCCTGTCGACCATCGTCGACGCCGATCGCATCTACGTGCTGGGCGCGGGCCGCGTGCTCGAGCAGGGCACGCACGGGGAGCTGCTGGCCGCGGGAGGCGCGTACGCCGAGCTGTACGCCGCGCAGGCGGGACGGGATCGCGTCGGAGAAGTGGAATAATCGGGACCGTGCAGCCGATCACCCAGTCGCACCGGCTTCGCGGTGTGCGGTACGACGTCCGAGGTCCGATCCTGCAGGAGGCGGAGCGGCTCGAACGCGCCGGTCACCGGATCCTGAAGCTCAACATCGGCAACCCGGCGCCGTTCGGCTTCGACGCGCCGCCCGAGATCGTCGAGGCGATCCGGGCCGCACTGCCGCACGCGCAGGGGTACAGCGCGTCGCAGGGGATCCCCGAGGCCCGCGAGGCCGTCGCCCGCCGCTACGTCGAGGAGGGGATCGCCGACGTCGGCCCCGACGACGTGTTCATCGGCAACGGGGTCAGCGAGATGATCTCGCTCGTGCTGCAGGCGCTCGTGAGCCCGGGCGACGAGATCCTGGTGCCGGCACCCGACTACCCGCTCTGGACCGCGCAGGTGACCCTGTCGGGCGGCGAGGCCGTGCACTACCCGTGCGACGAGGCGAACGGCTGGGTGCCGGATCTCGCCCGCATCGAGGAGCTCGTCACGCCGCGCACGCGGGGGATCGTGCTGATCAATCCGAACAACCCGACCGGTGCGGTCTACCCGGCGGAACTCGTGCGAGGCTTCGCTGCGCTCGCCGAGCGGCACGGTCTCGTGCTCCTCGCCGACGAGATCTACGAGCGGATCCTCTACGACGGAGCCGTGCACGAGCACGCGGCGAAGCACGTGAGCGAGACGCTCTGCCTCACCTTCAGCGGGCTGTCGAAGGCGCAGCGCATCGCCGGGTTCCGCTCGGGCTGGGTGGTGGTCTCCGGCAACCGCGCCCGGGCGGCGGACTTCCTCGAGGGGCTCACGCTGCTCGCCAACATGCGCATGTGCGCGAACGTCCCCGCGCAGTACGCGATCCCGATCGCGCTCGCGCCCGAGTGGCGCGATTCGGGGATCGGCGAGCTCTGCGCGCCGGGCGGGCGGCTGCGCGAGCAGCGCGACACGGCGCACCGCCTGCTGACCGGGATCCCCGGAGTGAGCTGCGCGCTGCCCGGCGGCGCGATGTACCTGTTCCCGAGGCTCGACCCCGAGGTCTACCCGATCGCCGACGACCAGGCGTTCGTGATCGACCTGCTCCGCGCGACGCGGGTGCTCGTGACCAACGGCCGCGGATTCAACCTGCCGACGCCCGACCACCTCCGCTTCGTGTCGCTGCCCGAGGTCGGCGTGCTCTCGGAGGCGATCGGGCGGATCGCGGAGTTCCTCGAGGGCGTCCGGAACGGGACCCGGGCATGAGCGTCCGCGTGCTCGCCGTCGGGAAGAAGCACGAGGGCTGGGTGGTCGACGGCATCTCCCGCTACGAGAAGCGGTTGCGCAAGCCCTTCGACACCTCATGGCAGCTGCTGCCCCACTCGGCGCGCGACGGCGAGGCGGCCCGAGCCGAGGAGTCGGATCGGATCCTCGGGAAGATCGGTGCCGACGAGTTCGTGGTGCTGCTCGACGAGCGCGGTCGCAACCTGGATTCGCCGGAGCTGGCGCGCGCGCTGCGCGAGGTCTTCGACCGGTCGCGACCGGTCGCGCTCGTGATCGGCGGTGCGTTCGGCGTCGACGACCGGGTGCGGGACCGGGCCGATCTCGTGTGGAGCCTGTCGCGCCTGGTGTTCCCGCACCAGCTCGTCCGCCTGATCGTCGCGGAGCAGCTCTACCGGGCGCAGGAGATCGCCGGCGGTCGCCCGTACCACCACGTATGAGCTCGGGTTCCGGGACGGAGCGCCTCGCGGTCCGAATGTCAGTGGTCGCGCCTATCGTGTCGCCATGAATCCCTTCCGCATCTCCAGCCGCATCGTCCCCGCAGGCACCATCGCGTCCGGCGCGCCTCCTCCCGACCCGGTCGCGCTGCGCGTTCCGGTGGCCGTTCCCTGGCGTGTGGTCCACCGCTCCGAGGACGGCGTGGTGGAGGTCGAGCAGCGTGCCGACGGGCCCCTGCGCGCGGTGCGATTCGCGCTCGCGGGCTCGGGACTGCTGGGGCTGTCGCTCCCGCGCACGGTGTATCCGGGCGAGCGGGTCCGGGCGGTCCTGCGCGGCGGATCCGCCGAACGCGCGGGGACCGCGCCCGACGCGATGCTGGTCCTGCGCTGGTTCCAGCCCGACGGGACGGAACTGCTGTGGCCCATCGCGCTCTAGACGTCCCACTCGTCGTGGGTCCAGTGCCGCGGCTCGCGGGGCAGCAGCGGGCGGGGCGGGGGCGTGGCCCGCTCATGGCTGCGGGTCGCGATGCCCCGCGTCAGTTCCGAGACGGTCGTTCCCAGTGCCGTCGCCACGCGCACCAGCGTGTCGAGGTTCGGGTTCGAGGCGCCGCGCTCCAGCCGGCCGAGGTTCGAGGGATGCAGGTGGGCGAGCTCCGCGAGGCGGGCCTGGCTGATCCCGAGCCGTGCGCGCAGGGCCTTGATCCGGGTGCCGACGGCCAGGGACGGGGAGTGCAGCATGTGAAGATCCATGCCCCAACGCTCGGGGTTCCGGGCCCGGTCGCGCACGGGGCGTTTTCGCCCTGTGGACACCTCTCGAGAGGCACCGTGCGCGACACGCCGAGCAGACCGTGGACAGAGAATTTCATCCGGGGCTCCCGCCCTGTGGATAACCGGGTCTCCGTGGCGGAAACGCGCCGAAAGTTGTCCCCAGGTCGGGTCGCCCGGCCGTGGATGACCCGTGGAAAACTACATTCGTGTAACTACAGCATGTTGTGTTTGCCGCTCGTGTGGGACACTAGATGTAGTGCCCCGAGCGGGGTGCGTCAGATTTCAGCGAAGGGCTCAAAATGGCTATTACGGTCTACACGAAGCCGTCGTGCGTGCAGTGCACCGCGACGTACCGGGCGCTCGACAGCAAGGGCATCGAGTACGAAGTCCTGGACCTCTCGCAGGACGAGGCGGCGCTCCAGGCCGTCAAGGAGCTCGGCTACCTGCAGGCGCCCGTCGTGGTGGCCGACGACGAGCACTGGTCGGGCTTCCGCCCGGACAAGATCTCGGAGCTCGCGAACCGCCTCGCCGACTAGCGCCACGGGAGGGGAGCATGGCCGATCTGGTCTATTTCTCCAGCATCTCGGGAAACACGCACCGCTTCGTCGAGAAGCTCGGCTGGCCGGCCCTGCGGATCCCGCTCTACTCGCGCGAGGATCCGCTGGTCGTGACCGACCCGTTCGTGCTCCTGCTCCCCACCTACGGCGGAGGCCCCGAGACGCGGGCCGTGCCGAAGCAGGTCATCCGGTTTCTCAACGACGAGCGCAACCGGTCCCAGCTGCGCGGAGTGATCGCCGCGGGCAACACCAATTTCGGGGAGGCCTACGGCATCGCGGGTGACATCGTCGCCCGCAAGTGCCGAGTGCCGTTCCTCTATCGATTCGAACTCTTTGGAACACCGGACGACGTCACCGCCGTCCGAGAAGGATTGGACCAGTTTTGGAAGCAGCAGTGATGGAGCACGAGTCCTCGAAGGTCAGCGAGATGGACTATCACTCGCTGAACGCGATGCTGAACCTGTACGACGCCGACGGCAAGATCCAGTTCGACAAGGATCGTGAGGCCGCCCGCCAGTACTTCCTCCAGCACGTCAACCAGAACACGGTCTTCTTCCACAACTTCGAAGAGCGCGTCCGCTACCTCATCGACAACGACTACTACGAGAAGGACCTCTTCGAGCAGTACTCGCTCGCCTTCGTCGAGCAGCTGACCGACGAGGCGTACGCGATGAAGTTCCGCTTCCCGACCTTCCTCGGTGCCTTCAAGTTCTTCACCTCCTACGCGCTCAAGACCTTCGACGGCAAGCGCTACCTCGAGCGCTTCGAGGACCGCGTCGTCATGGTCGCGCTCGGGCTCGCCCAGGGCGACGAGGAGCTGGCGCGCGGGCTGGTCCGCGAGATCGTCTCGGGCCGCTTCCAGCCGGCCACCCCCACGTTCCTCAACCTCGGCAAGGCCCAGCGCGGCGAGCTCGTCTCGTGCTTCCTGCTGCGCATCGAGGACAACATGGAGTCGATCTCGCGCGGCATCAACTCCTCCCTGCAGCTCTCGAAGCGCGGCGGCGGCGTGGCGCTCTCGCTCTCGAACATCCGCGAGGCCGGTGCCCCGATCAAGAAGATCGAGAACCAGTCCTCCGGCATCATCCCCGTCATGAAGCTGCTCGAAGACAGCTTCAGCTACGCCAACCAGCTCGGCGCACGCCAGGGGGCGGGCGCGGTGTACCTCAACGCGCACCACCCCGACATCATGAAGTTCCTCGACACCAAGCGCGAGAACGCCGACGAGAAGATCCGCATCAAGACGCTGTCGCTGGGCGTCGTCGTGCCCGACATCACCTTCGAGCTGGCGAAGAAGGGCGAGGACATGTACCTCTTCTCGCCCTACGACGTCGAACGCGTCTACGGCGTGCCCTTCGGCGACATCTCGGTCACCGAGAAGTACCGCGAGATGGTCGACGATCCGCGCATCAAGAAGACGAAGATCAACGCTCGCCAGTTCTTCCAGACCATCGCCGAGCTGCAGTTCGAGTCGGGCTACCCCTACATCGTCTTCGAGGACACGGTCAACAATGCGAACCCCATCAAGGGCCGCATCAACATGTCGAACCTGTGCTCCGAGATCCTCCAGGTGAACACGCCGACCACCTACAACGAGGACCTGTCCTACGACCAGATCGGCAAGGACATCTCGTGCAACCTCGGCTCGATGAACATCGCGCTGGCCATGGACGGCGGCGACCTCGCCGGCTCCGTCGAGCTCGCGATCCGCGCGCTCACCTCGGTGAGCGACCAGAGCCACATCTCGTCGGTCCGTTCCATCGAGGACGGCAACGACCAGTCGCACGCCATCGGACTCGGCCAGATGAACCTGCACGGGTACCTCGCTCGCGAGCACGTCCACTACGGCTCCGAAGAGGGCATCGACTTCACGAACATCTACTTCTACACGGTGCTGTTCCACGCGCTGCGGGCCTCGAACCGCATCGCGATCGAGCGCGGCTCCGTGTTCGGCGGATTCGAGGACTCGAAGTACGCCTCGGGCGAGTTCTTCGACAAGTACACCGAGCAGGCGTGGGAGCCCGAGACCGAGCGGGTCCGCGAGCTGTTCGCGAACGCCGGCATCGCGATCCCGACCCAGGCCGACTGGCTCGAGCTCAAGGCCTCCGTCATGGAGCACGGCATCTACAACCAGAACCTGCAGGCCGTGCCGCCCACGGGTTCCATCTCCTACATCAACAACTCGACCTCGTCGATCCACCCGATCGCCTCGAAGATCGAGATCCGCAAGGAAGGCAAGCTGGGTCGCGTCTACTACCCGGCCCCGTTCATGACGAACGAGAACCTCGCCTACTACGAGGACGCCTACGAGATCGGCCCCGAGAAGATCATCGACACCTACGCCGCGGCGACGCAGCACGTCGATCAGGGCCTGTCGCTCACGCTGTTCTTCAAGGACACCGCGACCACTCGCGACATCAACAAGGCGCAGATCTACGCGTGGCGCAAGGGGATCAAGACGATCTACTACATCCGCCTGCGCCAGCTCGCGCTCGAGGGCACCGACATGTCCGAGTGCGTCAGCTGCATGCTCTGATCCGGCTCCGATAACGCCGGCGGGCGGCCACCTCCGGGTGGCCGCCCGCCGGCGTTTCGGCGTGCCGGCGCGACCGCGCAAACTGGTGCGCAAATTGGTTCACGGTTCAATCAACTCTGGTACTACGCTCATTCTTCGCGCCCGCGCACGATCCGTGCTGCGTTCCGGCGTCCGCACAGGGGAGAGTATGAACGGGTCGACGAAGACGCTGATCACGTGCGCGCTGGTCGCGCTGCTGGCCGGAGGCGGCGGCGCGTTCGCCGCGACGGGGCTGATGCAGGCGGGCAACGTGCGGGCGGGATCGGCGCTGCAGGGGTGCCTCGACGCGAGCGCGGGCACGCTGGAGCTGAGCTCCGCGGGCGGGGCCTGCGGAAGCGGCACTGTGCCCGTGGTCTGGCAGACCAGTGACGCCGCGGCCGGGAAGCCCGGCGCGCCGGGCGAGAAGGGCGACACCGGGAAGCCGGGGGCGAACGGGAGGCCGGGTGAGGCCGGGAAGGCCGGAGAATCCGGAGTCCCGGGATCGGCCGGAGCCCCGGGCGCAGCAGGAACGCCGGGGTCGGCCGGAGCCCCGGGGCGCACGGGAGCCACCGGATCGACCGGACAGGCCGGAGCGCCGGGAGCCGCAGGCAGGGACGGCGCTCCGGGCCAGGCCGGCAAGGACGGCGCGCCCGGTCGGACCGGGGCGCCCGGCGCGAAGGGCGACACGGGGGATCCCGGCGCGCAGGGAATCCAGGGGGAGAAGGGGGACCCCGGCGTCGCCGGAGCTCCCGGCGCGAAGGGCGACAAAGGCGATCCCGGTGCGCAGGGCGTCCAGGGCATCCAGGGTGTGAAGGGCGATACCGGTGATACGCCGTGGGCGACGGTCGGCGAGTGGTCGGCGGCGGTCACCTACACCGCCGGTCCGCCGGCGTCGCTCGTCACCTACCAGGGCTCGACCTACGTCGCCGCCCGGTCCTCCGTCGCGGCTGCGCCGGCCGTCTCGTCCTCGGACTGGATCCTCGTCGCCGCCGCGGGCGCGAAGGGCGACAAGGGCGACAAAGGCGACACCGGTGAGCAGGGGCTTCAAGGAGCGCAGGGGATCCAGGGCGTGCAGGGGGCGATCGGCCTCACCGGTGCGGTCGGAGCGCCCGGTGCCGCGGGCCAGAACGGCGTGACGCCGTGGACCTTCCGCGGGGCGTTCGATCCGATCGCCGTCTACTCCGGCACGGCTCCGGCGAGCGTCGTGACCTATCAGGGATCCACCTACATCGCGACCAGGCCGGGTGCGTTCTCGGCGCTGCTGCCGACCGATACGAGTGCGTGGGCGGTGCTCGCCGCGGTCGGGGCGACCGGGGCGACCGGGGCGACCGGGCCCGCAGGGCCGCAGGGGGTTCCCGGGGCGAGGGGCCCCGCCGGCAACAGCCTGCTGTCGGACTTCTTCGGGCAGAACACCGGCAACGGTCAGCCGGGTCGAGGATCCGGGGACTGCGTCATGGGCGAGGTGTACCTGAGCGCAGCGAACCGCACCGACGGCGTGCCGGCCAAGGGCCAGTTGATGTCCATTCAGCAGAACCCTGCGCTCTACTCGTTGATCGGCAACACCTACGGGGGCGACGGGCGTGTGAACTTCCAGCTGCCCGATCTCCGGGCGGTCGCCCCGAACAACATGAGCTACTTCATCTGCGACATGGGCATCTTCCCGTCGTACCAGTAGCGCCACATGATCTTGCGGTCGACTCGGGATTCGACCACAAGATGTGGGTCTTCCGGTGCTGTGTCGCGACCCCGCCGGGCGCCGCGAACCGCTACTATTTGAGGGAGCCAGCCGGTGCTCCGCGAACCCCTTCCGAGGGTCCGCGGAGCAGGCCGGCGCAGGGCCGTTTCTGCCGTTCGCGCGCGTGCGCGTGCGCGAGCCGGGCGGTCCGAGGAGCGAAGCGATAGTGAGCAAAGGGAGCCGATGAACTTCAAGCTGGGGCACGCCGTCAAGGCGATCAACTGGAACCGCATCGAGGACGAAAAGGACCTCGAGGTCTGGAACCGCCTCGTCAACAACTTCTGGCTCCCCGAGAAGGTGCCGCTGTCGAACGACGTGCAGTCGTGGGCGACCCTCACGCCGCAGGAGCAGCTGCTCACCATGCGGGTGTTCACCGGCCTCACCCTGCTCGACACGATCCAGGGCACCGTCGGCGCGGTCTCGCTGATCCCCGACGCGATCACCCCGCACGAGGAGGCCGTCTACACGAACATCGCGTTCATGGAGTCGGTGCACGCGAAGAGCTACTCGTCGATCTTCTCGACGCTGTGCTCCACGCAGGAGATCGACGACGCGTTCCGCTGGTCGGTGGAGAACCCGAACCTGCAGAAGAAGGCGTCGATCATCGTCGACTACTACGAGGGCGACGACCCGCTGAAGCGCAAGATCGCGTCGACGCTGCTCGAGTCGTTCCTGTTCTACTCGGGCTTCTACCTGCCCATGTACTGGTCGAGCCACGCCAAGCTCACGAACACGGCCGACCTGATCCGCCTCATCATCCGCGACGAGGCCGTGCACGGCTACTACATCGGCTACAAGTTCCAGAAGGGCCTCGAGAACGAGACCGAGGAGCGCCGCCAGGAGCTCAAGGACTACACCTTCGCGCTGCTGTACGACCTGTACGAGAACGAGGTCAAGTACACCGCGGACCTCTACGACCCGGTGGGCCTCACCGAGGACGTCAAGAAGTTCCTGCACTACAACGCGAACAAGGCGCTCATGAACCTCGGCTACGAGCCGATGTTCCCCAAGGAGATGACCGACGTGAACCCGGCGATCCTGTCGGCGCTCTCGCCGAACGCGGACGAGAACCATGACTTCTTCTCGGGCTCGGGCTCCTCGTACGTCATCGGCAAGGCCGTCGCCACCGAGGACGAGGACTGGGACTTCTAGAAGTTTTCTGAGAAGCCCCGGCTGAAAAGCCTGGTCAGAGGCCCGGATCCGCGAAATCTCGCGGGTTCGGGCCGTTCTTATGCCCTCTGTTCGAAGACAGAGGAGAACAGAGATGACCAGGAATATCCATTCAGTGGGGCACGCAGGGGGCACGCGTGCACCTTCGACGTGGGCAAGGAGGTGCGATCCGAACCGCATTGGGGTTCGGCCGACACCCAACGCCGTGCCCCATCGTGCCCCTCGAAGTAAACGCAATGGCTCAAATTCCGCGGAATACTGCGGATCTCTGGGCCTGCGCAACGTGAGGGGCACGGAGGGGCACGACGGTCCACGAGCGGCTGTTCGAGTCCACGGGAGGTCATCATGAGCACGGTGAAACGCGAGGCCTGGGGTCGGCTGCGGAAGCTCCCGTCGGGTCGTTGGCAGGCCCGCTATCCCGCGCCAGATGGCGAGATGTACACAGCGCGAACTGAGGACGACAAGGCGCTGACGTTCGTCACGAAGACTGATGCGCGGAAATGGCTCGCGTCGATGCACTCGAAGATCTCGCTCGGCTTGTGGGAGCCGCCAGAGGTCATTGCGGAGCGACGCCGCGCCGAGACTGCCGCTGAGCAGTCGCGATCCATGGGCTTCGAGGAGTACTCGAAGCGCTGGTTGCAGATGATCAAGACCGAGCCGAACCGAAGCGGCAAGATACGTGCCGTCGGTACCGTCCGCTCGTATAAGGGCAAGGTCTCCGGCTACCTCGTTCCAGAGTTCGGTGACACCCCGTTGAGGGATATCGACGTCAACCGTATCCGCGTGATGACGGATCGGCTTGACCAGATCCCGGCTCCGCTGAACCCGAGATCGAAGTTCAATGGGATCACTCGGCCGGTGCTGATCGTGCTCATGATGATCCTGCGGCAAGCGGCTCGCGACGGCATCATTCCTTCGGCGCCGGGCGTCTCGATTCCTCGTCAGGAATCGGTACGTCATGACGCCGACCATGACGAGAGCGAAGACATCATCGCGCCGACTCAGGTCGAAGCGCTCTATGAGGCGGTTCCCGATCCGTGGGCGATCATGGTGCAGCTCGCGGCCTGGTGTCAGCTGAGGCGTGGAGAGTGCCTGGGGTTGCAGCGCCGCGATGTCGAGTGGCATGACGACGGCAGCGCGACGCTGCACGTGCGACGTCAGCTGAACGCCAACACTGGCGACTACACCGATCTGAAGAGCGAAGCGGGCAAGCGGTCGCTGAGCATTCCAAAGCTCATGACAGCCCGCCTGAAGCAGCACCTCAAGGAGCATGTCGCGGGCGAACCCAAGGCACCCGTGATCCCGGCAAGCAGCCGCGGCGCCATGCCGCTCTCGAACACGCGGTGGGGCTACGTCTGGGCCGACGTGCGTGACAGTGTTGACGGGCTGCCGCACCGCTTCCGCTTCCATGATCTGCGTCACACTGGGTTGACGATCTTCGCTCAGGAAGGTGCGACGCTCGCTGAGCTGATGCGCAGGGGAGGGCATGCCGACATTCACATCGTGCTGCGATACCAGCACGCCACGATGAATCGCGACCGAGAGCTGGCGGACCGGATGAGCGCACGCGTCGCAGCGACCCTCGACCGGAAGAAGAACGCAGGGAAGGAGTCGTAAGCGGACAGCCGCGGACACCTGTGAGGTAACACCAATCCATCCACAGGAAGGCACTGCCATGAACTCTCGAACTCGCAGCGAAGAGCACGAACCCGACCTGGTCTCACTGGTCGTCGCGGCCGAAAGCCTGGGCGTCTCAGTCAAGACGATCCGGCGCCGAATCTCCGACGGTACGGTTCGCGGATACCGAGTCGGGCGCCTCATCCGGGTTGACATGGAGGAACTGCGAAAGAGTCTCGTCGTGGAGATCCCAACGATGAGATAGCGGTTACAGCGCGCGGTTGTTCGGCAAGACGGCACGCGACGCCCCCAGGTGGATGACACTCCGCTTGGGGGCGTTCGCAGTGTCAAGCATCCGCGTGACGTCCGATGCGTTTGTGACGACGCGCGCGCTTCCGTCCTGAAGCAGGTGATTGGTTCCGGTGCTCGCAGCGGAGGTAACGGGCCCGGGGACAGCGCCAACAATGCGACCCAAGTGTCCAGCTTCCCGAGCTGTGTGCAGCGTTCCAGACCGAGACCCCGCTTCAACGACGATGGTGGCACCAGAGAGCGCGGCGAGGATGCGCGAACGATCCAGAAAACGCTGACGGGTCGGGCTGACACCGGGCGGTAGCTCAGAGAGCACCAGACCTTGGCGTGACACGCTCCCAATGAGGTCAGCATGGCCTGCGGGGTATGGGCGGTCGACGCCCGAGGCAAGCACCGCGATCGTGTTGCCGCTCTCGATGAGCGCAGACCTGTGCGCGGAGCCTTCGATACCGTAAGCAGCACCGGCGACGAGCGTCTTGCCATTCCGAACCAGCTCGCTGGAGATGTCCTCGGCAACGTGCACGCCGTAAGCGGTCGCCGCCCGTGCGCCAGTGATCGTGATCAGCTGGGAAGGTTGCGCGATGAGAAGTTCTGCACGTCCCGCAGCCCAGAGCGCATACGGGGCTCGCTCGCGGAGATCGTTGAGGGCGGCGGGCCACTCTGAGTCTTCGGGTACAAGCACCCGATAGTCGTTCTCCGTGAGCAACCGCGAGGCCACCTGATCGGGATTCGCGCGTGATTGCAATCGATCTCGCCAGATTGCCGCCTCGACTCGATCCATCCCGGGAATCGCGGTGGTGCGCTCGATCAGAGCGATCAGCTCGACCCCACCGACTCGTTCAAGGAGTGCGCCCGTTGTGGCGTCGTTCGGAGTGCCGATCAATGACAGCACTTGGCGGGCAGTTCGCTCATCTTTAGTGAGGTTCGAGAGTGTGGGCATGGTGGCCTCCTTCGAGGTGAGATCTCACTCAGAAGGTGTGCGCATGCTGCCCCTTTCGACTCGTGCGGAGTAGGCGTACCCTGGGAGACGAAGCAGGTTCTCAACTCTGCGGGCCCTTCGGGGCGGCCCTCTCGGGCGCTCGATTCACATGCTGCTTCCTCGACGGAGATCGACGTGTGACGAGAGGCCCCATCATGATCCGTTTGATATTGACGGGCAGCAGCTTCATCTATGCAGTCCTGCAGCGATACGCAACCACGAACATTGTGCTGGGCCGGATCCGGCGACGCCGTGGCCTGAAATGGGGCGTTCCCGCGATGCTCTTGGCGGCGCCATACATCGTGCTGGCGTATTGGTGCTCATCTGCGATCGGCGACGGCGCGCCAGGATGGTTCAACCTCGTCATCCTACTGTGCGTCTGGAACGCGTTGAAGTTCATTGCGATCGGCCCGATCTCCGTGGCACTTCTGATCCGTTCTCGGTATCGGGAGAGGATTGAAGGGCGAGAGGCTGCGACCGAGTCTGAGTCGCTTCCGATAGGAAGTCGATCGCTTGTCAGGGGTTCATAGAACCGGTAAGTTCGCACAGCCGGGAGCGTTTCGCCGCATGATGAGCGACTGGGCTTTTCTCGGTGAGCCTATGTTCTATGAGGTAAGCTAGGTGCATGCATTTGTACTTCCTGTGACGGTGGAGCAGGCCTACCGCGCTCGTTGAGAATCTCCGAGCTAGCGGCGGTCGCTCGTCCTGACCCTTCAGGGTCGCCGTCATTGACGTACTCGTTGCCTCACGGTTTTTCGTGGTGCGTCGTTCCGAAGGATTCGAATGCTTACCCCCACACGTCATATTCCGGCGCGCCATCGCGCGCAACTTACCGCCTCCGACGTTTCCGTCATGCGAGGCGCCACATCAGTTCTCAACCATGTCGATCTCGTCATCACTGCTTCGTCTCGCGTAGCGATCGTTGGAGAGAACGGCCGTGGCAAATCCACACTCCTGCACGTACTTGCGGGCACCCTGCCGCCGGACGGTGGCGAAGTCCAACGCATCGGCACGCTCGGTCTCGCTGAGCAGGAGATGGAAACCTCCGACCACCGAACCGTCGGGCAGGCTGTCGCGGAGGCAATTGCCGAACCGCTCGCGGCCTTGGCAGCGCTTGATGAGGCCGCCGCCGCGCTCGCAGAAGGCAGTGTTGACGCCGCTGAGCTATATGAAACATCGCTAGAGCATGCCGAAGCAATCAATGCATGGGATGCCGAGCGTCGCGTTCAGGTCGCGCTCGGAGCGCTCGAAGCGGAGACTGACATGGACAGATTTCTCGCAGATCTCTCGGTGGGTCAACGGTACCGGGTGCGATTGGCGTGCCTTCTCGGTGCCGATGACGACTTTCTCCTGCTCGACGAGCCCACCAATCATCTCGACCGCAGTGGGCTCGATTTCTTGACCACACAGCTCAAAGCGCGCAGTGGCGGTATCGTCATCGTCAGTCACGATCGAGCGCTCCTGGCCGACGTCGCCGAGACGATCGTCGACCTCGATCCGACACCTGATAATCGCCCGCGCGTGTATGGCAACGGCTATGACGGGTATCGAGAAGGGCGCGCCGCCGAAAGGCAGCGTTGGGAACAGGAATACGAGCGCCAGCAACTCGAGCACGCACGGCTGCAGGACAGCTTGAGTGCTGCGCAGAACCGGCTCGTGTCGGGGTGGCGGCCGGAGAAGGGTACGAACAAGCACGGTCGTGCGACTCGCGCGGGCGGTCTGGTGCAGAGCGTGCACCGACGTCAAGAGGCGCTCGAAGCGCATGCGGTGACCGTGCCGGAACCGCCGCAGTTCTTCCGGTTCCCTGAGCTGCCCACGCGAACCGGCGCGGCGCTCCTGAGTGTTGAGCAGGTCCGTGTCGACGGGCGACTGGCAGAGCCGGTGTCGTTCACGTTGTCACACCGCTCCAGACTCGTGGTCACCGGACCGAACGGGGCAGGCAAATCAACACTCTTGAGCGTAACGGCGGGTGAACTCCCAGCGGACACCGGAACCGTTCGCGTGCCCCGCAGTACACGGGTGGGCTTCCTTCGGCAAGAGACGACACTATCGCGAGACCTCCGTGCGAGCGATGTCTACGCGAAACATGTCGACGGGCTGGTCTCTGCAGGAACGGTACGTGCGTCGGAGGCGGTCGGCCTGTCAGGCCTCGGTCTGCTCCGCTCACGTGAGGCAGGCAAACGCGTCGGTGAACTCTCGATGGGGCAACAGCGTCGCCTCGACCTGGCTTTGGTTCTCGCGGGCCGCCCGCACGTGCTGCTGCTCGACGAACCCACCAATCACCTCTCGATCGCGCTCGTCGATGAACTCACCGAGGCACTCGGAGCAACACAGGCGGCGGTGGTCGTGTCGACGCATGACCGTCAGCTTCTTCGCGACGTTGCCGCCTGGCCTCAGCTGCAACTCAGAGCGATGGCAGAAGGTGAGGTTCGGGTATGAAAAGCAAGAGTCTCCGCCGAACTCGCGCACTTCGCCCCCTGACTTCACGCGACTACCGACTGTTGTTTGCCGCGGTCGGCATCGAGGTCTTCGGGACTGGCATGTGGACCATCGTCATGGTGTTCCAAGTGCTTGCGCTCGATGATAGCCCGCTTGCGCTCTCAGCTGTCGCGACCGGGATGAGCCTGGGCCTCTTCGCGTTCTCGATCGTTGGTGGTGTCGTCGCAGACCGGTTGTCCAAGCGCCGCATTATCATTACCGTTCAGGGCGTGACCGCGGCCGTCATATCGGCCGTCGCAGTCCTCTCGCTCACCGGCAACGTCGAACTCTGGCATGTCGGTGTCGCGTCCTTCGCAATGGGGGCAGGCAGCGCCTTTTTCTACCCGGCGTATAGTGCGTACCTGCCACAGGTACTCCCACCCGATCAGCTGCTGGCCGCGAACGGGCTCGAAGGTGCGCTCAGGCCGACGATGGGGCAAGGGCTCGGACCAGCACTTGGCGGCGTCATCGTCGGCATCTTCTTCCCGGCCATCGGCGTCGTCATCGTCGCAGCCTCATACATGATCGCTTTCGTCATCACCCTGTTCCTCAGCCGACGCGACGAGCACCCCTCGGTCACGCCGCTCGAAGAACGAGTGAGTGTCTGGCGCGATCTCCGAGCGGGCGTGGGATATGTCGTGCGCACGCGCTGGCTCCTGTGGACGCTCATCTTCGGTTCGGGGCTCGCGCTCATCATCCAAGGACCGATCGAGGTGCTTCTGCCGTTCCTTACTCGCGACCGATTCGTGGAAGCTGAAGCCACCTTCGGGTTCCTCCTGGCCGCGTATGGGATCGGGGGCGCCGTCGGCTCGCTGATCGTCTCATCCCTGAACCTCCCACGCCGCTACCTGACATTCATGATTCTCTGCTGGGGTGTTGGTACCCTTCCCTTAGTGGTCATCGGCGTTGTCGACAACCTCCTCTTGATGCTCGCAGCGCTCTTCCTCGTCGGTGCGCTCACAGGCGCGGGCGTGGTCGTATGGGGCACGTTGCTGCAACGGTTGGTGCCGCTGGACATGATCGGGCGGGTCGCCAGCCTCGACTTCTTCGTCTCGATCGCGTTCATGCCCGTGTCGATCGCCGTTGCCGGACCGCTCTCGTTGCTGGTGCCGATCCCAGCAATTTTCCTGATCGCTGGGGTCGTTCCACCGATTCTCGCGGTGATCGCGCTCCTGGCAGGACGGATGCGGCAGACCGAAGAGGAGCACCCGTTGGCCGCTGGCTGAAGGAAGCAAGTCGGGTGTGTCGAGCGGAGCACCGCAGGCGTCGACGAGGATCAATCCATCCTGCTGGCGGCACTCTGCGAATGAAGCACGCATCCATCTCAACCGGGGGCTCGTCGATCAGACGACCTCAATTGGGCGTCTCATCCGTTCTCGCGCCGATGCTTGCGTAGAACGCATCCTCTGCGGCCCTGCGCGCCTCAACCTGTTCGAGCACGAACTGTACGAAGTCAGCATCCCGATCGGTGATGGCCTCCTCCACGATGTCGACGGTGCGTTCCTCGCCTGGCCAAACGGTTTGCCGCGTCGGTCGATCTCGGTCAAGCCGCGTGCCGCTGGCCGTCACCCAGTCGCGCAGACGTTGACGAGCCTCTGCGAAGTCGCGATGCCATCCGAACGGTGCTGAGCCGTCTTGGTTGGCGTCGTAAGCGCACAGCCAATGCAGGTGGAGGGCGGAAAGCTCCCAGAGCAACTCGGGGTGACGATGCCAGACCGGTGGAATCACCGCGGCGGGCAGGCCGTACTCCATGCGGAGCCAATTCACCCAGCGATTGAGTTCGAGGAGTTCGTCTTCGAGGTCTTGCGATGTGAGGAGATTCCAGTTGATGGGATGCGGTGGCTCTGCGACGAGATCCGGCTCAAACTGCTCAGCCTGGATGGTTTCGTTGCCCTCGCCGGGGACGTTGTGTTCGTTCATGTGCTGCTCCGATCCGGCTCAGTACCCGAGAGATGGAGCACCGTTTGCGGCTCCTGCGGTTCGGGGTGCGAATGCACGACGCTGCTCTTTGTCCGCGCTGCTCCGCGAGGCTGCCTTGCGGGATGAGCGGTCGACTTCGTACCGGGTGCGGGCCGCGTCGTGGCCGATGCGCTTTGCGACGAACTCCTCGCTCTCGACGCTTTGACCTTCGCGCTCGTAGCTCACGGGCCGTTGATAGCCCTCAGCAATGAAGTTGTCGCCTTTGGAGAATCGCTCTGAAGCGCGTTCTGCGGAACGCCCGAACATGACGAGGTGGTGAAAGCTCGACTCCAGTTGGGTGAAGGTCCCGTCTTCCTCACGGCGGAAGTGCTCCTGCCCGAAGCGGAAGTACAGACGCGGGTTCCCGTTGGCCGAGACTGTGAGCTGCGGTTCTGAGGTGACGAATCCCGAGACGGATTCTTGTGTGTGGATCGACATGATGTTCGTCCTGTCTGGTCAGGCGGCCGTCTTTGTTCAGCCGCTGCGACAGGTAGGTGCACGATCGTCACCCGTGCTTGCTAACGCTTGGGGTGCTCCAGCAGAGCCTCCGTCGCCGAACGATCGAGGCGGAGCTTCTCTCCGTCAGCACGTTTCGGCCACGGATGTAGATCGGTGATGATCGGTGGCGTCGATCGGAGCAGGATCACTCCGGTCCCGAACGGGAGAGTTCGGATCCGATCCGGGGGCATGATGGGGACTCTGCGGACGGAGCGCTGATTGGAGCGCGAGCCGTAGTCGCCGAAGGTGACTGAGTCAGTGAACTCGTCTCGCTCACCGATGAGGGTGGAGAGGTCTTGGAGGTCGCGAGAGTTGGACGCACCGCCGAGGATGATCTTCGCGATGCTCGCGTCCCAGATCGCAGCTGCCTGGTTCTCTGACCACTTGTCGCGAGCTTGCGCAAGTGATTGGAGCACCGGCATGGTCGTAATGCCGGTGCCGCCACCTTCTGCCATAAGCGTCGGCAACGAAGGGAGTGGTGCGAGGTTCCCGATCTCATCGAGCGCGAGCAGCAACGGTGGATCAAGCCGCGCGCCGGGTGACCGTGCGGCCATGCGGCGGGCGGTTTCGACGAGGTCTTCGACGAAGGCGGCAACCAGTGCGGCGCTGTTTCCGGCGCCAGCTCCGGTCGCGAGTAGGTACAGCGTGCCCCGGCTGCGTATGAACTGCTCCGGGTCGAAGTGCTCGCCCTCAGTGGGGCTTACCGCGTCCAACACCCTGGGGTCGGCGAGTGACGCCAGTGCGAGCGACACTCCCTGCCAGATACTGTCGCGAGTGCGCGGGTCAGCGTCGAGCATCGCTTCCAATGATTCGGCCCATCCGGTTGCGGCGAGGGGTGAACCGGTGAGGATCGCAACGGCCTCGGCGGCGGCCGCGGGGTCGAGCGTCCATCGGAAGAGTTCCGCTGGGGCTCTGTGATCGAGAGCCGCAGCGTGGAGGAGCGCTTGCAGCGCGACGCGAGTCTTGCCCTCCCAGAAGCCGCCGCCTTCGACACCACCAGAGGAGAGTTCTGTTGCTGCTGCGAGGCCGGTCGCTCGGATCATCGCGGTGAGTGGGTCTTCGCAGCCTCTGATGGGTGACCATCGCAGCCCGGCGGGAATGCCTTCGGCAAGGTGTTGTGGGTCGAAGACCGCGATCGGGCCAGATCGCTCGCGTGCCTTGAGCGTCACGGTGAGGTTGTCTGGGCGGGTTGACGTTGTGACGACTGCACCTGGAGCGTCGAGGATCGCCGGGATCACTACATGTAGTCCTTTACCCGACCTCGGCGGACCGATCAGCAGGATCGAGTCTTCGACACTCGCCCAGATCTGTTTGCCGTGCGAACGACCGAGCAAGAACCCCACATCCTCTGGCTTCGGACGAGCGAGTGACGGCCGCAGCGTGGCAGCACGGTGCAGGAGTGATTTCGAGGAGGCACTTGATACGACGTCGTGCCCACTCGCGGTTCCTTGGAGCTTGCGGGGGTCGATAGTGAGGGCCCGAGTATGGCGTCGTATCCGAGCCCAGGCCCACACAATCGCGGTGGTGAGCAAACCGAGAAGAAGAACTGCTACGACCCAGTACACAACTGCATTGAGGCCGTGCGCACCAAGTGCCGTGGCGGGGTCAGCGGGGGCAAAGAGCACGTTGACACCGCCAGCGAAGCCGATTTCAGGCTGCTTAGCACCAGTAAGAAACGCTGCGACCGATCCGGCCCCGCGGAGTACGGCGGCGAAACCGAACAGTGCGAAGAGGCCAATCATGAGGGCGTTGGTCAGCTCCTCTCCAAGACCTCGGCTGTGAGACTGGGCGCTCGTCATGACTGCAACCGCTCGACGACAATCACACCTGAGATGCGCCCGATGAGCAGGAGTTCTGCGTTCTGATCCGCAATGTGGCTGAGATCGACAACTGCGCGAGCTGTGCCGTCTGCGGCGCCTTCCGCGCTCGATAGCGTGAGCGCAACCGTCACGTCCTCACCGGGGATGAACCCGGAGCCGCGTATCTCGATCAGTTGATGAGTCGTTCGATGGCGCGCTCGCCGCGTGGCACTGGGCAGCGGCACCTCGTCTTCAATGCGCTCGCTGCGAGTGGCGTGGATGATGTCAGTGAATACCGAGCCGTCGTACTCGTGCACCTCGACGCGGAGTGTGCGCGTGCGGTGCGCGGAGAGTGCGTCGAGCAGATCACCGAACCGACCCCGACTCCATTCTGTATCTGGCGTCGAAGGTGGGAACTCATGTCCGTCGTACGTGACGTGCATCGCGCCACGCTCATCGACGCTGATGCTGGCGATTGGAAGGTCGACGGAGGGATCGGGTAATGAACTTCGAGTGTTGCGCTTGCTCATGCCAAGAAGGTGCTCAGTCGCGCGCGATCGATCTCAGACGTCCCCAATCAGCCACACCTGACCGAGAACTTGTGGTGGCATGAAGGCCTAGACGGTGAGGACCGAGCGGGCGGCCTTTTCGACAGCGCCGTCAACCGTCCGGTAGTACGCCCAACGCCCACGCTGTTCACGAGTGACAAGGCCCGCCTCGACGAGCAGTTTCATGTGATGTGAGACAGTCGATTGTGAGAGCCCCACGGGCTCGGTGAGATCGCAGACGCACATCTCACCGTCGGCACTCGCGACGATTAGTGAGAACAACTTTACTCTGGCGGGGTCGCCGAGCGCTTTGAACACCTGTGCGAGGTGCTGCGAACGTGAGTCATCGAGTGCCGCATCGTTTGCGGGCGCGCAGCACGTGCGTGCCGTGATCTCTTCGGTGGTACTTCCCGGGGTTGCCATAGATCCATTCTCTCGCACGTATTGACATTTGTCGATGCATTCGACATGCTTGACCCATCGAAGAATGTCGATAAGAGAAGGTATGAAATGAATCCTGTCGTCGTAATTGGTGCAGGCCCACAGGGACTTGTCGCCGCGGCCCATCTTGTGGAGCGCGGAATCGAACCGCTCGTGCTGGAAGCGGGACCGGGTGCGGCTTCCGGCGTTGCGGAGTGGGGCCACGTGCGCTTGTTCTCGGACTGGGCCGAGCTGGTCGATGCGGCCAGTGCCCGGCTGTTAGAGTCCACGGGCTGGGTGCAGCCCGAGAGCGGATTTCCGACCGGAGCGGAGTGGATCGACGGGTACCTCGCCCCGCTCGCTGAGGCGCTGGGCAATCGCGTCCGGTACGGCTCGCGCGTGGTCGGAGTCAGTCGCAAGGGTCGTGACCGCACGGTCGACGCGGGCCGCGACGAACAGCCCTTCGTCGTGCACGTGCAGTTTGCGGATGGGGGCGAGGGTCGCATCGATGCTCGTGCCGTGATCGACGCCTCGGGCACGTGGCAGACCCCGAACCCGGCGGGCGCCGACGGGTTGCCTGCCCTCGGTGAGCTGGCGGCGGTTGAAGCCGGGGCGCTCAGCTACGGCATCCCGACCAGCGAGTCGGCAGCGGCATTCGGCGGTGAGCACGTGGTCGTGGTCGGCAATGGCCACTCTGCGGCGACCGCCATTGCTCTGCTCGCGCCCGTGGTACGCGAGGCGCCGGGCACACGGGTGTCGTGGGTGCTACGTCGCGGCCTGGTCGGCAACACCTTCGGCGGGGGCGCAGCTGATGAGTTGCCGGAGCGCGGAGCGCTCGGGCAGCGCGCGAAGCAGGCCGTCGACGATGGGCTTGTCGACCTGGTCACCGGGTTCCGCACCGAACAGATTCTGCACGAGGACGGCCGGGTGGTCCTGGTCGCAGAAGACGGGCGGAGACTCGATCCTGCTGCACGCGTGTTCGTTGCGACCGGGTTGCGTCCCGACCTGTCGTTCTTGTCTGAGATTCGACTCGATCTCGATGTGCGTCTGGAGGCCCCGGTGCGTGTCGCGGAGGAGGTTGACCCGAATCTCCACTCCTGCGGGTCGATTCGTGCGACCGGCGCGGCGGATCTCGCACACCCCGAGCAAGGCTTCTATATTGTCGGCTCGAAGTCTTATGGTCGTGCGCCGAACTTCCTCGCACTGACCGGGTTCGAGCAGGTGCGTAGCGTGGTGGCGGAGATCGCGGGCGATCACGAGGCTGCCGCACGAGTCGATCTCGTGCTCCCCGACACGGGCGTGTGCGGAGGCGCTGGCGACTTCGACGCCCCAGACGCGGTGAGCGGCGCGGGCTCGTGTTGTGCTCCCAAGCCGGTATCACTGACGCTCACTGTGTGACGTGCGAGAACGCCCGCCGCGGCTGGGTGTGATGCTCGCCACGCTCAGCGTCACGGTCACCGTGTCGTGGGGGTTGCTGTACTACGCGTTTCCCGTTCTTGCACCGCAAATCGTGAGCGACACGGGCTGGTCTGCCCAGTTCGTGACGCTCGCGTTCTCAGGGTCGCTCGTGGTGTCCGCGCTCCTCGGGGTGCCGGTCGGGAAGCTCATCGACCGACACGGCCCGCGCTGGGTAATGGCCCTCGGGTCCTTGCTCAGCGCGGCGGCGCTGGCTCTCGTTGCCGCATCTGACAATTCGATCGTGTTCGCTGCCGCGTGGATCCTTGCGGGATTCGGAATGTCGGGCGTGCTGTACCAGCCCGCGTTCGCGGCCATCACCTCATGGTACGGCGCGCGCAGCCTCGGGCCACTGACCACGCTCACGCTGGTCGCTGGCCTGTCCGCAACAGTGTTCGCTCCGCTCGTCGCGCACGTCGGGGCGGCTGTCGGTTGGCGTGGCACTTACCTGTGGTCTGCCGTCGCTCTGGCACTAGTCACCGCACCAGCGCACTGGATCCTCTTGCGACATTCGCGACCCCAACAGCACGCTGACCACACAGCTCGGTCTCTCAATGAGCGGGGGTACGTGTCAGGAGTTCTCCGCCGTGGCCAGTTCTGGCTCTTGACGGCCGGGCTCACGATCGCATCCGCCGCGATACATACGGTGTTGATCGCGATGATGGCGTTGATGCTCGAACGTGGACTGACGACGTCCGAAGCTGCGTGGGTGCTCGGACTCGGCGGGATCGGGCAGGTCGCGGGGCGTGTCTTCTACACCGCCTTCGCGCGGCGAGCGTCGCTCACCATGCGCACCGGGGCAGCGTTTGCGATCGTCGCCGTGAGCGCCGCGGCATTCGCGATCCTTTCCGGCCCGTTCGCGGTGCTCGTGGGAATCTCCATGGCAGCCGGGGTCGGTCGTGGCATCGGGACCCTTCTCCAGGCCACCGCTGTGACGGATCGTTGGGGGCCGCGCGCCTATGGGCAACTCTCGGGGATAATCGGAACACCCACCATGTTGGTAACCGCGATGGCGCCGTGGATCGGCGTGGTACTCGCCGGAGCGTTCGGCAGCTACGCGGCCGCCTTCGGCGCGCTGGCTGTTATCGCGGGTATCGCAACGCTCCTCCTGATCGCCAGCGCTCGTGTTCAAACCCGATCGCCCTTGGCGCACGTGCGATGGCTCTGTTGCAAAAATCGTGAAGCTTGAGCATGCTTGGCGGAGATTGGACGGACGGAACGATGACGGATTTCAAGTGGCGCCATTTCCAGGGTGATGTGATCCTGTGGGCGGTGCGCTGGTATTGTCGCTATCCGATCAGCTATCGCGACCTTGAGGAAATGCTGGCGGAACGCGGCATTTCGGTCGACCATACGACGATCTATCGCTGGGTCCAGTGCTACGCCCCGGAGATGGAGAAGCGGCTGCGCTGGTTCTGGCGGCGTGGCTTTGATCCGAGCTGGCGCCTGGATGAAACCTACGTCAAGGTGCGGGGCAAGTGGACCTACCTATACCGGGCAGTCGACAAGCGGGGCGACACGATCGATTTCTACCTGTCGCCGACCCGCAGCGCCAAGGCAGCGAAGCGGTTCCTGGGCAAGGCCCTGCGAGGCCTGAAGCACTGGGAAAAGCCTGCCACGCTCAATACCGACAAAGCGCCGAGCTATGGTGCAGCGATCACCGAATTGAAGCGCGAAGGAAAGCTGGACCGGGAGACGGCCCACCGGCAGGTGAAGTATCTCAATAACGTGATCGAGGCCGATCACGGAAAGCTCAAGATACTGATCAAGCCGGTGCGCGGTTTCAAATCGATCCCCACGGCCTATGCCACGATCAAGGGATTCGAAGTCATGCGAGCCCTGCGCAAAGGACAGGCTCGCCCCTGGTGCCTGCAGCCCGGCATCAGGGGCGAGGTGCGCCTTGTGGAGAGAGCTTTTGGCATTGGGCCCTCGGCGCTGACGGAGGCCATGGGCATGCTCAACCACCATTTCGCAGCAGCCGCCTGATCGGCGCAGAGCGACAGCCTACCTCTGACTGCCGCCAATCTTTGCAACAGAGCCCACGCGACAGCTGCTCGCGCAGGCTGGGTGCCAAGCTCTCGGGTAACATCAAGGCCCGATCCTTGGAGCCCTTGCCCTCCCGCACGATGATCGTGCCGTGATCGAAATCCAGATCCTTGACCCGCAGTTGCAAACCCTCACTGATCCGCATGCCCGTTCCATACAGAAGCTGGGCGAACAAACGATGCTCGCCTTCCAGAAAACCGAGGATGCGAACCACTTCATCCGGGGTCAGCACCACCGGCAAGCGCCGCGACGGCCGAGGTCTTCCGATCTCCTGAAGCCAGGGCAGATCCGTGCACAGCACCTTGCCGTAGAAGAACAGCAAGGCCGCCAATGCCTGACGATGCGTGGAGACCGAAACCTTGCGCTCGTTCGCCAGCCAGGACAGAAATGCCTCGACTTCGCTGCTGCCCAAGGTTGCCGGGTGACGCACACCGTGGAAACGGATGAAGGCACGAACCCAGTGGACATAAGCCTGTTCGGTTCGTAAACTGTAATGCAAGTAGCGTATGCGCTCACGCAACTGGTCCAGAACCTTGACCGAACGCAGCGGTGGTAACGGCGCAGTGGCGGTTTTCATGGCTTGTTATGACTGTTTTTTTGTACAGTCTATGCCTCGGGCATCCAAGCAGCAAGCGCGTTACGCCGTGGGTCGATGTTTGATGTTATGGAGCAGCAACGATGTTACGCAGCAGGGCAGTCGCCCTAAAACAAAGTTAACCCCTAAGGAAGTATCGTGAAACTATCACTAATGGCAGCAATTTCGAAGAATGGAGTTATCGGAAATGGCCCAGATATTCCATGGAGTGCCAAAGGGGAACAATTACTCTTCAAAGCGATTACCTATAATCAGTGGCTTTTGGTAGGCCGAAAGACTTTCGAGTCAATGGGGGCTTTACCCAACCGAAAATATGCCGTTGTAACTCGTTCAAGCTTCACTTCCAGTGATGAGAATGTATTGGTATTTCCATCTATCGATGAAGCGCTAAATCATCTGAAGACGATAACGGATCATGTGATTGTGTCTGGTGGTGGTGAAATATACAAAAGCCTGATCGATAAAGTTGATACTTTACATATTTCAACAATCGACATTGAGCCAGAAGGTGATGTCTATTTTCCAGAAATCCCCAGTAGTTTTAGGCCAGTTTTTAGCCAAGACTTCGTGTCTAACATAAATTATAGTTACCAAATCTGGCAAAAGGGTTAACAAGTGGCAGCAACTGACCGCCAAAAGTGTCACTTGTTTTGCCAAAAAGCCGGCAAAACAAGCGCCAATTTTGTCGGCAGCTGTGCCAGACGTTAGACATCATGAGGGTAGCGGTGACCATCGAAATTTCGAACCAACTATCAGAGGTGCTAAGCGTCATTGAGCGCCATCTGGAATCAACGTTGCTGGCCGTGCATTTGTACGGCTCCGCAGTGGATGGCGGCCTGAAGCCATACAGCGATATTGATTTGTTGGTTACTGTGGCCGTAAAGCTTGATGAAACGACGCGGCGAGCATTGCTCAATGACCTTATGGAGGCTTCGGCTTTCCCTGGCGAGAGCGAGACGCTCCGCGCTATAGAAGTCACCCTTGTCGTGCATGACGACATCATCCCGTGGCGTTATCCGGCTAAGCGCGAGCTGCAATTTGGAGAATGGCAGCGCAATGACATTCTTGCGGGTATCTTCGAGCCAGCCATGATCGACATTGATCTAGCTATCCTGCTTACAAAAGCAAGAGAACATAGCGTTGCCTTGGTAGGTCCGGCAGCGGAGGAATTCTTTGACCCGGTTCCTGAACAGGATCTATTCGAGGCGCTGAGGGAAACCTTGAAGCTATGGAACTCGCAGCCCGACTGGGCCGGCGATGAGCGAAATGTAGTGCTTACGTTGTCCCGCATTTGGTACAGCGCAATAACCGGCAAAATCGCGCCGAAGGATGTCGCTGCCGACTGGGCAATAAAACGCCTACCTGCCCAGTATCAGCCCGTCTTACTTGAAGCTAAGCAAGCTTATCTGGGACAAAAAGAAGATCACTTGGCCTCACGCGCAGATCACTTGGAAGAATTTATTCGCTTTGTGAAAGGCGAGATCATCAAGTCAGTTGGTAAATGATGTCTAACAATTCGTTCAAGCCGACCGCGCTACGCGCGGCGGCTTAACTCCGGCGTTAGATGCACTAAGCACATAATTGCTCACAGCCAAACTATCAGGTCAAGTCTGCTTTTATTATTTTTAAGCGTGCATAATAAGCCCTACACAAATTGGGAGATACATCATGAAAGGCTGGCTTTTTCTTGTTATCGCAATAGTTGGCGAAGTAATCGCAACATCCGCATTAAAATCTAGCGAGGGCTTTACTAAGCTTGCCCCTTCCGCCGTTGTCATAATCGGTTATGGCATCGCATTTTATTTTCTTTCTCTGGTTCTGAAATCCATCCCTGTCGGTGTTGCTTATGCAGTCTGGTCGGGACTCGGCGTCGTCATAATTACAGCCATTGCCTGGTTGCTTCATGGGCAAAAGCTTGATGCGTGGGGCTTTGTAGGTATGGGGCTCATAATTGCTGCCTTTTTGCTCGCCCGATCCCCATCGTGGAAGTCGCTGCGGAGGCCGACGCCATGGTGACGGTGTTCGGCATTCTGAATCTCACCGAGGACTCCTTCTTCGATGAGAGCCGGCGGCTAGACCCCGCCGGCGCTGTCACCGCGGCGATCGAAATGCTGCGAGTCGGATCAGACGTCGTGGATGTCGGACCGGCCGCCAGCCATCCGGACGCGAGGCCTGTATCGCCGGCCGATGAGATCAGACGTATTGCGCCGCTCTTAGACGCCCTGTCCGATCAGATGCACCGTGTTTCAATCGACAGCTTCCAACCGGAAACCCAGCGCTATGCGCTCAAGCGCGGCGTGGGCTACCTGAACGATATCCAAGGATTTCCTGACCCTGCGCTCTATCCCGATATTGCTGAGGCGGACTGCAGGCTGGTGGTTATGCACTCAGCGCAGCGGGATGGCATCGCCACCCGCACCGGTCACCTTCGACCCGAAGACGCGCTCGACGAGATTGTGCGGTTCTTCGAGGCGCGGGTTTCCGCCTTGCGACGGAGCGGGGTCGCTGCCGACCGGCTCATCCTCGATCCGGGGATGGGATTTTTCTTGAGCCCCGCACCGGAAACATCGCTGCACGTGCTGTCGAACCTTCAAAAGCTGAAGTCGGCGTTGGGGCTTCCGCTATTGGTCTCGGTGTCGCGGAAATCCTTCTTGGGCGCCACCGTTGGCCTTCCTGTAAAGGATCTGGGTCCAGCGAGCCTTGCGGCGGAACTTCACGCGATCGGCAATGGCGCTGACTACGTCCGCACCCACGCGCCTGGAGATCTGCGAAGCGCAATCACCTTCTCGGAAACCCTCGCGAAATTTCGCAGTCGCGACGCCAGAGACCGAGGGTTAGATCATGCCTAGCATTCACCTTCCGGCCGCCCGCTAGCGGACCCTGGTCAGGTTCCGCGAAGGTGGGCGCAGACATGCTGGGCTCGTCAGGATCAAACTGCACTATGAGGCGGCGGTTCATACCGCGCCAGGGGAGCGAATGGACAGCGAGGAGCCTCCGAACGTTCGGGTCGCCTGCTCGGGTGATATCGACGAGGTTGTGCGGCTGATGCACGACGCTGCGGCGTGGATGTCCGCCAAGGGAACGCCCGCCTGGGACGTCGCGCGGATCGACCGGACATTCGCGGAGACCTTCGTCCTGAGATCCGAGCTCCTAGTCGCGAGTTGCAGCGACGGCATCGTCGGCTGTTGCACCTTGTCGGCCGAGGATCCCGAGTTCTGGCCCGACGCCCTCAAGGGGAGGCCGCATATCTGCACAAGCTCGCGGTGCGACGGACACATGCGGGCCGGGGTGTCAGCTCCGCGCTGATCGAGGCTTGCCGCCATGCCGCGCGAACGCAGGGGTGCGCCAAGCTGCGGCTCGACTGCCACCCGAACCTGCGTGGCCTATACGAGCGGCTCGGATTCACCCACGTCGACACTTTCAATCCCGGCTGGGATCCAACCTTCATCGCAGAACGCCTAGAACTCGAAATCTAACGTCCGTTCGGGCATCGAGGTCCATGTCGGGGTGGGACGGGCCCGTGGCTTCAAGATCACTTGCAGTCCGACCGCGATGTCTTGGTTGCGCGAGAGGTTGTCGATATCCTCCACTTCCATCATCAACCCTGGATAATGGGCTCATCGCATTTGAGCGTGTAGGTGGGGTCTGAAGCCGCCTGCTTCGAGCAGCGATCTGGCGATGTAGTTCGTCAGGTTCCGGAACCCCAATGCCGAGCCGCGGAGATGTTCGAGGCGGCCGTTGATCGCCTCCGTGGGGCCGTTCGAGGTGCCGGGCCGGTCGAAGAACGCGAGGACGTCAGCGGCGCGCTGCTTCAGGGTGCGGCCGAGGCGGCGCAGCTCGACAAGTAGGGCCGGGACGCCGCTGGTGAGCGAGTCGATCACGGACTGCATGGCGAGCTTTCCTAGCTTCCGGTCGGGTTCGCGGTAGGCGGTGACCATGCGCTGGTAGATGCCCCAGGTCGCTTCGACCTCGGCGTGCTGCTCGTCCGCGAACAGCGTCTCCAGGCGGGTCTGCTGCTTCTCGGTCAGCAGGGCGGCGCCGGTGTGGAGAGTGCGGCGGGCCTTGTAGAGCGGATCGTCTTTCCTGCCGCGCCTGCCGAAGGCGTCGCGCTGGACACGGCGGCGGCAGGTGTCCAGCGCGTCGCCAGCGAGGCGGACGACGTGGAACGGGTCAATCACCGTCACCGCGTCCGGGAGCTCCTCCGTCGCGGCGGTCTTGAACCCGGCGAACCCGTCCATCGCGACGACCTCGACCCCGTCCCGCCAGTGCTGCGGGCGGGCGGCGAGCCACTGCTTGAACACGGCCTTCGAACGGCCCTCGACCATGTCCAGCAGTCGCGACGGGCCCGTCTTCTCGCGGACTGGGGTGAGGTCGATGATCACGGTCACGTATCTGTCACCGAGGCGAGTGTGCCGCCAGACGTGCTCGTCGACGCCGATCACCCGAACACCGTCGAACCGAGCCGGATCGTCGATGAGCACTCGGCCACCTTCGGCAAGGACAGCATCATTCGCCGTGTGCCAGGACACGCCCAGCCCAGCGGCGACGCGCGATACGGTGAGGTGATCGAGCACGATGCCTTCGAGCGCCCACCGCATCCCGCGACGGGACAGCTTCGCCCGCTCCGCCGCAGCCGCGGTGAGGTTCTCACGCCAGGAGCGTCCGCAGCCGGCGCACTTGTATCGGCGGACGCGGACCAGCAGCGTCGTGGGCCGATGCCCGAACGGCTCATGCGCGAGACGCCGCGCGTCCGTCCCTCGGGACAGCGCCTGGCCGCCACAGCCCCAGCACCACGGGTCCGGCTCAGCGACCCGGCACTCGATCACCGCCCGCTCCGGGGTGAGTCGCTGGCCAACGGCCACGAGGCCGAGCTCGTCGAGGCGGCAGAACACGGTCAAGTCAGGGGTCGCAAAGGTAGCGTGGTGCACGTCGAGGCCTCTCGGATGGCGAGTGTAGGAACTTCCATCCTCGGGAGGCCTCGACGCCTATCCGGCCATCGACGCGCTCAGCCAGCTACCCGCTCATCTGCGAAGAGCCGATTAGCCTGCGTGCGCAGTCCTCATTGACGGCGACACGTCTGGCGAGACGATGCAGAGGCAGATTCAGCGAGGCGGTGCACATGGCAGGCCCACGGTTTCCGATGACCTCGTAATCAATCTTGCCGATTGGGCACGCGATGCAGACCTCACTATTGCGGATGGCGTTACGGTGCGAGAGCCGGAAGACATCATCCCCACGAACATTGCTGTAGCTGCAGCCAGGCGATACGCGCGCTCGTTCCTTGGGGCTGACGAAGAGTCAACTAAGGCCCTGACAGAAGAGGGAGTGAGAGGTCGCCTGAGTACACACGACGGCAGCCACTGGGACGCACTTGCCGATGCGTTTCAGGCGGTATTCGACACTGGGATTGCCAAAGCTGGCTTCGCGAAGGAGTTGCTTGCCCTGCTCGCCGATGCTGATAGTGCCGGTGGGGCGATGCCAAACGGTGCACCCGCGTTGCAGAAGAACTTTGCGGCATTGATCCAGGTGCTCGCGGACACACTTGCCCTCGCTCGCGAGCGGGAAGCAGATGCGCGTCGAGACCAGCGGCTCCAACGCATCATCGAGACGTTCTCGATCGATTTTGCTGGCGGCTGTACTCGGGATCGTGCACTTTCAACGCTCAAACGAATTGATGCCGCAGTTGACGACACCTTTGCTGGAGACGTAGTCCATGCGAGGACCACTAGGTTGCGGCGTGACTTCAAATTGACGAGCGATCCACTTAAGAATGTGGACGACTACAACTCCTTCCTGGAACAGCTGAGGAGCCTCAAACACCTTGAGAAACTTGAATACCAGGGTGCGCTAGAGGCCTGACTGGCCCGTGCGAGGTAGAATCGAGGCGTGCCACGAACTGCTGGACACCGGTGGACACAGAGCCTATTTCAGAGTGGCACGCAGAGGGCACGGCCCCGCTGCAACCTCCGAAGTTCCGCGTGATCACGCGGCCCATGACGAGTACTGGGACTTCTGAGCCCGACTCGCTGACCCGACTCGCGCCCGCCGGGCCCGGATCCGCACGCGCGGATCCGGGCCCGGCGTGTTTCCGCTACGCGTCGAGCGGGGTCGCCAGCCCGTCAGCGACGCGCACCCGCGAGGATCCGCTCGCCCGCTCGATCCACCGGCGATCGTGCGTGACCGTGACGACCGCTCCCGGGTAGGCGTCGAGCGCGTCCTCGAGCTGCTCGACGAGTTCGGGGAGAGGTGGTTCGTCGGCTCGTCGAGCAGGATCACATCGCTCGGGGTCGCCAGCATGATCGCCAGGTCGAGCCGGCGCCGCTGCCCGACCGAGAGCTCGCGCACCGCGCGGTCGAACTCGGCTTCGGCGATCAGTCCGAACGCGCCGAGCCGCGCGGCAGCGTCCTCGCGGTGCAGCCCGACCGCCCGGGCGAAGCACTCGACGGCCGAGTGCGCCGGGGCATCCGCCACCTCCTGGCGGAGCCACGCGATCCGGAGCCCCGGCGCGCGCTCGACGGACCCCGCGCCCGGCGCGAGATCCCCCGCGAGCACGCGCAGCAGCGTCGTCTTCCCGGCGCCGTTCGCCCCGGTGACGAGCCAGCGGCCGCCACGGCGGATCGTCCACGCGTCCGTCCGCAGGGCGGCGCCGTCCGTGCACCGGATCCCGCTCAGCGAGATCAGCGCGCACCTGTCGGGGCGCCGTGCCTCGGCGCCGGTCGGGGCCGCGGCCGCGATCCCGTCCGCCGTCTCGGAGAAGCCGGGATCGAAGCGCAGCGGTTCGGGCGGCGGCGCGACGGGCTCGGCGCGCAGCGTCGCGACCCGCGCTTTCGCCATGCGGATCCGGCCCATGGCGCCGTGGTCGCGGCTCCGCGCACGGAACGCGCCGTGTCCGAATCCGTCGAGCTCGAGCTTGCGTGGGATCGCGGCGAGACGCGAGGCGTTCGCCGTGACGAGGGCTTCGCTGCGGGCGAGTTCCGAGCGCCACTCCTCGTGCCGCTCGGCCTGGCGACGGCGCTCGGCGGCGCGCGCCGCGAGATAGCCGGCGTAGCCGTCGCCGGATCGGCTCAGGCCGCCGTCGCGCACCTGCACGATGTCGTCGGCGAAGCGATCCAGGAACGCGCGATCGTGCGTCGCGACCACCAGTGCGCCGCGATGCGCCGCGAGCCGGCCTTCGAGCCAGGCGAGCGCCGCATCGTCGAGGTCATTGGTCGGCTCGTCGAGCAGCAGCAGTTCCGCCCGCGAGGCCAGCGCGGTCGCGAGCGCGAGGCGCGCGCGTTCCCCGCCGGAGAGCGACGCGACCGGCCTGCTGCGGTCGAGGCGTCCGAGGCCGAGCTGCTGGAGTCCGGCATCGACCCGCAGGTCGACGCCGTGCCCGTCGCGGGCCTCGAGGCGATCGGTCAGCGCGCCGAGTCGGTCGAGCAGTGCCGGCAGCTCGTCCGGGCCGGGTGCCGCGAGGCGATCCGACACGCGCTGGATCTCGGCTTCGAGCGCCCGCAGTTCGGGCAGCAGCAGATCGATCGCCTGCGTGACAGTGGTTCCCGCGGGGAATCGCGGGTCCTGCGCCGCGTATGCGCGACCGCCGGGCAGCACGAGCTGCGCCTCGCCCGCGACGGGGCGCACGCTGCCCGAGAGCAGGCCGAGCAGGGTCGACTTGCCGGCTCCGTTGTCGCCGACGAGTGCGACGCGGGCGGTCGGCCCGACGGCGAGATCGACGCGGTTGAGGACGACCTGATCCGCGAAGCGGACCGTGACGGAGCGCAGCTCGCAGACCCGGTGGCTGCGCGCGGCGTTCGGCCGGACCGCAGAGCGGGCCGGGGACGGGGAATGTACGGGAGACGGGGACGGGGACATGGGGACTCCTCTGCGCGCGACGGAGCGGTCGCGCGGGGAAGCGCATCGCAGATGCGGGATCGGATCCGGACCTCGGGCGCCGGGCGACGGCGCGCGCTCAGGACCCGCTGCGGAGCAGGGCTCGACGCAGCGTCCAGATCTAGCGAATCAGAGTGCCCACGGCAGGGACTGTAGCAGGATGCGGGCGCGACCGGAAGGCCCTCGTGCGCAGGGCCGGGCGGTGCAGTCCCTCACTACGATGGAGCGGTGCCGCCCGCCGGCGGCCCGCAGCCGAGATGTGAGGACCCGCAGTGCCGATGGAGCCCCTGACCGATCCCGCCGCCGAGGTACTGGCGCTCGTGGAGACGATGTACGCCGGGTACCTCGGTCGCGACACGTCCGCGATCGACGCGCTGCTGTCGCCCGAGCTCACGATGTTCGACTCCTCGGAGGACGCGCTCGTGCACGGCATGGACGAGCTGCAGGCGCTGCGTGCGCGGCGCGGTGGCGCGGACGGAGCGGATCCGGTCCCGGAGGCGGACCGGATCACCGAGACGGCGCTCGTCGTCGAGTCGATGGAGGCCCGCCCGGTCGGCGGCACGATCGTCGCGACGTGGTGGCTGCGTGTCGACGCGGCGGACGCGAGCGGTCGCCCGGTCTCGCCCGAGCGTTCGCGCAACACGGCGGTGCTGACCCGGGACGCCGACGGTGCGTTGCGGATCGCGCACATCCACGAGGATGTGCGGCAGCCGCTGGGCGGGGCACAATAGACGGATGCCCAATCTGCAGTTCCCCGAGGTACCCGAACCCCTGTACGTGATGTCGCAGGAGGGCTACCGCATCGCGACGTACGTGTGGGGCGACGACGAAGCGCCGACCGTGATCGCCGTGCACGGCTTCGCGTCGAGCTGCAAGGACACCTGGGTCGACACGGGCTGGGTCGGGAGCCTGCTGCAGGCGGGCTTCCGGGTGCTCGGTGTGGACCAGCGCGGCCACGGTCGCAGCGAGAAGCCGACCGATCCCCGCGACTACACGATGCCGCTGCTCGTCAGCGATATCGAGACGGTGCTCGACACCTACATGGTGGATCCGGTGCTGTACCTCGGCTACTCGCTGGGTGCGCGGGTGGGATGGCACGTGTGCGCCGACCTCGAGCACCGCATCGAGCGGGCCGTGCTCGGCGGGATCCCCGATGGCCGTCCCCTCGGTCGCCTCGACCTGGACCAGGCGCGCGCCTACATCGCGTTCGGCACCCCGGTCACCGACCAGGCGACGCAGAACTACGTGCGCCTGGCGGAGCGCGTGCCCGAGAACAGCCTCCCTGCGCTCGTCGCCCTCGCCGGAGGGATGCGCTTCGGCGAGGAGGAGCTCGACCTCGGCAACGCCCCGATCCAGCCGGTCCTCGTCGCGACGGGCACGCTCGACGCGATCTTCGAGGACTCGAAGCAGCTCGCCTCTCGGCTGCCGAACGGCACCTTCGCCGAGATCGACAAGCGTCACCACTTCAACGCGCCGGGATCGCGCCAGTTCCGCGAGCTCGGGATCGAGTTCCTGCGGCGCGGCCTCGACGACTGAACGGCGGACACGGCGGGAGTAGTCTCGCTGCAGGACCCGGGCCTGCCGGGACAGGACCGCAATCTGACGCCGAGGAGGCCTCATGCTGGTGATCGTCGGACTCGTGCTCGCCGCCGTCGCGGCGCTGCTGCACGTCTACATCTTCGTGCTCGAATCGGTGCTGTGGACGAAGCCGGCCGCGCTGAAGACCTTCGGCACATCGCCCGAGGAAGCCGCAGCGACGAAGGAACTCGCCTTCAACCAGGGCTTCTACAACCTGTTCCTCGCGATCGTGACGGCGATCGGCATCATCCTGGTGGCCCCCGCGGGCGGGGCCGGCCACGCGCTGGTCTTCGCGGGCACCGGATCGATGCTCGCGGCGGCGCTCGTGCTGTTCCTCTCGTCCCCCGGCAAGCGCGGTGCTGCGGTCAAGCAGGGTGCGATCCCGCTGCTCGCGGTCGTCGTGCTCGCGATCGGCCTGCTCGCGGGCTGATCGGGTGAGCGCGGGTGCGCATGCCCGGGTGCCCGCGTGCGTGCACCCGCAACGCGCATCGACCGGACCCAAATTGACCATTCCGCGCGAACACAGGTCAATTTGGGTCCGGTCGAGAAGGTCGAACGGGGCAGAGGCGGGCGCGTAGGCGCGCACCCCGAGCCCCCGCCCCGGCACTCACCCCCGCCCCGCCCTCGAACTACGGAGCCGGGTGCTCCCGCAGCCAGCCGAGCACCTGCTGCGCGTGCTCGTTCGGCGGGAACACCGGATAGAAGACGTGCTCGATGCGTCCATCGCGCACGACGAGCGTGAGTCGCGAGTACAGGCGCGGGTGCGGCGGTGCCGCGAAGGTCGGCAGGCCGAGCGCCTCGCCGAGGTCGAACTCGGGGTCGGAGATCAGGGGGAACGGCAGGCGCAGCCGTTCGGCGGCCTCCCGCTGGTAGCCGGGATCCTGGCTCGACAGCCCGAACACCCGTGCCGCGCCCGCGTCGACGAGTTCGGCGTGATGGTCGCGGAAGTCGCACGCCTCGGTCGAGCAGCCGCGCGCTCCGGGGATCTCGTCCCAGCCGTCGGGCAGCGCGACGCCCGGCCGTCCCGTCATCGGATACAGGTAGATCACCGTGCGGCCGGGGCCGAGATCCTGCAGCGCGACCGTCTCGCACGTGCTCGTGTGCAGGGCGAGCGGCGGCAGGGCCTCGCCCACGAGGTGCGCCGCGGCGCCGTCGTCCTCGGGCACGGGCAGCCCCGCGGGGAGCTCGGTGAAATCGGTGAGCGGTTCGGTCATCGTCGACTCCTTCGCTGCGGACGGGAACGGGTGGGGCCCGGGGTCAGGGGGCGCGGGTGCCGGTGGCGAGCAGCCTGCGCAGCGCGGTCGCCGAGACGATCAGCGAGATGCCGATGAACAGGGTGAAGATGCCGGCGATCACGGCGACGAACTTCAGGGCGAAGTCCGGCCAGACGAGCGTGACGATACCGGCGAGGATCGCGAGGATCGCCGGCATGAGCACGAGCCCGCTGCGGCCGCCGGCCCGGATCGCGAGGACCAGCCAGAACGCGCCGACGAACAGGACCGAGACGCCGACGAAGGTGACGAGCGCCGTCACCGTGAAATCGGAGAAGACCATCGCGAGCACGCCGCCGGCGATGAGCACGATCCCCGCCGCGACGGCCGCGCCCGACGGGCGCCGCACGAGGATCGCGAGGCCGTTCGCGATGAGCGCCGAGCCGAGCACGACCACGAGGAACCAGCTGGCCGCGATGAACGGCCAGAACAGCAGGCCGACGCCGGCCGCGGTCACGAGGATGCCCACGACGAGCAGGATCCACCAGGGGAATCGACGCGTCTCGGCGCGCGGCCCCGTGCTCTCCGGTACCACTTCCCAGGTCATAGCGGGCCTCCCTGCTCGTTCTGCTGCCGAGCCTAGCGGCGGAGCCTGAGCCGCGGCCCGCAGTTCGCGGGCCGCGGAACGGCGCAACCGTGCAACCGCGGAACGGCCGGGATCAGTCCTCCCCGCGCAGCTCGGTCGCGTGCCATCGCACCGACGTGACCTCGGCGATGGGCACGACGTCGGCGATCGCCTCCTCGAGGAAGCCGTCGTTGCGTTCGAGCGCGGTCATGCGCGCGGTGAGCTCCACCTGCCCGTCGCTCAGGTCGCTGGCCTCGAGCGAGTGCACGGTGAACTCGGGCCGCTGCAGCGCGCGCACCACCGCGGAGCGCACCGACACCTCGGCCGCGGCGACCGAGCGCACGACGAACACGTACTCCGTCGCGACCGATTCGAGGGCGCGTTCGCCGCGGCGGTCGAGCAGCCGGCCGAGCGGGCGCAGCAGCGTGTTCGAGAGCATGATCGCGGCGGTGCCGCCGACGGCGACGAGCAGGAGCCCGCCGCCGGCGAGGGCGCCCACCGCGGCCGACGCCCAGAGCGTGGCCGCGGTGTTGAGCCCCGATACGGAAGCGCCCTGCTTCATGATGACTCCGGCGCCGAGGAAGCCGATGCCCGAGACGATCTGGGCGGCCACCCGGGTGGGGTCGGCACCGGCTCCGTCGAAGCTGAACGCCCCCATGATCACGAAGAGCGCGGCCCCGAGGCTGACGAGCGCGTTGGTGCGCACGCCCGCGGTGCGGGATCGGAGCTGGCGTTCCAGCCCGATCGCCGCACCGAGGCCGAGGCCCACCGAGATCCGCAGTGCGAGATCGACAGGGTCCATGCGCGGCTCCGCTCAGATCCAGACGCCGAAGCGGCGCACGAAGCGGCGCTTCGCGAACTCGACCACGAGGCAGTACGCCACGAGGGTGCCGATCAGCCAGGGGAAGTAGGTCCACGGCAGCGGCACGAGTCCGAGCGTCGCCCCGAACCCGGTGAAGGGCAGCACGAGGCCGAACACGCACACGGCGAGGGTCGCGATGAGCAGCGCGGTGCCGGGGCGCGAGCCGGGAGCACCGCCGCCGCGGCGACCGAAGAGTCCGGCGAACGGCAGGCGGCGGGTGCGCAGCAGGTGCACGATGAGCGTCTGCGAGATGATCGACTCGATGAACCAGCCGGACTGGAACAGCGCGGCGTGCGCGGGGCTGTTCGCCGCGAAGACGAACCACATGAGCGCGTAGGTCGTGAGGTCGAAGATCGACGACAGCGGACCGATGCGCACCATGAACTTGGCGAGGCTGTCGGCCTCCCAGACGCGGGGCTTCCGCACCTGCTCGCGGTCGACCCGATCCCACGCGAGCGTGAGCATCGACAGGTCGTAGGCGAGGTTCTGGATCAGCGCGACGATCGGGATCATCGGCAGGAACGGCAGCATCGCGCTCGCGACGAGCACCGAGAACACGTTGCCGAAGTTCGACGACGCGGTCATCTTGAGGTACTTCATGGTGTTCACGAAGGTGCGGCGGCCCTCGATCACCCCGTCCTCGAGCACGGTCAGGTCCTTCTCGAGCAGGATGATGTCGGCGGACTCCTTCGCGATGTCCACGGCGGTGTCGACCGAGATGCCGACGTCGGCGGTGCGCAGCGCGGGGGCGTCGTTGATGCCGTCGCCCAGGTAGCCCACGGTGTGGCCGTGCTCGCGCATGGCCTCGATGATGCGCGCCTTCTGCGCCGGGTTCGCCTTGGCGAACACGTGCGTGCGCTCGGCCAGCTCGCCGAGCTCCTCGAGCGTGAGCCCCTCGGTCTCCTCGCCGAGCACCACGTGGGTCGCGTCGATCCCGACCTCGCGGCACACGGTCGCGGCGACCAGGGGGTTGTCGCCCGTGATCACCTTGACGTCGATGCCGTGCGCCGCGAGGCTGCGCAGCGCGGGCTTCGCCGAGCTCTTCGGCGGGTCGAGGAACGTGAGGAGCCCGACGAGGGTCATCTCGCGCTCGTCGGTGACGGCGTACTCGAAGACGTCGCCCTGGCCGCCGTCGACCGGGACCTCGCGGATCGCGACGCCGAGGACGCGCATGCCGAGCGCGTTCTGCTCGGCGACGAGCGCGTCGATCTCGCTGCGGCGCTCGTCGCTCAGCGGGCGCCGCTCGCCGCGCACGAGCTCCCACTCGGCGATCTTCAGGATCTCCTCGACGGCGCCCTTCGTGACCACCGTGTGCAGGTCCCGATCGGCCACCACGACCGACATGCGGCGACGGGCGAAGTCGAACGGCATCTCGTCGACCAGCTGGAACCGGCCCACGGTGCGGTCGAGGTCGTCGCCCGCGGCGCGCAGGATCGCCTCGTCGAGCAGATTGCGCAGGCCCGTCTGGAAGTGCGCGTTCGCGGTCGCCCAGCCGAGGGTGCGGTCGCTCGAGCGCCCGGCGGTGTCGAGGTGCCGCTCGAGCACGATCCGGTCCTCGGTCAGCGTGCCGGTCTTGTCGGTCGCGAGCACGTCCATGGCGCCGAGATCCTGGATCGCGGGCAGGCGCTTCACGATGACGCGGCGCTTGGCCATGAGCTGGGCGCCCTTCGCGAGGTTCGCGGTGACGACGAGCGGCAGCATCTCGGGCGTGAGCCCGACGGCGGTGACCACGGCGAACAGGAACGCGCTGCCCCAGTCCTTCGTGAGACCGTTGATGATGAACACGGCCGGCACCACGACCGCCATGAAGCGGATCAGGGTCCAGGTGACCTTCGAGATCCCGCGGTCGAACGCGGTCTGCGGGCGTGCGCTCTGGATCGAGGCCGCGAGGCCGCCGAACGCGGTGCGGTCGCCGGTCTGCAGCACGAGCGCGGTGCCGGATCCCGACACGACCGACGTGCCCATGAAGCCGAGGTTCTCGGCCTGCAGGGGATCGCTCGGATCAGGAGCCGCCTCCGCGCGCTTCTCGACGGGCAGCGCCTCGCCGGTGAGCATCGCCTGGTTGACCTGCAGGTCCTTGGTACGGATCAGCCGCACGTCGGCGGGCAGCATGTCGCCCGCCGCGAGCTCGACGATGTCGCCGGGCACGATCTGCTCGATGGGGCGCTCGCCCGTGACGGGCACGCCGCCGACGAGCCGGGTGACGGCCGCCGTGGTGCTCACGAGCGCGGCGAGCTCGTCCGCCGCGCGCCCCGAACGGTACTCCTGCCAGAAGCGCAGGCCCGAGCTCACGAGCACCATGATGCTGATCGTGATGACGCCCGTGAAATCGGGCCCCTCGGCCGGATCGGCGAGGACGACGTCGGTGACGAACATGATCGATGCGAGCCCGATGAGGATCAGGATGAAGGGGTTCGCGAGGGTCCTCAGGTACTGCAGGATCGGCGGCAGGCGCCGTGAGTGCCGCACCTCGTTGGTGCCGAAGCGATCGAGCCGCTCGGCGACCTCGTCGGGGGTGAGGCCGTGGCGGTCGGCGTCGACGAGCCGCAGGGCGGCCTTCGGCGTCGCGGTCATTGCCTGCGTCAGCAGGCGGGTGTCGGCCGGAGCGGCGGCGGTGCGGGAGCGGCGCGCGGTGCGCGCGCGGCGGGGCGTCTCGGGCCGGGGCGGGGTGCCGGGTCGCACGTCGGTGCGGGTCGCTGCGGCCTCCGGGCCGGGGCTGATGATGGGGGTCTGATCCGTCGGGGTCGGATCGATGCGGAAGGTCATGATGCGCGGTCCTTTGCACGCGGACGCGGCTCATCGCGGGCGCGCCGAAGAGCGGCGCGCGCCGGTGGGCAGCGTCGGAACGAGAGGGGAACGAGGTCGTCTCGCTCGATCCGCACGGCGGGGGCCGGGCTCGTGAGGAGCTCCGGTGCCGGTGCCGAGTCGCGCTCAGGCCTGTGCGGCGGAGCGGGGCTCGGCGGAGCGCTCGGAGGCGGCGCCGTGCGGGTCGGCAGATCGACTATGGTCGTCGCTCACGGGTCACCTCCTCGGCTCGGCAGCGCTCGACAGATCGAGCGGGCCGGAACCGATGGTTCCGAGCGAACACCCCCACGTCAGAGCTTTGGCACTGCGTGACGTATCCGAGGAGTTCGGAATCCGCTTGGGGCCGACCCTTAAGCCGGGAAGGCCTGTCCTCAGCCTGGGCGTCTCTCGACGTCGTGGGATGAGCGGACTGTGTTCACGCAGGAGCCTCGCCGAACGAAGCGCTACGCCGACAGAGTAGCCCCGAGCGCACGAGGGGCGCAACCCGGGGACGTGGGTGGCGATTCCAAACATCCCGGTTCCGCGGGAGCGTGCGCTGAGAGAGCTGATGGGGAATCACGAGAGATGCGGGAGAAAAGTTGCCACACGCGTTGTTTGTTCGGATAACATCGGTGGGCAGATGTGATAAAAATAATGCTAGAGCATTCAGTGCTATCAAAATTCTCATAGACATCTTAGTGTCTGCGGAATGAAACTATTGGAGTCGAGTAAGTGAAGACAATTTCCTTCTTTAATCACAAGGGTGGAGTTGGCAAGACCACCCTTGTCTTCAATGTGGGCATTGCGCTTGCTGATGAAGGGCACAGGGTGCTTTTTATTGATGCAGATGCGCAGGCCAATTTGACAGGAAATGCGATGGCGGCAGATCGTTATCAAAATGCCATTGATGGCGGCCAAACTATAATTGACGCTTTGCGCCCAGTTATCGATGGTGTTGGCGTGGTTTCTACACCCACGCCAATACAAATTCGCGAAAACGCCTGGTTGGTGCCTGGAAGTATCGATTTGAGCGAGTATGAGGAGATACTTCCGGCGGCATGGACTGCCGCCCTGGCAGGCCAGTTTCAAGGATTTGCACAGACTACGGCTCTACATGCCATGATTCATAAAGCGGCGGAGCTGGTGGGGGCGGAGCTGGTCTTGATTGATGTTGGTCCAAGCGTGGGTGCTTTGAACCGGGTTGTAATCTTAGGATCAGATGGGTTTGTTGTTCCGCTGGCGCCGGATCTCTTCTCGCTTACTGCCTTGCCAAGCGTTGGGAAATCGGTTGCGGCTTGGATACAAGGCTGGGAAGCGGCCCTCGGCTCTGCCGAAAGGGCCAACATTGCTCAGAGACTCGAGGGCCAACTGTTTGACGGAAAACCTGTTCCGTTGGGCTACATCAGCCAGCAATTTGCCAGTTACCGAAGTGCGCCGGCAGCTGCGTTTAAGAGGTGGATGGATGAGATACCTCAATCCTACGAATCGAATGTTACCGAACGCTTGGGCGCGGTAGAGGTTCTTGCGCCAGGGGTTGATGGAATAATCGGGCGCGTCAGGAACCTATCTAGCCTGGTTCCAATGGCACAAGAATCAAACAAGGCCATATTCGAGCTGAGTGGAAGTATCGCCAGAGGGGCCCAGTACACTAAAGCAAGGGATACTAGGTCGGACTTTGTAGAACTTGGACGAGTCATAATGGATCGCGCGCTTCTGATTGGCGGCCCAGTAGAGGAAGTGGCCGAGGGTTCGCCGGAATGAAGTACATAGTATTTGATGCCAATGCGTTCCCACGCAAAGGGACGTCATTGAGTCCATTTCTGCAGTCCTTCTTTGCCTTGTGTGAAAACATGCATTATGTGCCTGCAGTGCCGGAGGTGGTGAAGTCTGAGGTTCTCAATTCTCGGAAGCAAGATGCGAAAATCCAGCTAGATTTGCTTCGTGATTCGTATCGGCGGTTGAGTGAGTATGTCGATATGCCCGAGATGTATTTCCCGGAAGAAGGGGATGCAGGCCGGGCTGTCAGCGAGCTACTAGAGAATCAATTTGAGATCCTGCCGCTGAGTGGAGATGCCGCAAGGGAAGCACTGCACCGCGAAGCGAATCGTCGCCTTCCTGCGAGAGAGGGGAGGGGCAGTCGCGATAGCGCGATCTGGCTCACTCTTGTTGAGCTTGCGGTAGGCGGGCATCAAGTGGCGTTCATCTCAAACAACTCTCTCGACTTCGGTAAGGGTAAGCTTCATCCGTCACTGGCGGAAGAGCTGAGCGACGCAAGTGGTTCTATTGAGTATTTCCACACGCCTTACGCTTTCCTTTCAGAGAAGGCCGAGCCATTTGACATAGAATTGCTGAATGAGGCACATGCGATTGAAGCATTTAGGGGGGATATAGTTGAAAGACTGCCGGACCTTATTGTTGATCGATATGACTCTTGGGAGAATGCGGCTAGTGCTGTAGAGGGTTGCTCTCTGGCGATGCGGAATGTTGTTTTTACGCAGGGTTACTCTATTGATGGTGGGGTCGTTGCTCATTGTTCTGGATTGTTTGATTTGACGAATCGGCCAAGCGATGAGGTCGTGGCTTCGGGTCAGTTTTCTGGTGTCGTTGTCTTGGAGGAGGAAGTGCTGGTGGCTGCAGAGTCAAGCGCTGAAAGCATTCGCGTGGACTAGTAAGATATTTCTAGTAGTCGAAGTCGCTGCTTTATTTTAGGCGTGGAGCGCGATCGGGATCCACCTGAATGAACTTGGTCGCGCAGAATTCTGCTACCGCCTCTGTCTTTGTCGGGTTAAGGGCTCTTTCGTATGTTTGGCCTACTTTGTCTCTTGTTCTTTAACGCGTGAGCTCCCAGAGCGGCTGCGGCCGCGATTCGAGCAGCTGCACGGTGTAGGGATCCTGCGGCGCGCCGAGGATCCGGGCCGTGCGACCCTGCTCGACGGCGACGCCGCGCTGCATCACGAGGGTGTGCTCGCAGATGCGCGACACGACCGCGAGGTCGTGCGAGACGAACACGATCGTGAGGCCGAACTGGTCGCGCACCTCCTCGACGAGCGACAGCACCTGCGCCTGCACCGATACGTCGAGCGCGCTGGTCGCCTCGTCGAGCACCAGCATCGAGGGCGAGGCCGCGAGCGCCTTCGCGAGCGCGACGCGCTGCCGCTGCCCGCCCGAGAGGCCCTTGGGTCGCGAGGCCAGGTGCTCGGGCAGGATCCCGACCCGGCCGAGCAGCTCGGTGGCCGTACGCTCGGCGTCGGCGCGGTTCTGGCCGCGGTGCAGGCGCACCACGTCGGAGACGGCGCGGCCGACGGCGATGCGGGGATCGAGCGAGAGGTACGGATCCTGGAACACCATCTGCGTGGTCGCGGCGAAACGGCGGCGCTCGGCGGTGTTCAGCGGGCGCTGGGGTCGCACGGTGCCGTCGATCGTCAGCTCGCCCTCGGTGGCCTCTTCGAGGCCGACGAGGATCCGCGCGAGGGTCGACTTGCCCGAGCCCGACTCGCCGACTATGCCGAGGGACCCGCCGCGCTCCAGGGTGAAGCTCACCCCGTCGAGGGCGACCACGTCGTCGCGTCCGGGGATCCGGTAGCGCTTGACGATGCCGTCGGCGACGATCTCGGGCACGATGCCGTCGGTCGAACCGGCCGAACCGGCCGAACCGGTCGAACCGGCGGAATCCGGTGCGCCGCCCGCGTCTCCGAAGCGGTCGAGGTCGATGCGGGGCGTCGCCGCGAGCAGCTCGCGGGTGTACGTCTCGCGCGGATCCCGGAAAACGTCGGCGGTCGCGCCCTCCTCGACGACGAGGCCGCCGCGCAGCACGACGACGCGCTCGCACAGCGACGCGGCGAGGCCGAGGTCGTGGGTGATGAAGAGCATGCCCATGCCGCGCGCCTGCTGCTGCTCGCGCAGCAGTTCGACGATGCCCGCCTGGGTGGTGACGTCGAGCGCCGTGGTCGGTTCGTCGCAGAGCAGCAGCTCGGGCTCGTCGAGCAGGGCTGCGGCGATCATGACGCGCTGCAGCATGCCGCCCGAGAGCTGGTGCGGGTACTGGTCGAGCAGCGCGGCGGCGCGGGGAGCCCGACCTGCTCGAGCTGCGCGACGGCGCGGGCGGCGGCGTCCGCCTTCGAGAGCCCGTGCCAGCGCACGAGGGTCTCGGTGAGGAAGTCGCCGACGGTGCGCACCGGGTTGATGCCGGAGCGCGGGTCCTGGAAGATCATCGAGGCCTTCACCCGTCGGATCCGGCGGAGCGCCGCGGCGTCGGCCGCGACGGTGTCGACGCCGTCGACCCGCACCGAGCCCGTGAGGCTCGCCTGCTCGGGGAACAGGCCGAGCGCGGCTCGGGTCGTGAGCGACTTGCCCGACCCGGATTCGCCGACGAGGGCGACGGCCTCGCCCGCGCCCACCGAGAGCGAGACGCCGTGCAGCAGCGGCCCGCGGCCGGGCACGCGCAGGGTCAGATCGTCGATCTGCAGCAGTTCGGTCATGAGAAGTTGCCTCCGATGCGGTCGGACAGTTCCTCGCCGATCACGTTGATCGCGACGACGACGAGCACGACGACGAGCGCGGGGACGAACGTCGGCAGCAGGTCGCCGCTCGCGAGCGCGCCGCGGCTCTCGTTGATCATGGAGCCCCAGTCGGCGGTGGGTGCCTGCACGCCGAGGCCGATGAACGACAGGGCGGCGAGGTCGGCGAGCACGTAGCCGAAGTTGAGGGTGGACTGGGCGCCGACGGTCGGCACCACGTTGGGCAGCACGCGCGTGAACGCGATCCAGTTGCTGCGGAACCCGAGCACCCGGTAGGCCTGCACGTAGGGGCGGGCGCGCTCGGCGACGATGAGGCCGCGGGCGAGCCGGGCGACGTAGGGCACGTAGGCGATGGTCATGGCGAGCACCGGGGCGAACATGCCCTTGCCGAACAGCGCGACCGCGAGGATCGCGAGCAGCATCGCGGGGAACGAGAACAGGAAGTCGAACACGCGCGACAGCACGGCGTCGACCCAGCCGCCGCGCCACGCGGCGACGAGGCCGAGCACGAGGCCCAGCACGGTGGATCCGACGACCACGATGAGCGGGCCGATGAGCGAGGTGCGCGCGCCGAACAGCACGCGCGTGAGCAGGTCGCGCCCCAGTGAGTCGGTGCCGAACCAGTGCGCGGCCGAGGGGCCCGCGAGCACGTTCTGCAGATCGACGTGGTCGGGGTCGTAGGGCGCGATCAGCGGCGCGAGCGCGGCCGCGACGACCACGACGGCGACGAAGCCCAGCGAGATCCGGCCGACGGGCGTCAGCAGGCGCCGGCGCTTCAGCTTCACGGGGACCGTGAGGGCCCGCGTTCCGGTGAGAGGTACGGTGCTCATCGGGTCTCCGTTCCCGCGGCGATGCGCGGATCGATCAGCGGCTGGAGGAGGTCGACGATCGTGTTCACCGTGACGAAGGCGATGACGACGATCATGACGATGGCCTGCACGACGGGGAAGTCGAGCCGGTCGACCGACTGCACCAGCAGCGATCCGATCCCCGAGAGGCCGAAGGTCTGCTCGACGATGGAGCTCGACACCAGCAGGCCGGCGACGAGCACGCCGCTGACCAGCAGGATCGGGCTGATGGCGTTGCGCAGCACGTGCCGCAGCACCACCGAGGGCTTCGTCAGCCCGCGACTCGTCGCCACCTCCACGTGCTCGCGCACGAACTGCTCGTTCATCGACGAGCGGGTGACGCGGGCGATGAGCGCGACGAACGCGAGCCCGAGCGCGAGCGCCGGGAGCACGAGGTGGCCGAAGCGGTCCACGCCGGGATCCCCGCTGCCGAACGAGGGGAACCAGCCGAGCTGCACCGCGAAGATCGCGATGAGCAGGATCGCGATCACGAACGACGGGATCGCGCCGAGCGCGGTCGACGAGATGAGGATCGCGCGGTCGGTGAAGCGGCCGCGGCGCAGGCTCGCGAGGATGCCCGCGGCGAGGCCGAGCACGGTGATGAAGATCGCCGAGAGCGCGACGAGCTGCAGCGTGACGGGCAGCCGGTCCAGCAGCACGTTCGAGACCGCGTCGCGGTACTGCAGCGAGCGCCCGAAGTCGCCGTGCAGCACGCCGCCGACCCAGTTCAGGTACTGCTCGACGGGCGGCTTGTCGAGCCCGTACTGCTTGGTCACCTCCGCAATGGCTTCGGGGCTGGGGCTGCGCCCGCGCAGCAGGAACCGGGCGGGGTCGCCCGGCACGACGAAGCGCGAGAAGAAGACGACGAGCGACGCCGCGAAGAGCGTGGCGACGAGGCCCGCGATGCGGCCAGCGATGAAGCGGGCCGCGCGCGCGCCGGATCCGGATCCGCCCTTCGCCCGCGAGGCCTCCCGGAGCCGGATGGCGCGGGTCGCCGTCTCGGTGGTCTGCGATTGCGGCATCAGTCCGCCCTTCCGATCTTCGCGGCCCACGGCGCGTACATGTAGGAGATGGAGGGGTCCACGCCCGTGATCCTCTTGCCGAGCCACAGGCCCGTGGGGATCTCGAAGAGCGGGATCCACGGCAGCTGCTGGGTGGCGAGCTGCTGCACCTGCGCCGAGAGCTTCGACCGTTCGCCGGGATCGTCGGTGACGAGGGCCCGGTTGGTGAGGGCGTCGTAGGCGGGGTCCGACCAGTGGCCGTAGTTCGAGAACTCGCCGGTGCGGATCACGGCGTACATCTCGAGCGGGTCGGTGCTCGACAGGTACCACTGGGTGGTGAACAGGTCGACGCCCTTCACCGCGTTCGGGTCGGAGAACAGGAGCGTGTAGGCGTTCGGGGTGCGGGTCTCGATCTCGATGTCGAGCCCGATCTCCTTGCCGGCCGATGCCACCGCCTGCGAGATCACGTCGAACGACGAGTCGATGGGCGCGGTCACGTAGGTGATCTTCTTGCCCGTCGCCCCGGCTTCCTTGACGAGGCGCTTCGCCTCGGCGAGGTCGTAGTCGAGCTTCGGCAGCTGGTCGAAGGCCCGGGTGATGGTCTCGGGGGTCGCGTCGGTCCAGACCGACTTCGTGGTCAGCGCGTCGGTCGGCTTCCCGTAGCCCTGGACCGCGGCCTTGATGAGCGCCTTGCGGTCGAGTGCGAGCGCGAGCGCCTTGCGCACCCGCACGTCGCCGAGCGGGCCCTGCATGTCGCCGACGATGAGGCTCTGCACGGTCGTGTTGGTGCCGAAGTACATCTTCCCGGTGTCGCTCGCGCGCATCAGGTCGATCGCGTTGGTCGGCACCTGCCAGGATCCGTCGATCTCGCCCGTGCGCAGGGCGTTCACGCGCGCGTTCGGGTCGTTGAGGATCACGAACCGCACCTGCTCGGCCTTCGCCCGGTACTCGGGGTCCCAGTAGTCGGCGAAGCGCTGCATCGTGATCGATTCGCCCGAGCGCCATTCCTTGAACGTGAACGGGCCGGTGCAGTCGACGCCCGTCGAGGCGTTGCCGTAGTCGCGCCCGGCCGCCTTGGCGGCCTTCTCGGAGAACACGACGCCGGGGGCCGCCGACATCATCTTGTTGAACGAGGGATCGGGGATCCGGGTGCGCACCGTGACCTGATCGGCGCCGGTCTGGCGGATCGACTCGACGTTCTTGTAGGTGTCGAACCAGAACGACCCGACCTCGGGGTCGAGGTGGTGCTCGAGCGAGAACACGACGTCGCTCGGCAGCATGGTGCTCCCGTCGTGGAACTTCACGCCCTCGCGGATCGTGTAGACCCAGCTCAGCGGGTCGGGATGGTCGACCTTCGTGGCGAGGCCGGGGGAGACCGAGAGGTCCGAGTTCCAGCGCAGCAGCGATTCGCACATGTTCGACAGCACCGTGTTGTCGGCGTAGTCGAAAGCGTAGGCGGGGTCGAGCGAGAACGGCTCGGTGGCGAGCGCCCAGGTGAAGGAGTCGATATCGCTCTTCGCCTTCGGGGTGTGCGCCGTCAGCTCGTAGCTGCCGGCGTGCGCGCCGACGGCGCTCTGGCCGCAGCCGGTGAGCGCCGCGACCGCGACCGCGGCGACGCCGGCACCGGCGATCGCGCGGCTCAGCAGCCGCTTCACGCGACCGCCCCGTCCGCGGTGCGGTGGAAGCGGCGCACGCCGTCGATCCAGGTCTCGTCGATGCGGGCCGTGTGCAGCTCGGCGTCGCGCAGCTCGAAGAGGTTGCGGTCGAGGATCGCGAAGTCGGCGTACTTGCCGGGCTCGAGGGTTCCGGTCACGCGGTCGAGGTGGTTCACCCGGGCGGTGCCCTGCGTGTAGGCGTCGAGCGCCTGGCGCAGGCTGAGCTTCTGCGTGTCGGGGCCGAGCTGCGGCAGCGACGATCCCGGGGAGGTGCGGTTCACGGCGATATGGATCGCGGCGACGGGGTCGGGCGTCGAGACCGGCCAGTCGCTGCCCGCCGCGAGGCGGGCGCCTGAGGCGGCGAGCTCGCCGAACGGGTAGTGGTCGCGCTCGGCATCGTCGCGGAGGAACGGCAGCGTGAGCTCGTCGAGCTGGTCCTCGTGACAGGCCCAGAGCGCCTGCAGATTGGCGGTCGCGCCCAGTTCGGCGAAGCGGGGCAGGTCGTCGCGGCGCGCGAGCTGGAGGTGCGCGAGGTGGTGCCGATTGTCGGTTTCGCCGTTCGCCGCCCGGGCCGCCTCGAGGGCGTTCAGCGCCTCCGTCACGGCGCGATCGCCGAGAGCGTGGAAGTGCACCTGGATGCCGTTCGCGTCGAGCTCGGTCACGAACTCGGTCATCTCGGCGGGGTCGAAGAACGAGATGCCGCGATTGCTCGTGGTGTGGCCGTGCGGGTCCTTGTAGGCGTCGTGCATGGCCGCGGTCTGGTTCTCGGCCACGCCGTCGACCATCACCTTGACGCTCGCGATCGAGAGACGATCGGGATCCGCCTCCGCCGCGACCTCGTCGCGCCGGGCGAGCACGTCGGCGAGCTGGCCCTCGCCGTTGGCGCGGTCCCACCACTGGGCGCCGCGGACGCGCACGACCAGGGTGCCTTCGCGCACCGCGCGACGGTAGATCGGCAGGGTGTCGAGACTGCCCATGAAGACGCCGACGGCGGCGTCCTGCCACGCGGTGATGCCGTGCGAGAGCAGGAAGTCCTGGGCCGCGAGGAGGCCCGCGTAGGCGGCGTCCTCGGTCGGGCGGGGGCGCACGTGGTCGAAGAGGTTCATCGCGCCCTCGTGCGCGGTGCCCGCGGGCGTGCCGTCGGGGCGGCGCTCGAAGCGGCCGTCCGCCGGGTCGGGCGTGTGCGCGTCGATTCCGGCGGCCTCGAACGCGCGGGAGTTCGCCCACGCGCCGTGGTGGTCGCGGTTCTCGAGGAGCACGGGGCGGTCGGCGACGACCGCGTCGAGCAGTTCGCGGGTCGGGGTGCCGCCGGGGAACATGTCCATCGACCAGCCGGCGCCGAGGATCCAGTCGAGTTCGGGGTGGGCCTCGGCGTAGGTGCGGATGGCCTCGACGGTCTCTTCGGCCGTGTCGCAGCCGGTGAGGTCGCAGCTGAGCAGCTCGACGCCGCCGCTGACGGGGTGCACATGGGCGTCCTGGAAGCCCGGGACGAGCAAGCGGCCGTCGAGGTCGATCCGCTCGTCGGCGATCTCGGCCAGCCGGGCGACCTCATCGGGGTCGGTGGTGAGGATCCGGCCGCCCGCGATCGCGATGCCGCCGAGGCGGGGCTCCGCCTCGGTGCCGGTGTAGATCCAGCCGTTCTCGAGGACGGTGTCGACCCGGGGTGCGCCCGGTCCCGTCTGGGGTTGGGCGGTGCGGGCTGCGGTTTCGGGCATGGCGTCCTCCGGGCTGATCGTCATCGATTCAGCAGCACCATACGCAGGAGTCACTGTACCTGTCAACGTCGTTGACATGTGAATTGACGGCGTGTGACGCTGTCGTGATTGAATCGATACCCGGGGCCGACGCGCGACGACGCGGATCCCCCGCGAATGGGAGGCACACATGGCGAGCGAATCCGCCGCAGCCGGCACGCGCGGCACCGGCGCCCGGCGCGTCCGCCTGGGTCCCGAGCGCATCGTCGATGCGCTGCTCGAACTCGCGCGCCGCGAGCCTCACGAGCGCCTCACCTTCAAGCGCATCGGCGAGGAGCTCGGGGTCGACGCGACGGCCATGTACCGGCACTTCCGCAACCGCGAGGCCATGACCCAGGCCGCGCTCGACCGGCTCAGCCGCCTCTCCGTCGAGGCCGGCCAGGGCATCGGAGGCGGCTGGCGCGCGCGCCTCGAGGCGCACCTGCTCGCCACCGCCGAGCTCTACCTCACCTACCCGGCGCTCGGCGCCGAGGGCGCGGTGATCGATCCGGCCGGCCCCGGCGACGCGGCCGCGGTGGAGTTCCTGCTCGCCGCCCTCCACGAAGCCGGGCTGGAGGGCGAGGCGCTCGTGCGCGCCTACGCCGCCGTCTCGGGCTTCGCGCTCTCGCTCAGCGCCGCGATGGCGCACGAGGTGATGCGCGCGGGCGGCGCGGCGGGCGCCGCAGGGTCCGAGCCGTGGATCACCTCCTTCGGCCCCGCGCACCTGCCCGACTATCCCCAGCTCTACGCCAACCGCGACGCCCTCTTCGCGCTCAGCGGCATGGACGTCTACCGCGCCGGCATCGCCGCGCTGCTCGACTCCGTCGAGCGCCAGGCCGGCGAGCGGACCCCCGGCGACCGCTGATCCGCGGGCCGGACGGCGCCTGCGGCCCGGCGATAGGCTGGAACGGCGACCGGAGTGAACCGGTCCCCGCAGGGTGGAGGAGCGCACATGGACCGGTCGGAGAACAGCCTCGAAGACGCGGTCGCGCTGCTCCGGGCCATGATCCGCGAGGCGTGCGTCAACACGGGCGCCGCCGAATCCGGCCAGGAGATCCGCAGCGTCCGCGTGCTGCAGCGCTACCTCGACGACGCCGTGCGCGCCGGCCGGCTCGACCTCCAGGTCTTCGAGTCCGCGCCCGGCCGGGCCTCCCTCGTCGCGCGCGTGCGCGGCACCGACCCCGCGGCCCCCGCGCTCGGGCTGCTCGGCCACCTCGACGTGGTCCCCGCGGACCCCGACGGCTGGCAGCGCGACCCCTTCGGCGGCGAGCTCATCGACGACGAGGTGTGGGGCCGCGGCGCGGTCGACATGCTCTACCTCACGGCCTCGTTCGCCGTGATCCTGCGCGAGGTCGCGCTCGCCGCCGAGCGCCCCCGCGGCGATCTCGTGCTGATGGCCGTCGCCGACGAGGAGGCCGGGGGCGACTACGGCGTGAAGTGGCTGCTGCGCGAGCACCCCGCCGCGATGCGCGTGACCGAGCTCCTGTCGGAATCCGGGGGCAGCGCATGGGCGCGCACGTGGCCGTGGGGGTCGCCGAGAAGGGATCCGCCAGCCGGCGTCTCACGCTCGCCGGCGTGCCCGGGCACGCCTCGATCCCCTACGGCGCGACGAGCGCCGCCTACGGCATCGGCGAGGTGCTCCACCGCCTGCGCGAGGTCGCCCCGGCGATCCAGCTCGGCCCGCTCTGGTCGGCGTTCGTCGGCGCCCGCGTCGCGGATCCCGATCTCGTGGAGCGGCTGCTCGACCCCGTGCGGCTCGACGCCGCGCTGCCCGAGCTCGGCCGGATCGCGGGCTATGCGCACGCCGTCTCGCGCGTCACGATCTCGCCGACGGTGCTGCGCGCCGGAACCGCGCACAACGTGATCCCGGCCGTCGGCACGATCGACCTCGACATCCGCACCCTGCCCGGCACGAGCGACGACGACGTCGACGCGCTGCTGCGCACCATGCTCGGCGACCTCGCCGACCGGGTCGAGATCACGCCGTTGCGCGGCTGGGTGGCGACCGGTTCCTCCACCGAGGAGCCGCTGTACGGCGCGCTCGAACGCGCGATCCGCGAGGTCGCCGGCGCCCCGGTCGTGCCGATCGCTGCGGCCGGAGGGTCCGACGCGCGGCACTTCCGCGAGCTCGGCATCCCGTCGTACGGCTTCGGCCTGCTGGGTCCCGGGTGGAGCTACGAGCGGTACCGCGACGGCGTGCACGGGCACGACGAGCGCATCGACGTCGAATCGATCGGGCTCGCGCTCGGCGCGCTGCGCCGGGTGGTGGCCGAGCGCGTCGGCCCGGCGGGCCCGGCCTAGCCGACCGGGGCCTGGGCCCAGCCGATCACGAGGCGCGCGGCCTGCTCGGGCACCTGCGGGTCCACGCCCGTCAGCTCGGCGAAGCGGCGGAGCCGGTTCGCGAGGGTGTTCCGGTGGCAGAACAGCTCTTCGGCCGACACCCCGACGCTGCCCGTGCGGAGGAAGCTGCGCACGGCCTCCTCGAGCCGCGTCCGCTCCGCGTCGCCGCAGCGTGCGAGCGCGGCGTGCACGTCCGCCATGATCGGCGACCCCGACGCCAGCAGCCGGCGGGCCGCGAGCCGCGCCCATCCGCGCGCCCAGGTCATCGCGCCCTCCTCGTCGGGCCGGAACAGGCGCGCCAGCTCCTGCGCGGTGCGAGCGCTCTGCCGCAGCTCCGCGAGGCCCGTGGGCGCTTCGACGATGCCGACGCGCAGGCGCACGAGCTGCGCGACCAGCGCTTCGACGCGCGATCCCGGGAGCTCCTGCGGGCGCGAGAACGCGACGAGCGTGTCGCCGAGGTGATGGGTGCGCACCGTCCCGCCCGCGCGCTCCACCTCCGAGACGAGCACGCGCAGGGCCGGGATGTCGTCGCCGACCGCCGCGACCGCGACGAGCGGCGCCTCGAGCGGGAGCCCGAGCTCGTGCGCGATGGCGCTGAGGCGCTCCCCGGTCGGCTGCGGCTCCTGGAACAGCGAGGCGATGAGGCCCTGGCGCACCGAGGCCGCCTCCTCCCGCATGCGCTGCTGCTCGGCGAGGTACGCCCGCTGCGTCTGCCCCGCGTACTCGTCGACGGTGCGGAGCACGATGCCCGTGTGGCGCACGATCAGTTCGGCGTCGTCCGCGTCCGCGACGCGGGTGAGCGCTTCCCAGAGCACGGTGAAGTCGCCGCGGATCGCGGTCATGAGCGCGGTGAGCGGGATCCCGGCCCGGGCGCGCGAGACGCCGACGTCGCTCGAGACGGGGATCGGGCTCGTGAAGCCGCCCGAGCGCAGGCCGTCGACCAGTGCGATGAACGAGAGGCGCCCGGTGCGCCGCATCTCCGAGACCGGGATCGGCGGCGGGTCGTAGCCGGGGACCGTGCCGACCAGCGAGAGGAAGGTGTCGGTCAGCTCGTCGACGTCGAGCCGGTCGAGCAGCTCGAGCCAGCGCGAGCGGTCCCCCGGTATGGGAGTACCGGTGAGTCGATGCGGAACGGAGTCGGTCATTCCCCCAGAATATGTGCATATGCACTGTTTCGAGCGCCAAAACGGCGGCATCGGACGGCGTAGTCGGGGCGAATCCCCTGGCATGCTCGATGGTGACGCCGCGACCCGCTCGCGAGCCGGCCCGCTTGCACACCGGATTCCCACCTGCGGATCCCTCGACGGAGAGAGACATGAGCGAGACCACGAAGACATCGGCCATCGAATACCAGGCCACCCAGGAATTGACCGTCGCGGAGGCCAACCGGGTCGCCCTCGGCGCGCTCATCGGCACCGCGCTCGAGTGGTACGACTTCTTCCTGTTCAGCGCCGCGGCGGCGCTCGTGTTCAACGTCCAGTACTTCACGAGCGAGAACGCGACCGCTGCGGCCCTCGCCTCGTTCGCCACCTTCGGCGTCGGGCTCGCGGCCCGCCCCATCGGCGGGATGATCTTCGGACGCATGGGCGACCGCATCGGCCGCCGCGTGGTGCTCATGATCACCATCGTGGGCATCGGCCTCGTCACCGGGCTCATCGGCCTGCTGCCCACCTACGCCGCGATCGGCATCGCCGCGCCGATCCTGCTCGTGCTGCTGCGCGTGCTGCAGGGCCTCTTCGTCGGCGGCGAGTGGTCGGGCGCCATGACCCTCGTGGTCGAGAACGCCCCGCTGCACCTCCGGGCGCGCTACGCCGCGATCCCGCAGATCGGCTCGCCCATCGGCACCATCCTGTCGTCCGGCGGATTCTTCGTCGCGACCCTCGTCTTCTCGCAGCAGAACTTCGACGCCTGGGGCTGGCGCATCCCGTTCCTCGTCGCGCTGCCGCTGCTGCTCATCGCGATCTACATCCGGAGCAAGCTCGAGGAGTCGCCCGTCTTCCGTCAGCTCGAGGAATCGGGCGAGGTCGTGAAGAGCCCCGTGCTCACCACCTTCCGCGACAGCTGGAGGCAGATCATCGTCGGCATGGCCGCGGCCCTGCTCGGCGTCGGCGGCTTCTACCTCGTCACCGCGTTCTGCGTCTGGTACGGCGTGAACGTCCTGCACTACGACTCCTCGCTCATGCTCCTCGGCAGCATGGTGGCCGCCGCCTTCGAGATCCTCGCGCTGCTGTGGGGCGGGCATCTCGGCACCAAGTACGGCGCGAGCCGCGTGATCCTCTGGGGCGGCATCGCCTCGGCCGTCGTCGCGGTCCCCGCCTTCCTGCTGCTGGCCTCGGGCAACCCCGTGCTCGTCGTCATCGCGATGACCCTCGCCGTTTGCACCCTCTCGCTGCCCTACGCGGCATCGGGCACCGTGCTCACCGGCCTCTTCCCCGCGAAGACCCGCTACACGGGCGTCGGCCTCGCGCAGAACGTCGCCGGCATGCTCTCCGGCTTCATCCCGCTGCTCGCCACCGGCTTCGTCGCGTCCGCCGCGAACCACTGGTGGCCGGCCGCCGCGATGCTCGTGTTCCTCTCGCTGTTCACCGCGGTGGCCGGCGTGATCGCCCCGCGTCTCAGCGTGCGGCTGCCCGGCTTCAAGCACTGAGCCGAGACGCACGGCCCGCCCACCAGACCGCACTTCCCGGAAGGACCCCACCATGCCGCAGTCGGCAGGACACCTGATCGTTCGCACGCTCGAGACCCACGGCGTCTCCCGCGTCTACGCCGTGCCGGGCGAGAGCTACCTCGACGTGCTCGACGGCCTGCACGACTCGTCGATCGAGACGGTGGTCTGCCGCCACGAGGGCGGCGCCGGGTTCATGGCGCTCGCCGAGGGACGGCTCACGGGCCGCCCCGGCGTCGCCATGGTGACCCGCGGTCCGGGCGCCGCGAACGCGATGATCGCGATCCACACGGCCTGGCAGGACGCGACGCCGCTCGTGCTGTTCGTCGGCCTCGTCCCCGTCGCCGACCGCGAGCGCGAGGCGTTCCAGGAGTTCAGCCTGAGCGGCTGGTTCGGCTCCAACGCGAAGCGCGTCATGACGATCGACGACGCGGATCGCGCGGGCGAGCTCGTCGCCGAGGCCATGCGGATCGCCGCCGCGGGCCGCCCCGGCCCCGTGGTGGTGGGGCTTCCCGAAGACGTGCTCGTGCACCGCACCGACGCGGCGACGCCCGCCCCCGTCGCGTCGCCCCGGCCCGTGCCGGCGCCGGCCGAGCTCGCCGCCCTCGTGGCCCGGATCGCGGGTGCCGAGCGCCCCGCGATCGTCGCCGGCGGCGACGGCTGGCATGCGGGGGAGGGACGCGCGCTGCTCGACTGGGCGGAGGCCGCCGGAGTGCCCGTGTTCTGCGACTGGCGGGCCTACGATGCGGTGCCGCACGCGGGCGGCGCCTGGGCCGGCTGGCTCGGCTACGGCCGCGCCGACGCGGTGGCGGCCGGCTACGCCGAGGCCGACCTGCTCGTCTTCGTCGGCTGCTCGCGCTCCGACGTGCTGAGCGACGGCTACACGCTCGGCTTCGACGCCGAGACCGTGCTCGTCTCGCTCGACCCCGAGGCCGTGCAGCACGCGGGCCGCATCGACCAGCAGATCCTCTCCGCACCCGCCGAGTTCTCGACCGCCCTCGCGGCCACCGACCCGACGGCCGCCCGCGGATCCCGCGGCGACGCCTGGATGCGCGGGCGCGCCGCCGCGCAGCAGCGCTTCGCCGCCCACCGCTCCGACGCATCGGTCGCCGGCGGGGCCGGCGATCACGGGGACGCGGCCGCGGTCGCCGAGGCCGTCGCCGCCGGAGTCGACCTCGGCGTCGCATTCGGCGAGCTCGACGCGCGGCTCGACGGCCGCGCGGTCCTCACCTTCGGCGCCGGCAACGCGACCATCTGGGCGCACCGCTTCGTGCGGCACCTCGATCCCGCGAGCCTCGTCGGCGCGCGCAACGGCGCGATGGGCCTTGCCGTCCCCGCCGCGGTCGCGGCCTCGCTCGCCTTCCCCGACCGCCGCGCGGTCGCCGTCTGCGGCGACGGCGACTTCCTCATGAACGGGCAGGAGATCGCCACGGCCATCGCGCACGGCGGCTCCCCGCTCGTGATCGTCGTCGACAACGGCATCTACGGCACCATCGTGCAGCACCAGGAGCACCACTACCCGGGCCGCCCCTCGGGCACCCGCATGGCGAACCCCGACTTCGCGGCGTGGATGCGCTCCTTCGGCGGGCACGGCGAACTCGTCGAGCGCACCGGGGAGTTCGCCGGCGCCCTCGACCGGGCGCTCGCCGCCGACGGGCCCGCGCTGATCCACGTCCGCATCGACTCGCGGGTCATGCCGCCCGCATCGGCCGAGATCGCGGCCTGAGCGCCGCGACCTGAGCGCCGCGGCCCCCGAACGTACCCCCGAGCTGAACGAACCGGAGACACCCCAGCCATGCGACTCGACCTCATCCTGCGCGCGACCGAGATCATCACCCTCGATGCGACCCGCCCGCGCGCCACCGCCGTCGGCGTGATCGGCGACCGGATCGTCGGCTTCGACGAGGAGATCGCGGGGCTCGACGCCGAGCGCACGCTCGACTTCGGCGACGCCTGCGTGACGCCCGGCCTGATCGACGCCCACTGCCACACCGCCTGGTGGGGGCTCGGCCTCGCCGCGATCGACCTCAGCCGCGCCCGCGGCCTCGACGAGCTCTACGCGCTGATCGCCGCCGAGGTCGAGCGGCTCGATGCGGCGGGTGATCCCGACGCCTGGGTGCACGGCACCGGCTTCAACCAGGCGCACCACGGGGACCGCTTCCCCGAGATCGACCGGCTCGACGCCCTCACCGGCGGCCGTCCGCTCTATCTGCGGCACACCTCCGGCCACGCGTCGATCACCAATACCGCGACCCTGCGGCTCGTCGGCGCGCTCGAACCCGGCTTCGAGAACCCCGTCGGCGGCGTGGTCGTGCGCGACGGCGAGGGCCGACCGACCGGGCTCGTCGAGGAGGCGGCGCAGGGCCTCGTGCAGGCGCTGCTGCTGCCGTATTCGACCGAGCGGCTGGTCGAGGCGCTCGACGCCGCGACCTCGCGGTACGCGGCGCAGGGCATCACGAGCTTCTCGGAGGCGGGCGTCGGCGGCGGCTGGATCGGGCACAGCCCGATCGAGGTCGCGGCCTACCAGGCCGCCGCGGAGCGGGGGCGGCTGCACGCCCGCGCTCAGCTCATGCCGGCGATCGACGCGCTGCGGCCGCTCACCGCGCACGCCGCAGATTTCCACCGCGAGGGATCCGGGGCCGGTCTCGACCTCGGCATCCGCTTCGGCTTCGGCGACGACGCCGTGCGCTTCGGGCACGTGAAGGTGTTCCTCGACGGTTCGCTGCTCGGCGCGACCGCCGCGGTCACCGAGGACTACTGCGGGCACGACCACAACACCGGCTACCTGCTCGACGAGCCAGCGGTCTACCGCGAGCGCGCCCTCGGCGCCTACCGTGCGGGCTGGCCGCTCGCCCTGCACGCCATCGGCGACGCCGCGATCGACCTCGCCCTCGACCTCATCGAGGAGGCGCAGGAGCGCTACGGCCGGCTCGCCGTCCCCTGCCGGATCGAGCACTTCGGCATCGCCCGCCCCGACCAGGTGGAGCGCGCGGGCCGGCTCGCGGTCGCCGTCACCCCGCAGGCGGGCTTCATCGGGCCCATCGGCGACCAGATGGCGGACCGCGTCGGCCCGGATCGCGCGCCCTGGCTCTACCGCGGACGCTCGGTGATCGACGCCGGCATCGTGCTCGCCGGATCCTCCGACCTGCCCGTCGCCGACAACGACCTGCGCCGCGGCATGCAGGCGGCCGTCGACCGGCGCACCGACAGCGGCGCGCTGCTCGGACCCGACGAGGCGATCACCCCGGAGGAGGCGCTGCGCACCCACACCGAGTGGGCGGCGCGCGCCACCGGGCGGATCGCCGACGTCGGCACCCTCGAGCGGGGCAAGCTCGCCGACTTCGCCGTGTTCTCGGCATCGCCCGTCGACGCCCCGCGGATCGCCGACCTAGCCATCGTCGCGACCGTGCTCGGCGGGCGACTGAGCTACGATTCCCGCACCACCCGGAAGGACGCATGATGACGCAGCAGACGAGCCCCGGAACGCAGACCTCGACGCGCGCTTCCTCGCCGACTGGGCCGTGCACTCGCGGTTCGGCGCGGTGCCCGGCACCGGCGGCGTGGACCGCCAGGCCGCGAGCGGCGCCGACGGCGAGCAGCGGGCCTGGTTCGCCGAACTGCTCCAGTCGCGCGGATTCGCCGTGCGCCGCGACGCGATCGGCAACCAGTTCGGCCTGCTCGAACTCGTGCCCGGCGCGCCCTACGTGCTCACGGGATCCCACATGGACTCGCAGCCAACTGCCGGCCGATTCGATGGCGCCTACGGCGTGATGGCGTCGGCGCACGCGTGCTTCCGCGTCGCCGACGAACTGCGCGCCTCGGGGCGGACGCCGCGGTTCAACCTCGCGGTCGTCAACTGGTTCAACGAGGAGGGGTCGCGCTTCAAGCCGTCGATGATGGGCAGCTCGGTGTTCACCGGCAAGCTGCCGCTCGAGACGGCGCTCGCGACGACGGATCCGCATGGCGTGTCGGTGGTCGACGCGCTCGACGCGATCGACGAGCGAGGCGACCTCGACGGTCTCGACGTCGCCTCGTACGCGGAGATCCACGTGCAGCAGGGCCGCAGCATGGAGGAGGACGGGGTCACGATCGGCCTCGTGAACGCGACCTGGGCCGCGCACAAGTTCGAGTTCCGGGTGACGGGCGAGCAGGCGCACAGCGGCTCGACGCTGATGGCCGACCGCCGCGACGCGCTGCTCGGCGCCGCGCGCCTCGTGGTCGCGGCGCGGGAGCTCGTCGACGAGTTCGAGCCGGGTGTCCTGCACACCGCGTGCGGCGAGTTGAACGTGTATCCGAACTCGCCCGTGGTCGTCGCGAGCGAGGTGGAGCTGCTGCTCGACCTGCGCTCGCCGAGCGCCGAGGTGATCCGCGCCGCGCACGCCTCGCTCATGCGCACCGTGGAGCGGGTGCAGCGCGAGGACCGGGTCGGGATCGAGATCACGGCCGAGCACAGCTGGGATCAGAATCCGTACCCCGAGGACGGTGTGGAGCTGGCGCGCGAGGTCGCGGAGGAGCTCGGGCTGACGCACGACCGGGTCATGACGGTCGCGGGGCACGACTCGACGAACATGAAGGACGCGGTGCCGACGGTGATGCTGTTCGTGCCGAGCGTCGACGGGGTCTCGCACAACCTCGCGGAGTTCACGAGGGACGCGGATCTGATCGCCGGGGTGGACCATCTGACCGGCGTCGTGCGCCGACTCGCCGACGGCGCGCTCGTCGCGGAGGCCTGAGCCGATCGCGGCCGAGCCGATCTTCCGGTTCGGGCGCCCGGAGCCGATCCTCCGGTTCGGGTTCGGCATATGGCGGGTTCCTCGCGCGGGGAAGCCGCCATTCGCCGCACCCGAATTCGGTGCGGGCGAGCGCGGGCGCACATGCGGGGCGAGCGGCCCAGCGTGAGCCTCAGCCCCCGAAGTACCCCGCGAACGCCGTCGCGGGGTGCGTGACGCGCCACCACAGGTCAGGACGCTCGATCGCTCGGGCGGTGACCACGGGAACCGTCGCAGCACCGCTCGGCGCCTTCGTGCGGATCACGCCGACCGAGCGTCCGGCCTCGCCGGCGCCGAGGGCGCCGATCCGCACCCGCAGCGACGCGGTCTCGTCGGGCAGGAGGACCGCCGCGGCAGCGCGCGTCGCTCGCAGTTCGATCGTCTCGCCCTGCCAGGTGCGTACGGTGCCGACCTTCGTGTCGGCCTCGACCAGCGCGACCTCGTCGGCGGCTTTCGGGGCGTCGCGCAGTACGGCGCGCGCGTCCCGCGCCCGAGCCGAACCGTCGGGGCGGCCGAGCACCGCGGCGATGCTGACCACCTCGCGGTCGCCCACGCGATCCTTGCGGGCCGCGAGCAGGTTGAAGCCCGCACTGCTGAGGGTCCCGGTCTTGAGCCCGATCACGTTCGCGTCCCCGATGAGCGGGTTCGAGTTCGAGATCGGTCCGATGCCGGGGATGTCCGCCCAGGGCTCGGCGACGACCTCGGCGACGAGCGGATCGGCGAGCGCGAGGCGCCCGACCTCGACGAGGTCGACCGCGCTCGCGACGTTCCGCTCCGACAGGCCGCTCGGCTCCGAGACCCGGAGGGTCTTGAGGCCGTGCTTCTCGGCCCACGCGGCGGCGGCCTTCTGGAATCCGGCGTTCGATCCGAACACCCGCTCCGCGTAGCCGATCGCGTAGTTGTTGGACGAGGGGAGCAGCGCCAGCTCGATGAACTGCCGGGTCGTGAGCTTGCGGCCCACCGGCACGTCCGCGACGACGCCGTCGGATTCCAGCACGGTCCGGCGGATCTCCGCGTCCCGCTCGGTGAGCACGTAGCTCGGGCCGTCCGATCCGGGCTCGACCGGCTTCGCGTCCAGGCAGACGAGCACCGTGACGAGCTTCGTGATGCTCGCGATCTGCCGCGGGGTGTCGAAGTCGTTGGTCCACGCACCGGAGTCGCCGGCCCAGCCGAGCGCGGTGGGCTTCGACTGGCGGTTCACCGTGCGCTGCGCGCTGATCTCGGGATCCGGGCGGAAGGTCTGCTCGGCATCGATCGAGAGGCGCGGCTCGAGATCGGGCAGGGGCGCGAGCGCGCACGCGGCGACGTAGCCGCCGGCGAGCGCGGCCGCGAGCGCGACGCCGAGGCCGATTTGCAGACCGCGTCGCGGGGTGCGTCGACGACCGCGTCGCGGGGCGCGTTCCGGGGCGTCCGCGGCGTGCGTCGGCGCATCGGGTGCGGAAGGCGCGTCAGGCATGCGATCCAGCCTATTGCGGTCCCGCCCGTGTCCCCGGCTCCCGCGCCCGGTGCCCGATCGCGCGGGCCTGCACGGTGTGGCGGTGCTCGGCGGTGCAGAGTGGGCCGGGCGGCTCGCGGCCGAATGGGGCAGGATGCTGTGCAGGCGGCGGGGCGCTCGCACCGCCGCGCTCGAACCTTCGAGGAGGCACACGCATGAACGCGCTCATCGCCGGGTACGCCCGCACCCCGTTCACCCGCTTCACCGGGCAGCTCGCCGCGCAGCCCGCGACCGCGCTCGGTGCGCACGCCGCGTCCGCGGCGCTGGAGCGCGCCGGGATCCGGCCGGAGGACGTCGACGCGGTCGTCGCCGGACAGGTGCTGCAGGCCGGGGCGGGTCAGAACCCCGCCCGCCAGACCGCGGTCGGCGCGGGGATCCCGCTCGAGACGCCCGCGATCACGCTGAACGCCGTCTGCCTCTCGGGCGCGGAGGCCGTGTCGCAGGCGGCTCGCCTCATCGCCGCGGGCGAGGCCGAGGTCGTGCTCGCCGTCGGCCAGGAGTCGATGTCGCTCGCGCCGCACGTGATCCCGCTGCGCGCGGGCACGAAGTACGGCACTGCGCAGCTCATCGACACGACCGAGCACGACGGCCTGTCGGACGCGTTCGACCAGGTCGCCATGGGCGCGCTCACGGAGCAGGGCAACGTCCCCCTCGGCATCGGCCGTGCGGAGCAGGACGCCTTCGCAGCGACCTCGCACCAGCGCGCCGCGGCGTCGGCCGAGTTCTTCGCCGGTGAGATCGCGCCGTTCACCGTAACCTCGCGCCGCGGCGACACCGTCGTCTCGGCCGACGACGGGATCCGCGCCGACACCACCGTCGAGGTGCTCGCCGGCCTGCGTCCGTCGTTCGCCAAGGACGGCGGGATCACCGCGGGCAACGCGTCGCCGATCACCGACGGCGCCGCCGCGCTCGTGCTCGTGAGCGAGGCCGCCGCCGAACGGCTCGGCGTCACGCCGTTGGCCCGCGTCGAGGCGACCGCGCTCGTGGCCGGCCCCGACACCCAGCTGCACTCGCAGCCGTCGCGCGCCATCACTGCGGCGCTCGCGAAGGTCCCCGGCGGCGCGACCGCGCAGGACCTCGCGGTCGTCGAGATCAACGAAGCGTTCGCCTCGGTCGGGATCCAGTCGACGAAGGAGCTCGGCATCGGCGGCGACGTCGTCAACCCTCACGGCGGCGCGATCGCGCTCGGTCACCCGATCGGCGCCTCGGGCGCCCGCCTCGTGGGCACCCTCGCCCGGCAGCTCGCCGAGGCCGGACCCGGCACGCTCGGCGCGATCGGCATCTGCGGCGGGGGCGGCCAGGGCAGCGCCGTGATCCTGCGCGCGGTCTGACGGGGGTCCGTCGGCGCACGTCGCATGCTCGAGCAGAGGATCGGATCCGAGGAGGTCGGTTGACCCGCGTCGTCGTCGCACCGGACAGCCTGAAGGGCACGATCTCCGCGGTGGCCGCGGCCGCGGCCCTCGCCGACGGCTGGGCGAGCGTCGAGCCCGGCGCCCGGCTGCTCCTGCGACCCATGGCCGACGGCGGGGAGGGGACGGTGGCCGCGTTCGCCGCGGCCCGTCCGGAGGCGGTGCGGATGCCGCTCGGCGACGGCGGCCATGGCGACCCGTACTGGTTGCTGCTCCCACCGGCTCCGGACGCGCCCCGCGGCACCGCGGTGATCGAGCTCGCCGTCATCTGCGGGATCGAGCGCGTGGGCACCGGTCGCCCGCTCGACGCCGGTAGCGAGGCCTTCGGTGCGGCCATCGCGGCCGCGCTCGGCCACGGCGTCTCGCGTCTCGTGCTCGGCATCGGATCGAGCGCTTCCACCGACGGCGGTGCCGGTGCGCTGACGGCGCTCGGCGCGCGCCTGCTGGACGGGGCGGGCGTCCCGATCGCGGCCGGCGCGCGCGGTCTGCTCGACCTCGAGCGGGTCGATCTCGGCGGGCTCCGGAAGCTGCCCGAGACCCTCGTCCTGACCGACGTCTCGAACCCGCTAACGGGGCCGCGAGGAGCCGCCGAGGTGTTCGGGCCGCAGAAGGGGCTCGTGGATCCGGCCGTTCGCGCCCGTGTCGATGCGGCGATGGGCCGGTTCGCGGCGCTCTGCGGCCTCGATCCCGCGACTCCCGGCGCGGGCGCCGCGGGCGGCGTCGGCGGAGCCCTCACGGTGCTCGGCGCCAAACTGCTCCCGGGCGCGGCGGAGGTGGCCGAGCTGATCGGGCTCGCCGACGCCCTCTCGGGAGCCGATCTCGTGATCACGGGGGAGGGCGCGTTCGACGGGCAGTCGGCCGACGGAAAGGCGCCGGGCTACGTCGCCGAGCTCGCTCGCTCGGCGGGAGTGCCCGTCGCGCTCGTCGCCGGTCGGATCGCGACCGATGCGCCGCTCTCGGGCTTCGCCTCGATCGTCTCGCTCACCGAACTCGCGGGAAGCGCCGAACGTTCCCTCGCCGAGCCGGCGCGCTGGTTGCGGGCCGCCGGAGCCGACCTCGCCGCCTGTCGGCACGCACTGCGGGGCGCGCGGGACTAGTCCGGGCTCGGATCGGAGCCCTGCTCGCGCACGCAGCGCGCGGCCGGGCCGTCGGGCATCGAGAGGTCGGCGGTCGCGTTGAAGCGGTGCAGTCCGTCGCGCATCACCTCGAGCTCGGCCAGGGTCCAGCCGCGGAACCGCTCGTGGTAGCCGTGCGCCCAGCGGTCGCGCAGCCCGTCGAGCAGCTCGACGGCGTTCGCGCTGGGGGTCAGGAGCACGACGCGGCGATCCTCCGGCGCGGGCTCGGCGTCGATCATGTCGAGGTCTCGGAGCTTCGCCACCTGGCGGCTGACCATCGCCTTGTCCATGTCGAGCATCTGCGCGATCCGGGTGGCCGTGATGGGGCCCTTCTTCACGATCAGCTGCAGCACGATCATGCCGACGCCCTTGAGCTCCGGGTGCACCTCCTCGGCGAACCGGGCCCAGCGGGTGCGGGCGTAGGCGAACACCTCCGAGAACTCGGCGATGATCTCGGCGATGCGGCTGTCGAGCACGCCGCCGTCGATGCCGCCGGGCGCGACGCCCTCCGGGGTCGCACCGTCGCCGGTGGCCTCGTCCGCATCCCGCTGATCCTGCATGATTCGAGCCTAACGTCCGGTTGCTGCGAGGCCCGCGCGCTCGGCCTCGTCCGCGGCGTTCTTCGCGGCGAGTTCGGAGCGCTGCTGGGCGGCGCTCTTGCTGCTCAGCGGCAGGTTCGGCAGGAGCATGATCGCGACGATCGCGATGATCGCGATCGGGGAGGCGGCGAGGAACACGTCGCCGATGCCGTGGCCGTAGGCCGCCTCGACCACGGTGCGGATCGGCCCGGGCAGTTCGGCGACCTTCGGGATCGTGCCGCCGGCGAGCTTGTCGGCGCCGGCCAGCGCCGCGGGATCGGTCTTCGCGAGCGCGGCGAGGCCGTCCTTCACGAAGTCGACGATCTGGTGCGAGAGCATCGCGCCGAGCGCCGACATGCCCGCCGTGCCGCCGATGGTGCGGAAGAAGGTGACGGCCGAGCTCGAGACGCCGATCTGGTCGGGCGAGACGGTGTTCTGCACGACGAGCACGAGGTTCTGCATGCACATGCCGACGCCGGCGCCGAGCACGAACATCGATGCGCCCACGTACCAGAGGGAGGTGTCGTAGCGCAGCTGGCCGAGCAGGAGCAGGCCCGCGAGCAGCAGGAAGGATCCCGCCACCATGTAGCGCTTCCACTTGCCCGTGCGCGAGATGATCTGGCCGACGAGCGTCGATGCGATGAGCAGGCCGGCCATCATCGGGATGGTGAGCAGGCCGGACTCGGTCGGGGTCTTGCCGCGCGCGAGCTGCATGTACTGGCCGAGGAACACCGAGGTGCCGAACATGGCCAGGCCGACCGCGAGGCTCGCGATGACGGCCATGGTGAAGGTGCGGTTCCTGAACAGGCCGAGCGGGATCAGGGGCTCCTCGACCTTCAGCTCGACGACCACGGCCGCGATGAGCAGCACGATGCCGCCGCCCACCATGAGCGCGGTCTGCCACGACCACCAGTCGAACTGGGTGCCGCCGAGCGTGACCCAGATGAGGAGGCTCGCGAAGCCGATCGAGATGAGCGATGCGCCAAGGTAGTCGATCTTCACCTTGCGGCGGGCGGTGTGGAGGTGGAGGGTGCGCTGCAGCACGATGATCGCGACGACGGCGATGGGGACGGCGACAGTGAAGTTCCAGCGCCAGCCGATCGAGTCGGTGATGGCGCCGCCGAGCAGCGGGCCGCCGACGGTCGAGACGGCCATGATCGCGCCCATGATGCCCATGTACTTGCCGCGCTCGCGCGGGCTGATGATCTCGGCGAGCACGATCTGTCCGAGCGCGCCGAGGCCGCCGGCGCCGAGCCCCTGCAGCACGCGGAACGCGATGAGCCAGCCGGGGCCCTCGGCGGTGCCGGCGAGGGCGGATCCGAGGGTGAAGATGATCAGCGAGGCCTGCAACAGCACCTTCTTGCTGGTGAGGTCGGCGAGCTTGCCCCAGATCGGCGTCGAGATGGCGCTTGCGAGCATGGTGGCGGTGACCACCCAGGTGAACGCGGCCTGGTCGCCGCCGAGGTCGGCGATGATGATCGGCATCGAGGTGCCGACCACCGTCATCGAGAGCATCGAGACGGCCATGCTGAGGAACAGGCCGGTGAGGGCCCAGGCCTTCGCTCGGCCGTGCAGGACCTCGTCGTTCGCGGAGGCGACCGGGATCGCGGGGGCGCCGTCGGGTGTGGATCGTGTTGCCGTGCTGGACATCTGGAGTGCTGGGGTCCTGTTCTGCTGATCGGTGCGTTCGGTGCGCGTGCGCGGCGCCCGGCGGCGACACCGGGGGCGTCGCGCGGTCGTGCCGGCACGGGGAGTCGGATCGGACCCGCGGATGGGGTCGCAAATCGTTGACGGAATGCAACTATATGCGTCTTGTTGTCTGGCGTCAACCATTGTCGGTGACGCGCGGCGCGTCGCCGCCTGGCAAAATGGATCGGGTGAGCAGCATCGAAGAGATCGGCAGCATCCGCATCGGCGTCATCGGCGGCGGGCAGCTCGCCCGCATGATGGTGCCGCCCGCGATCCACCTCGGCCTGCGCATCAGCGTGCTCGCCGAGAACGAGGGGTCGAGCGCCGAGCGCGCCGCCGACCGGGTCGGCGACTACCGCGACCCCGAGACGGTGTACGCCTTCGCCGAGACGGTCGACGTCATCACCTTCGACCACGAGCACGTGCCCGGAGAGATCCTGCGCGAGCTCGAGGCCCGCGGCGTCGCCGTCCACCCGCGCCCCGACGCGCTCCAGTTCGCCCAGGACAAGATCCTCATGCGGCAGAAGCTCGGCGAACTCGGCATCCCCGTCCCCGCCTGGGCGGCCGTCGCCGACGAGACCGCGCTGCAGTCCTTCATCGACGGCCACGGAGGCCGCGCGGTCGTGAAGACCGCCCGCGGCGGCTACGACGGCAAGGGGGTCCGCGTCGTCTCCCACGCGAGCGAGGTGCGCGACTGGTTCGCCGCCCTCGCGGAGGACGGCCGCGGCGGGCAGCTGCTCGTCGAGGAACTGGTCGACTTCACCCGCGAGCTGTCGCAGCTCGTCGCCCGCCGCCCCTCCGGCGAGACCCGCGCCTGGCCCGTCGTCGAGACGATCCAGCGCGACGGCGTCTGCGCCGAGGTGCTCGCACCGGCCCCCGTCGCCGATCCCGCGACCCTCGACGAGGCCGCCCGCATCGGAGTCGCGGTCGCCGAGGGCGTCGGCGTCACCGGCGTGCTCGCCGTCGAGATGTTCGAGACCCGCGACGGCCGCGTGCTCGTCAACGAGCTCGCCATGCGCCCCCACAACTCGGGGCACTTCTCGATCGAGGGGTCCGTCACGAGCCAGTTCGAGCAGCACCTGCGCGCCGTCGCCGACCTGCCCCTCGGCGACACCGCGATGACCCGGCCCGCCGCCGTCATGGTGAACGTGCTCGGCGGTCCCGCCGAAGGCCCCATGCCGGTCCGCTACGCCGAGGTGCTCGCCGCGCACCCCTCGGCCAAGATCCACAGCTACGACAAGCAGCCGCGCCCCGGCCGGAAGGTCGGCCACGTCACCGTCACCGGCGACGACCTCGCCGCCGTGCGAGCCGAGGCGCTCGCCGCCGCGCGCATGTTCAACTCGGGGCCGCCTGCTCGAACCGGGCGGCCTGGCTGACGGGGAACCGCCGGCTCGGGCTGGGATTTCGCGCACATTGCCTTTTCGGGGCGCCGGTGGTTCTCCTCGTACCTCCGATTCGATCGCGTGTTCGCTCAGCCGGATGTGAACGCTCAGCCGGATGAGTTCTGGCAGATCTGTCCGGCGGAACGTTCACATCCGGCTGAGCGAACACGCATGGGTGAACCAGGCCTCAATGGGAGCCTTTTGGGTTCGCGATAGAGGGTGATGAGGACTCCTTGCTCGACCTCTAGGCCCGGGGGCCGTGCCCGTCGTACGCGAACGAGACCGTGCGTCCGCCGAAGCTCAGCACGCTGCCGAGCAGCACGCGCACGCGCGTGCCCGGCTCGAGACGCCGGGCGGGCTGCCCGGGCTCGCGCACCGCGCTCCCGTTCGTGGAGTGCAGATCGGTCACCCAGACCTCGTCGTCGATGACCTCGAGCAGCGCGTGGGTACGCGAGAGCACCCGATCGGGGTCGGAGAGCAGCACCAGCTGCGCGTGCTCGGGTGCGCCGGCCCCGGACGGCCTGCGGCCGAGCACGTTGCTGCGGTGCAGCCGGAACGCGGTCCCGTCGCGGTCGACGAGGTTCCAATCGGTGAGGAGAGCCCCGCGGGGGACGACGATGGTCAGCTCCAGGTCGTCATCGTCGAGCGCGAGTTCGGAGATCGTGTGCGGTGCCGGTGTCGGGGCTGGCGCCGGTGCTGGCGCTGCGGGTGCCGCTGGTGCCGGTGTTGCGGGTGCCGGTGCGGCGGGTGTTGCGGGCGCCGGTGTTGCGGGCGCCGGTGTTGCGGGCGCCGGTGTTGCGGGTGCCGGGGCCGGTGCCGGGGGTTCCGCGGGTTCGTGAGCGGCCGTCGCGGCGCCCCTCCGCGGCGCGGGCCCGAGCACGACCGAGATGGGCGGACCTGGGAGCACGAGCGGCACGGTGCTGTCGGCCGGCTCGCTGAACCGGGGTGGGGGAACCGGTCTGGTGCGGGGACTCTGCGGGCCGGGCGGGCCGGGCTGCGCGGGTTCGGCTGCGCTCATCCCGACTCCCTCGTTCCGCCGCTCCGCGGGGCGGCTCCGCTCGTCGCCCGCCGCGCGGGCGCCCTCAGCATAGGCATCCGCGCGAGCGAACCGCAATCAGGGAATCCGGGCAGGCGGGCGACGAGCGGTGGGAGGCTCCGGGCATCGCTACGATAGGCGATATGACTGGTGAGCGCGTGCAGCCCCTGGTCGGCGTCATCATGGGCTCCGACTCCGACTACTCCGTCATGGCCGACGCCGTGGCCGTGCTGCGCGAGTTCGGGATCGCGCACGAGGTCGAGGTGGTCAGCGCCCATCGCACACCCGACAAGATGGTGGACTACGCCCGATCCGCCGCGGGCCGTGGCCTGCGCGCGATCATCGCGGGCGCCGGGGGTGCCGCGCACCTCCCCGGCATGGTCGCCTCGATGACCACGCTGCCCGTGATCGGCGTCCCCGTCCCGCTCGCCAAGCTCGACGGGCTCGACTCGCTGCTGTCGATCGTGCAGATGCCCGGCGGGATCCCGGTCGCGACCGTCAGCATCGGCGGTGCGAAGAACGCGGGCCTCCTCGCCGCCCGGATCCTCGGCGCGAGCGACCCCGCGGTGGCGGCGCAGCTCGACGCCTACGCGTCCGACCTCGAGGCGCAGGTGGAGCAGAAGAACCGCGCGCTGCGCGCGCGCGTCGCCGCCGAGGCCGCGGCTCCGGCCGCCGAGTAGCGGTTTCGGCGCGTGAGCGCGTCGGATCCCCGGGTTCCGGGCGGCAGCCGGATCGCGAAGCGCGCCCTCGTCGCGCTCTTCGGCGCCGGCTTCGCCACCTTCGCGCAGCTGTACGCTCCGCAGGGCGTGCTGACCGAGCTGGCGCACGAGTTCCGCAGCGACCCGGGCGCCGTCTCCTGGGTGATCGGCGCGGCCACGCTGGGCGTGGCCGTGGGGGTCGTGCCCTGGGCCCGTGTCTCCGACCGGATCGGTCGCGTGGTCGCGATGCGCTGGTCGGTGCTCCTCGCGCTCGCCATCGGGCTGCTGGTGCCGCTCATGCCGACGCTCCCCGCGCTCATCGCGGTCCGCTTCCTCGAAGGACTCGCCCTCGCAGGGCTCCCCGCGCTGGCCGTGACCGCGCTCGCCGAGATCGTGACGCCCGCGGCGCTCGGGGCGGCCGTCGGCAGCTACGTCGCGGGCACCACCATCGGCGGGCTCGCCGGCAGAGTCGTCTCGGGTCTCGTCGGCGACGCCTGCGGCTGGGGGTGGGGCGTCGCCGCGGTCGCTCTCTGCTCGGTCGCCTCCGCAGCGCTGTTCCTCGCGCTGATCCCGGCGACCCGCATCCCGCCGGGGCCCGCGCTGCCGCTCGGTCGTGCGTTCCTCGCCAACCTCCGCAACCCGGGTGTCCGGGTTCTCATCGCGCAGGGGTTCCTGCTGATGGGCGGGTTCGTCGCCGTCTACAACGTGCTCGGCTTCCGCCTGCAGGAATCCCCGTTCGGCTTGAGCACGGCCCAGGTGTCGTGGCTCTTCCTCGCCTATCTGGCCGGCGCGGTCGCGTCGCGCCAGGTGTGGGCGGTCGTCGCGCGAGTGCACCGCGGTCGGAACCGGGGTCCGCTCGCCGGCATCGAGTCGCCCGTGCGGGTGCAGCTCGGGTGCATCGCCCTCATGCTCCTCGGGCTCGCGCTCATGCTGCTGCCCTGGCTCCCGGCGGTGATCCTCGGGCTCGTGCTGTTCACCGGAGCGTTCTTCGGCGCCCACACCGTTGCGAGCGGTCTGATCGGCCGACGGGCCGATGCCGGTCGCAGCCTCGCGCCCTCGCTCTACAACCTCGGTTACTACATCGGCTCGGCCCTGCTCGGCGGTCTCGGCGGCCTCGTGTTTGCCCACTGGGGCTGGGGCGGTACCGTCGCACTGATCGCCGCCGCAGCGGTCGCCGCCGGGGCGGCCGCGATCGGGTACGCGCGGAACGCGCGCGGCTGAGGCCCCGCGCGAGCGGGCTCAGATGTTGGCGTGGATCTCCCACAGGTGCCACGCGGTGCTGGCCCAGGAGTACGAGCGGGACTGGTCCTCGGCGAGCACGGAGAGCCGGGAGCGCTCCGCGTCGTCGCGCATGATCCGGGAGAGCTCGTCGGCGAAGGTCGTCGCGTCCTCCGCCCCGATCCCGCCCTCGAAGGCGATCTCCGCCGCGACGGCGCTGCCGCCGTGCAGGGCGGGCACCCCCGCCGACAGCGCGGCGAGCAGCTCGTAGCCGGTGCCGATGCCGACCTGGGGCAGCGCGAGCAGCTCGGCGCCCGAGAGGACCGCGCCGATGTCCTCGAGCTCGCGCGGGCGGATCACGGAGACGCGGTGCTGCAGCTCCGTCGGGATCGCCGCCGCGAGCTTCGGATCAGCGCCCTCGGCGCTCTGCGAATCGCCGTGCGCGGGGAAGCTGCCGCTGAGCACGACGAGGGCCGGGAGCGACGGATCCGCGCGCATGGCGTCGAGGATCCACTCGAGCCGCCCGAACTCGCCGGGGGCCGAGGTCGTGACCACGTAGTGCGCCGGGAGCCCCAGCTCGATGCGCCGTTCGGCGGCGTCGGACGGACGCATGATCCGGGTGGGCGCGGCGAGCGGGAGCACCTGCACCGGGAGCTCGGGCCCGAAGTGATCCTGCAGCGCGCTCGCGGTCGCGTGAGTCGAGGCGACGATCACGTCGGCCAGGCGCACCGCGCGGCGCACGAAGGACCGGAAGAGGCGAGCCTGGGTGGTCCCCATCAGCTCGGGGGCCTGCCAGGCGATGCCGTGGGGGATCGCGACCGAGGTCTGCGTGCCGTCGCCGTCGTCGCGGCTGCGCAGCGGGACCATCGGGGTCAGCGCGTGCACGAACTCGCCGTCGAGGGGGCGGGCCGAGGCGCCGGACTGCCAGAGCACGGGCAGCATGCCCGCCTTCAACGGCAGGGCTTCGACGCGGGCTCGGGGCGATTCCAGCGCGGGAGCCTCGGTGCCCTTGGCGATCAGCAGTCGGGCGCTGCACCCGCGGGGAGCGGCGACGGCGACCGCCTCCGTGAGGTCCTGCGCGGCCGCGGCCTGCAGTGCGCTGTCCCAGCTGGGGAAGGGTTCGCCGATCAGCGTGAGCGTCGCCACGTAACCCCTCCGTCCCCGCCAAGCTGTGAGACGCCCGGCAGCCTCGATTCTACGGAATCGATTGCTGTGCGCAGACCCGGAGCGCGCTGAAGCGTCACCGAATCGTAACCCTGCGGCGTCACTGTCCCCCGGAGCCGCGCAGCCGGGACCGGAAACCGCCTTTCGCGGATTCCGGAGCGCGTCGCAGGTTCTCTCCCGGCAGCGGCCCTACCCTAGACGCTATGCGTGTACTTCTCACCGGCGGCGCCGGCTACATCGGCTCGCACACGGCGCTCGTGCTCCTGGAACGAGGCCACGAGGTCGTCGTGGTCGACGACTTCTCGAACAGCAGCCCCGAAGCGGTGCGCCGGGTCGAGGCGCTGAGCGGGCGGACGATCCCCGTGATCGAGGCCGATCTCGCCGAGCGCGAGACCGCCCGTGCCACACTCGCCGGAGTCGAATTCGACGCCGTCATCCACTTCGCCGGACTGAAGGCGGTGGGCGAGTCGGTCGCGCAGCCCACCCGCTACTACCGGGTGAACCTCGATTCCACGCTCACCGTGCTCGACCTCATGCGCGAGCGCGGGGCGACCAAGTTCGTGTTCAGCTCCTCGGCCACGGTCTACGGCGAACCCCAGCGCGTGCCGATCGACGAGGCGCACCCCGCGGGCGTCGGCGTGACCAACCCCTACGGCTGGACGAAGGCGATGGTCGAGCAGATCGTGCGCGACACGCAGGTGGCCTGGCCCGAGCTCGAGGCCGTGCTGCTGCGCTACTTCAATCCCGTCGGCGCCCACCCTTCGGGGCGCATCGGGGAGGATCCGAGCGGGATCCCCAACAACCTCATGCCGTTCATCGCGCAGGTGGCCGTCGGCAAGCGCGAGCGGCTCAGCGTCTTCGGCGGCGACTACCCGACGCCGGACGGCACCGGCGTCCGCGACTACATCCACGTGATGGACCTGGCCGAGGGCCACGTCTCCGCGCTGGAGCACATCGCAGCGGGGGTCACCGCGTACAACCTCGGATCCGGTACGGGATCCAGCGTCCTCGAAGTCGTCCGCGCCTTCGAGGAGGCCTCCGGGCGCCCGGTGCCCTACGACGTCGTCCCCGCGCGCCCCGGCGACGTCGCCGAGATGGTGGCGGACCCCGCCAAGGCGAACGCCGAGCTCGGCTGGCGCACGACCCGCTCCCTCGCGGACGCCTGCCGGGATGCCTGGGCCTGGCAGTCGGGCAACCCCGGCGGGTACGCCGGATGAGCGCGATCGAGCTCGAGCGGCCGATCCGCAACCCCGATCTCGGCTCCGCCCCGCTGATGACCAAGCGGGCCCGCTGGCTGGTGCTGCTCGGATTCGTCCTGCCCGGCAGCGCGCAGCTGCTGGCCGGCAACCGCAAGCTGGGGCGCTTCGGGCTCACCGCGACGGTCGTGCTGATCCTCGCCGGGGCGCTCACCCTGGTGGGCCTGCTCGTCGCGCGCGCCGACACGCTCACCCTGTTCACGAACAGCTGGTTCCTGTTCGTGCTGACCTGGCTGCTCGTGTTCTACGCGATCCTCTGGCTCGTGCTCGGCTTCGACACGCTCCGGCTCACCAAGCTGGTGCGGGTGAAGCCGAACTGGCGCGTGCCCATCGCGGTGATCTCGGTGCTGCTCACCATCGTCCCGGCCTTCGGCGCCGCCTGGGCCGCCACCACCGTCGCTTCGACCCGCGGGCTGCTCGACGATCTCTTCGCGGGGGCGCCCGCGGTCGAACCCGTCAAGGGACGCTACAACTTCCTGCTGCTCGGCACCGACGCGGGCGCCGATCGCGAGGGGCTGCGGCCCGACAGCATCTCGGTCGTGAGCGTCGATGCGAAGACGGGCCAGTCCACCATCATCGGCGTGCCGCGCGAGCTCGCGAACGTGCCCTTCTCGAAGGGGTCGCCGATGGCGAAGATGCACCCGAACGGCTTCGGCGTCGGTCCCAACGAGTTCGGCGAGTGGGGCGGCTGCCAGGTGGGCCGCTGCATCCTGAACGGCGTCTACGCCGAGGCGGAGCTGTTCTACCCGGAGCTCTATCCGAACGCGAAGAAGCAGCACTCCTCGCCCGGTATCGAGGCGACCAAGGAGGCCGTCGAAGGCGCGACCGGTCTCGACATCCAGTTCTACGTGCTCGTCAACATGGACGCGTTCTCGCAGTTGATCGATGCGCTCGGGGGCATCGAGATCGATGTGAAGGAGCGGCTGCCCATCGGCGGCGATCAGTACCAGAACGGCGTCGACGGCTGGATCGAACCGGGCAAGCAGCACATGAACGGCTACACGGCCCAGTGGTACGCGCGTTCGCGCTACGGGTCCGCGGCGGGCGACTACGCGCGCATGGAACGGCAGCGTGAGCTCCAGGCCGCGATCCTCGCGCAGATGAACCCGACCAACGTGCTGGCGCGTTTCCAGGACATCGCGACCGCCGGCAAGCAGCTCGTCGAGACCGATATCCCGAGCTCGATGCTGGGCCGGTTCGTGGACCTCGCGAGCAAGTCGCGGGAGTTCCCGCCCGTCAACGTCGAGCTCGTGCCGCCCGCGGTCGATCCCGAGAATCCGGACTTCGGCACGATCCATCAGCTGGTGGATCAGGGCATCGTCAAGGCGACCCCGAAGAAGGACGGCAAGCCGTGAGCGGGGGCGTCTCGGGAGAGCCCGTCGCGAAAAGCGCGGGCGGCGCAGGCGCTTCCGGCGGGGTGCGGGTGACCGCGGTGCTCGTCGCGTGGAATCGCCGGATGCTGCTGCGGGAAGCGCTGGAAGCGCTCGCGGCGCAGAGCCGTCCGGTGGATCGCCTCGTGGTGGTCGACAACGCCTCAGACGATGGCTCCGATGCGGTCGCGGCCGAGCTGCTCGCCGAATGGGGCGACCGGGCCCGCCTGATCCGACTGTCCGAGAACACGGGCGGTGCCGGCGGCTTCGCCGTGGGGATCGCCGCCGCGGTCGCGGATCTCGCGACCGACTGGGTGTGGGTCATGGACGACGACACGGTTCCCGGCCCGGATGCGCTCGCGGGCGCGCTCGATGCGTTCGAGCGCTACCGCGCCACCGGGCAGGACGATCTCGCCGTGATGGGCTCGCGCGTGGTCTGGACCGACGGCGCGGACCACCCGATGAACACGCCGAAGGCGAAGATCCGCGCATCGCGCGCTGAGCGCGAGCGCGCCGCATCGGTCGGCGCGATGGAGATCCGATCCATCTCGTTCGTGTCGGCGTTCCTGCGCGCTGCGCGGGTGCGCGAGCTGGGCCTGCCGATCGCCGACTACTTCCTGTGGAACGACGACTTCGAGTACTCGGCCCGGCTGCTCCGCGGCGCGCGAGGCCTGTTCGTGCCCGACTCGGTCGTGACCCACAAGACCGCGAAACGCGGATCCAGCGATGCGGACCCCGGCCCCCGCTTCTTCTTCGAGGTGCGCAACAAGCTCTGGGTGTTCCGCCTCTCGAAGGCCCTGTACGGCTGGGAGAACGCGCTCTACATCGCGGCCACGGCCCGCCGCTGGGTGCGCACCTTCCGCGCGTCGCGGGATCGTGCGGTGCTGCGGGACGGCCTCCGTCGCGGCTGGCGCGACGGGTGGCGCACGCGTCCGCGCCCGTCCGGCGAGGTGCTCGCCACCGCGGGCGTGCCCGAAGACGTCCTGGCGCAGGTGCGACTGCTCGAGCGCTAGGGTCCTGCGCCGGGCGGATCGGCTGGCGTTGTTCCTGCCCGGCTCGTCTCCCCTTGCGAAGGAGATCCGGCTCTCGAAGGACGACGAGCCCGCACATCCTCCTTCTGACCCCGGATCTCCTGCTCAAGGGCTCAAGGGCTCAAGGGTTCAAGGGCTCAAGGGTTCAAGGGCACAAGGAGGGGTCGGGAAACCTCGAGTAGTGAGAGGCAAGGGGAGCAGCGGGCGGCTCGCTACCGTGCCAGATGCTCACCGCGTGCGATCGCGCCGACGATGAGCTCGTGTACCTCCTCCCACCGGTGAACGATCTGCGCGTAGCTCAGGCGGATCACCCGATACCCGTGCAGCATCAGCAGCGCATCGTGCCGGTTGTCCGCCTCGCGCTGCGGACCGACGTGGGTCCCGCCGTCGATCTGGATCACGAGTCGATCGCCGAAGAGCAGATCGACCCGGTGACCGAGGATTCGCACCTGCTCCAGAATGCGGACGCCGAGCCAGGCCAAGCGGCTGCGCACGAGGGACTCGAGTCCCGAGTCGGCGAACGGCCGGCACTCCGCGAGGATCTTCCGGGCTCGCCCGGTGAGAGGAAGCCGGGCGAGGGACGCCAGCTGAACCAGTCGGCGGTTCAGCGCCGATTCCCAGATGACCAGAGCTTCTTCGTGCGGTAGGCAGGTCGCGATCAGGGCGAGTGCGTTCTCGACCTGATCCTCGAGCTGGCCGGGCGACCGCGGCAGGAGCGGTGTCGCCCAGTGCACGACTGGACCCGGGCCGCGGGCCTTGGCGTTCGGCCGGGATGCGAGGTGCAGCTGCCGGGCTGGTCGTGGGATCCAGAGACCCAACCGCTCCGCTCGTGTGACACAGCTCACCACCGCGGAGTGGCTCGCCGCCTCCACGAGGACCGGGTCGGCTCCGGGGAGCGTGATCCACCCCCGCCTGGGACGGGAGAGGCGGCCCGCGGAGATGGCCTGCGCGATGCGATGGGGCGAATAGCCGTGCGCGATCGCGTCCTGCGAACGGACGATTCCGTGGTGACGTGCGACGAAGGCGGTGAGGTACATGCTCGAGTGTCTCGAGGCCTGGGGTGTTCGAGGACCCGCATGAGGGGGTCCGTGGATGGTTGCGCCGGCGTGGGGGCGCATACGCGAGGTGGGGAGGGTGATCCCCCGAGTCGGGCGGGCCCGGAGAGGTCGACGCCCGGAAGGAGATTCGGGTTCAGGAGGACGATTCACGCAGAAACATCCTCCTGAGCCCGAATCTCCTTCCGAAGGCCACCCGGGCGCCACCGCAGCCCACACGCCGCAGCCACCGCAGCAGCGCCGCCGCCCTACAGTAGAAGCATGACCGCCCAGGCCGATTTCTCGCTGCTGCTGCCCGTCTACGCCGGCGACGATGCCGGGTTCCTGCGCCTCGCCTTTGAGAGCAGCGTCGACGAGCAGACGCTGCGCCCGACGGAGGCGGTGCTCGTGCAGGACGGCCCCGTGCCCGACGCGCTCGCACAGGAGATCGCGCGGATCGAGCGCGACAGCCCGATCCCGGTCACGGTGGTGCGGCTCGAACGGAACCGCGGCCTCACCGAGGCGCTGAACGCCGGTCTCGCGCGGGCGACGCAGCCGGTGATCGCACGCATGGACGCCGACGATGTCTCGGTGCCGGACCGCTTCGCCCGGCAGTGGGCGCTCATCGAGCGGGGATACGACCTGGTCGGCACGGGCATGGTCGAGTTCGAACACGATCCGGAGCGCACCGGTGCGCTCCGCATCCCGCCGACGGGGCCCGAGCGGATCCGCGAGCACGCCCGCACGCACAACCCCTTCAACCATCCGACGATGATGTACCGAGCGGAGGCCATCTCGAAGATCGGCGGCTATGAGCCGTTCGGAAAGATGGAGGACTACTGGCTGGGGATCCGCCTGATCGCCTCGGGGGCGCAGGTGGAGAACCTCGCCGAGCCGCTGCTCAAGTACCGGGTGGGAGCGGGATCGTTCCAGCGCCGCGGCGGCTGGACGGAGGCGAAGACGGAGGCCCGCCTGCAGCGCGCGATGCTGCGCATGGGCTTCGTCACCCGGGGGCAGTACCTGCGCAACGTGGTCGTGAAGGGCGCGTACCGCCTGCTGCCCGCGGGCGTGAAGAAGGTGCTGTTCCGCCGCTTCGTGGGCGGCGGACTCCCCGGAGATCGCGCGCAGTAGCCGGTCGCCGCCGCAGCGCGGTACTGTCGGCTCTGAGCGAGGGAGGCCGACATGGGATTCGCACTGCTGGCGCTCATCTGCGCGGTCGCGCTGCTCGGCCCGCTGCTCGCGCTGCCCGACCGGCTCCGCCTGCCCGTGGTCATCGGAGAACTCGCGGTCGGGCTGATCCTCGGGCAGAGCGGGTTCCGGATCGCCGACCCCGGCGAGCCGACGTTCGCGTTCCTCGGCCAGATCGGGTTCGCCCTGGTGATGGTCGTCGCCGGTTCGCACGTGCCGATCCGCGACCCTGCGCTGCGCCGCGGCATGCGCACCGGCCTGCTGCGAGCCGCGGTCGTGGGCGCGGCCTCGGTTCCGCTGGGCTTCGGGATCGCGCAGCTCTTCGGCACCGATCACGGATGGCTGTACGCGGTGCTGCTCGCCTCCTCGTCGGCGAGCCTGGTGCTCCCCGCTCTCGCCGGAGTGCGCACCGACGTGCCCGTGCTCGAGCAGCTGCTGCCGCAGCTGGCGGTCGCCGACGCGGTCTGCATCGTGCTGCTCCCGCTCGCCATCGAACCGAAGAACGCGCTCGGGGCGGGTCTCGGAGCCCTCGCCGTCATCGCGGCGGCGCTCGTCGCGGCCTGGATCGCTCGGCTCCTCGTCACCCGGGGAGTGGAGGCGCGGATCCGCGCGGTGTCCCGGGAGCACTCGCTCGCGATCGAGCTGCGCTTCTGGCTGGTAGTGGTGTTCGCGGTCTCCGCCATCGCTTCCGCGCTGCACGTCTCGGTGATGCTCGCCGGCTTCGCCTGCGGGATCGCGCTCGCGGCCGCGGGCGAGCCGGAGCGGCTCGGCAAGCAGCTGTTCGCGATCACGGAGGGGCTCTTCGCGCCGATCTTCTTCGTGTGGCTGGGGGCGTCCATCGACCTCCGCCACCTCGTGACCCATCCGCAGGCGATCCTGCTCGGTGCGGTTCTCGGCCTCGGCGCGCTGCTCGTGCACTGCATCCCCGTGCTGCTCCGTCAGCCGTGGCCCGCGGCCGTCGTGACGGCCGCGCAGCTCGGCGTCCCGATCGCCGCGGTCTCGATGGGCGAGACGCTCGGGATCCTCGCCTCCGGCGAGGGCGCGGCGATCCTGCTCGGGGCGATGATCACGATCGGCGCGACCACGCTGGCGTCGAGACGGCTGCGCCTCGTCGCCGAGCAGCAGGGAGGCGCCGCGGCGACCGGGACGGCACCGGCGGACCCGGTCGCCTAGGAAACGCGATCAGTTCGCGTCGAAGCGCATACCGCCCTCGATCGCGAAACCCGCCGTGCCGTTCTGGAACTCCATGGTGCGCAGCTCGTAGTTCTCGATGATGCCGGTCGGGGCGCCGATCATGAATCCCCAGGGGCCCGCGGGGCCGCCGGCCTTGCGATAGGCGGCGAGGAACACGCCCTTGCCGAGGCCGACGGTCGCCTTGTCCTCGCCGAGACGGTCGACGAGCGCGGCGGAGGACGTGATCATGCCCTTGTCGAACTCCTGCACGAAGCCGCCGCCGTTCTCGGAGATCTCGCGCTGCGGCGCGAGCGGGCGTCCCCAGCGGCCGGGATCGCGCCGGTACAGGTCGTAGATGGCGCCCACGATGGGATGGTGGTTCTCGTCGTCTTCGCCTCGGGGCTTGACGAACTCGACCGCCTCGTCGATCGGGCCGTCGAAGATCATCCGCCCCTTCTCGAGCACGATGCCGCGCTCGCAGAGCTGCTGCACCTGGCTGGCGTTGTGGCTGACCACGAACATGGTCTTCCCCTGGTCCTGCAGCTCGAGCATCTTCGCGGTGCACTTCTGCCGGAACTGGGCGTCGCCCACCGAGAGGATCTCGTCGACCAGGAGGACGTCGAGCTCGGTGTGGATCGCGACCGAGAAGCCGAGTCGCGAGTACATGCCGGAGGAGTAATGCTTCACTTCGGTGTCGATGAAGTCGCCGATCTCGGAGAACGCGAGGATCGAATCGAAGCGGTCGTCGGTCTCCTCCTTCGTCATACCGAGGATCGCGGCGTTCAGGTACACGTTCTCGCGTCCGGTGAGATCCGGATGGAATCCCGCGCCGACCTCGAGCAGACCCGCGATCCGGCCGCGCGTGCGCACCCAGCCCTGGTCGGGAGTCATGACGCCGGAGAGGAGCTTGAGCGTGGTCGACTTGCCCGAGCCGTTGCGGCCGAGCAGCGCGACCGACTGGCCTTCGGGCACCGAGATGGAGATGCCGTCGAGCGCGTTGAAGTCGCTCGACAGGGGCTTCCGCCGCAGCGCGGCGATGAACGTCTCCTTGAAGGAGTGCGTGTGCTTGATCTTGAAGGTCTTGCGCACGTCGTTCAGCACGATCGCGGGGCGCGGATCGACCTCAGAGGTTCTGGGCAAAGGACCCCTCCAGTTTGCGGAAGACGAGCTGGCCGACGAGCAGCGTCGCGAGCGAGATCGCGAATCCGATCAGGACGAAGGCGAGCAGGTTGTCGGGGCGCGCCGTCTGCGGGGAGAGCGGGAGCCAGAAGGCGTTGTGGAAGAGCTCCACGGCCCCGGTGATCGGGTTCGACATGTAGACGTTGTAGATCCATTCCGGGGCACGCTTCTGGACCATGCTCCACGCATAGAGCACGGGGGAGGCCCAGGTCGCGAACATCAGGATCAGATCGACGAAGTTGCGCGCGTCGCGATAGTTGACGTTGATCGCGCCGAAGAACAGGCCGAGGCCGAGCGCGAACAGCAGGATGATGGCCATGCCGGCCAGGAACGCGAGGATCTGCAGCCAGCCGAAGGTCCAGCCGCAGATCAGGGAGACCACGAAGAGCAGCGCCGCCTGCGGCAGGAAGTGGATGAGCGCGACCCCGGTCGCGGCGACCGGGAAGAGCTCGCGCGGCAGATAGATCTTCTTGATGAGCGAGCGGTTGTCGACGACCGCGTTGGTGGTATTGCGAAGCGTCTCGCTGAAGAGGTTCACGGCGACGATACCGGCGAACAGGTACACCGGGAAGTACGGGATGTCCTTGTGCCCGTTCATGATGACGCCGACCACGAGGTAGTACATGAGGAACTGCGCGCCGGGCCGCACATACGACCAGACCCACCCTAGCACCGAGCCGTGGTATCGCGTCGCCACGCCCTTCTTCAGGAGCAGGGAGAGCAGATACCGGTGGCGGAATACGTCGAAGAGGCCTCGGCCGGCGCCGGGAACCCGGTAGTCCGGGTCGTTCAGAACGGAAGTGTCGCTCACGGTCTCAGATTCTATCCGCGAGGGCTGAGGGCTTGAGCTCGCCGTGGGACCGCCACCAGGTGACGGTCTCGGCGAGTTCCTCGAGCTCCGGCGCGACCCAGCCCTCGACGAGCAGGTCGCCGCTGCGATAGGCCGCGAGCAGTGCGTCCGCGAGTTCCGCCGGATAGCCGGCTCGGTCGAGCCCGACGGCGTTGATCCCGGCGATGCGCGGCGGCGTGCCGTAGACCTTCGCGAACGGCGGAACGTCGCGGGTCACGGGGGTACCCATGCCCACCATCGCGCCGTGCGCGATGATGCGGCGCTGGTGCACCACGGCGTTCATGCCGATGTTGACTCGATCGCCGATCGCGCAGTGCCCGCCGATGCTCACTCCCGCGGAGACGGTCGAGTCCGCGCCGAGCAGCACGTCGTGTGCGAGATAGGCGCGGTTCAGCACCCAGCTGCGCGGGCCGACCGTGGTCTCGCGGTAGCTGCCCTGATGGATCACGGCGCCCTCGCGGATCACGGCCCCGGCTCCGATGCGGACTCCCGCGTGCTGCAGGTCGCCCGTCCAGGCGGTGTTCTGCGGCAGGTTGCTCATCTCGGGCGGTGCGCCGATCATGGCTCCCGCGCCGATCCAGGCGCCGTCCTCGATCACGCACGGGCCCAGGATCACGGCCCCCGGCCCGACGGACACGTCGGTGCCGATCTCGACGCCCTCGCCGATGAACGCTGCGGGGCTGATCGCGCTGTTCGCGTCGCTCATGCGCGCGCCGAGAGGTCCAGGGTCGTGCCGGTTCTGGCCGACTCGATCGCGGCCTCGGCGACGCGCAGGGTCTCGGTGCCCTCGCGCAGGGTGACGGCATCGTCGCGCACGCCGAGGATGGCGTCGCGGAAGGCTTCGTGCTCGGACCGCAGCGGCTCGCGCTTCTCGAGGGCGAACCTCGTCACGGTGCCCTCGCTCACCCCCGGAACGCCGCGACGGCGTCCCACGACCCGGCGTGCGTGCCGTTCTCGTAGAAGGTGAGGTCGGCGGTGAGGGTGTCTGCGACGAATGCGCCGCGCTCGCCGGTCACGAGCGTCAGCCGCTCCTTGAACGGCGTCAGCCAGTTGACGATGTGGTTCACCATGATCCCGTTGGCGAGCTTGCCGGTGATCGAGACCATGTCCTCGTGCGCCCGCCCGGAGCGATGGGTGGTCTGGGCGGCGAGGTTCGCATAGGGGGACTGCGCCAGCCAGGCGGTGAGATCGATGTCGTGGCTGCCGAGATCCTTCACGACCCCGACATCGGCGATGCGCGCGGGGAACGGCCCCTGGCGGCGGGTCTGGATCTGGTAGACCTCGCCGAGGTCGCCGTTCGCGATGCGTTCGCGCAGGCTGACCAGGGCGGGGTTGAAGCGCTCGACGTGCCCGACCGCGGCGACCTTGCCCGCCTGCTCGAATGCGGCCACGAGGCGTTCGGCCGCGGGGAGCTCGTGCGCGACGGGCTTCTCGATGAGCGCGTGCACGCCGGCCTCGGCGAGCGCCAGGCCGACCTCCTCGTGGAACTTCGTCGGGACCGCGACGACCACGGCGTCGACTCCCGCATCGATGAGACCCTGCACCGAGTCGAACATCGGCGTCTCGCCGGCGACGCCGTGGGGATCGCCCATCGCGTCAGCCACGGCGACGAGGTCGATGCCCTCGACCTCGCGGATCACCCGGGCGTGGTGGCGCCCCATCATTCCGAGGCCGATCAGGCCGTACTTGATCGTCACGTCTTCTCCCAACGGTTCGGTAGTCAAGCGTTCCCAGTGTAGGGAATCACACGTTGCATCCGGTGATCCGGTAGAGCACGGCATCGCCCTGCCGGTCGACCTCGGTGAGGATCGGAGAGTCCTGCAGATCGCGGAGACCCCGGAACAGCTCCGGCGTGTTCGAGCCCCGGATCCGGTACTGGCGTCCCCCGAATTCGAGGACGTACGAGACATGGAGGTCCTGCACGAGTGGGCAGGCCCGGCTTCCCAGATCCCGGAAGTCCGCCCCGAGCTGGTAGGCCTCGGCACCGAAATCGCCCTTCAGATGGGGGAAGACCACCTTGCGGTCGGCGATGCCGAGCGCGAACGCGGTGCCCGACCAGGGATCGCCGAGCACGACCGCGTCCTTCGGCACCGTGCGGTCCAACCGCTCGAGCAGCTGTTCCTCATCCGGGCTGAGCAGCGGGGAATCCGCGGTGAACGAGTAGTTCGCCCGCATTCGATCGAGCTGGACGGCGATGGGCTGACCGATCGACATGGACGCGATCAGCAGGACGGTCCCGGCCGCGGCGACGGCGGTGAGCACCCGACCGGCGGGACGATCCCTTCGGGCTGCGAAGAACGCGGTGAAACCGGCCACCAGCCAATCCATCAGCAGTGCGGCGCCGACCCCGGCGAGCGGGATCGCGGCGATCGGGATCAGGGCCGCGAGACGGTTCGCGTCGTTGTACCACGCCCCGGTGATCATCGTGCGGAACGGCCCGTTCATCCCGCTCGCGATGGTGTACAGGCCGAGCGTGACGAGGTAGGAGATCGGAAGCCACCGGTGGCGCTTGAGCACGACGAGCGCTGCGATGCCCAGGGCGATGAGCAGTGTCAGCCCCCAGGCGTGGGAACCCGTGAACGGGCCGTTGCCGAGGGCGCTCTCGAGCGCGAGGCGGATCTTGCCCTCGAACACCCGAACGTTGTCGCCGGTGCGCACCAGGATCCACAGCGCCAGCACCGCGCAGGCTGCGAGGGCGAGCGCGACGGTGCGCCAGACGCGGGTGCTCAGGGGCAGCGGTGCGCGCCAGACGGTCAGCAGTGTGGCGAGGAGCAGCGGAAAGACGAGCGCGGCGTAGCCGAACAGCGCGTTGGGCTGGGCCAGGGTCGCGGCGCCGAGGGCACCCGCGGCGGCGATCCACATCGAGACCGAGGGCAGACGGACTTCCAGCGGACGGCTGCGCAGCGCCAGGTGCGTGAACCCGAGCGCATAGGGGATGAGCGCGGTCGACAGGACGTTCGGGTAGAGCACTCCCCAGGTGAGCAGCAGGTAGGGGAACGCGCTGAACGCGGTCACGACGACCGCGAGAGGGAGCACCGAGCGGGGTCCGCGCGGGAGGAACGGACGAGCGAGGAACAGCATGCCGGCCGGCCAGACCAGTGCGCCGGTGGCGATCGCGAATGCGTTCGTCGAGACCGCGATCCCGCTCCCCGACAGCTGGGAGACCAGCGCCACCGAGGCGTGCCAGAGCGTCGGATAGAAGTTCGTCGCGCTGTGCGGGCTCGACAGGTTCATGTGCAGGGGCGAAGCGTCCCCGCTGCGCAGGATCTGAGCGACGGCGTTGAAATGGAAGACGTTGTCGTAGGTCTGCGAAATGTTGTCGGGCAGGATGAACCCCTGCTTGAGCAGGTAGGCGATCGTCCCGCCCGAGACGAGGAAGAAGACCGCGGTGCAGACCCATGCGCCGAGCGGGATCGCGCGGATCGCGCGGAGCAGGCTCGACGGCGCGACGGAGGTCCCGGAGAACCGGACGACGACCCAGAGCACTGCGGCGAGGACCGCTGCGAGCACGAGGACCGGGAGCAGGGTCCACGGGATGCCGATCACGGGGGAGACGACGCTCGCGAGGGCGATGATCGCGAACGAGGCCGCGATCGAGCCGGCGATGAGGGACAGACCCCGCAGCCTGAGCGCCCAGGCGGCGGGGAGCCCGGGGAGCACCGAGATCAGGAGCGCAGCCGCCACCGCGGGGATCGCGGCGATCCAGCTCACTGCTCGGTGCCCTTCTCCTGCTCGGTGCCCTCGCGATTGCGGGCGTCCATCAGCGCCACCGCGCGGGCGAGCTTCGTGACGCGGGCATCGCTCCGGGCCTTCGCTCGGATGGTGGCGACCGCGAAGGCCATCACGGCGACGATGAAGACGTAGAGCAGGAGGTCGGTGCCGCGTCCGATGCCGAACGCGTGCGCGATCGCCGTGAGCACGTTCGGGAACAGGATCGCGAGCACCGCGGCGAGCACGAACAGGATCGCGAAGATCCGCTTGAGGGCCAGCGAGCGCTCACCCGGCAGGAACCGAACGGCGAGGGCGGCGATCAGTACGACGCCGAGGATGAGGAGGAGCTGGAAGATCGACATGCTTGCCTATCGGATGATGAGGTCGATGAGGATGTTGACCGAATTGAGCAGGGACTGCCCCTTGGCCTTGGAGTACTCGCTGTAGATGACCTCGACGGGCTGTTCCGCGTAGGGGAGGCCGGTCCTGCCGAGCTGCACGACGATCTCGGTCCCGTGCGCCATGCGATCCTGCCGCAGGTGGATCCTGCGCAGCGCATCCTCGCGGATCACGCGCAGCCCGTTGTGGGCGTCGGTGAGACGGGTGCGAGTCGTCCAGTTCGTGACCGCGACGGCCGTCTTCAGCACGACCTTCTTCAGGAAGCCGGGCTTGGTCCGATCGTCCAGGAAGCGGGAGCCGAAGACGATCGCGAGGTCGTCGGTGCGCGAGCGGTCGAGCATCGCGACCGCGTCGACCACCCGGTGCTGCCCGTCGGCGTCGAAGGTCACCACGTAGCGGGCCCCGCGCTCGAGCGCGTACTCGAAGCCCGTCTGGAGCGCCGCGCCCTGGCCGAGGTTGATGGGATGCGTGACGATGCGCGCACCCGCTTCCGCCGCAACGCCGCCCGAGCCGTCGGTCGAGCCGTCGTCGACGCAGACGACCTTGCCGAAGCTCGGCAGCAGGTCCCGGACGACATCGCCGATCACCGTCGCCTCGTTGTAGAGGGGGATCACGACCCAGGTGTCGGGGTTGCCAGGAGCGGCGGTCTCGCTCGCGGGGTCAGTCATGCACAACATTCTGACAGACCCGGCCTGTGCCGTAGGCGCGTCCTCCTGCAGCGGGACCGACGCGAACTCTCGGCGCTGACGGGCTCTCGGCTTGTCAGGGGGTGACGCAGCAGCTACCGTTGACCCGAACTTTCAAGCTCGGGTCGAATGTTGGATCCGGGCCAGGTGCGAGGAGCAAACGTCATGGCGTCGGAACGACCGCGGAGCGTTCGAGGCCTCCTGATCACGCTCACGAGCGCCGCGGCGCTCCTCGTCGGCTCCCTGGTCGGCGGGCCGGCGGCGCAGGCGGCCCCGGTCGTCGGATTCGAGGCCGGGAACATCATCTCCGACGGCCTGTTCTACGACGGCAACGCCATGAGCGCGGCCCAGGTGCAGACCTTCCTGAACGGGAAGGTTCCGCGGTGCACCATCGGAGACCCGGGGCGCACCCCCGGCACGCCCATCTACGGCTCGACCGTGGCCGGTGCCTGCCTGCGCAATTACACGATGAACACCACGAGCCGGGCCGCCAACGCCTACTGCTCGGCGTACGCCGGTGCCGCGAACGAGTCCGCCGCCGCGATCATCGCCAAGGTCGGCAGGGCCTGTGGGATCAGCCAGAAGGTGCTGCTCGTGATGCTCGAGAAGGAGCAGAGCCTGGTGCAGGACGACTGGCCCACCGTGCGCCAGTTCAACGTGGCCATGGGATACGCCTGCCCGGACTCGGGGCCGAACAACTCGGCGAACTGCGACCCGACCCAGACCGGTTTCTACCAGCAGGTCTACCGCGCGGCATGGCAGCTGAAGGTGTACCGGGCGTTCCCGAACGACTACAACTACCGTCCGTTCGCGAGCAACGCGATCCAGTGGCACCCGAACGCCGGGTGCGGCACCTCGCAGGTGTACATCCAGAACTGGGCGACGGCCGCGCTGTACATCTACACGCCGTACCGGCCGAACCAGGCCGCGCTCAACGCGGGCTGGGGAACGGGCGATGCCTGCTCGTCCTACGGCAACCGCAACTTCTACAACTTCTACACGACCTGGTTCGGCAGCACGAAGGGCATCGACGTCGACCAGCGCCTGCTGGCCTTCTACAACGCCAACGGCGGCGCTCAGGGCAAGTATGGCGCCCCGGTGGCCGCCGCGACCGCGGTATCGACCGGGATCGAGCAGCGTTTCGCCGGCGGTCGCCTGTACTGGTCGCAGAAGACCGGGACGAGCGCCGTGGTCGGCGGGTTCCTGAGCGGATACCTGAACGCCGGCGGCCCGGGGAGCTATCTCGGGTTCCCCACGGGGATCGAGTCGCTGATCGCCGGAGGGTCCCGCCAGGAGTTCGAGCGCGGTACCGGCTATTGGACCGCGAAGGACGGGACCGCGTTCATCAATGGCGCGATCCGCTCGCTGTACGGCAGCGAGGGCGGGCCCTCGGGCTACCTCGGATTCCCCATCGGGGACGAGGTGCGTGCTGGTGGGGTGTCGCGTCAGGAGTTCCAGAACGGGACGGCGTATTGGTCGGCTGCGACGGGTCCGTCGGTGATCAATGGTGCGATTCGTTCGTTGTACAACAGCGAGGGTGGTCCGTCGGGGTATCTGGGGCTGCCGGTCGGTCCTGAGGTGCGTGCTGGTGGGGTGTCGCGTCAGGAGTTCCAGAACGGGACGGCGTATTGGTCGGCTGCGACGGGTCCGTCGGTGATCAATGGTGCGATTCGTTCGTTGTACAACAGCGAGGGTGGTCCGTCGGGGTATCTGGGGCTGCCGGTCGGTCCTGAGGTGCGTGCTGGTGGGGTGTCGCGTCAGGAGTTCCAGAACGGGACGGCGTATTGGTCGGCTGCGACGGGTCCGTCGGTGATCAATGGTGCGATTCGTTCGTTGTACAACAGCGAGGGTGGTCCGTCGGGGTATCTGGGGCTGCCGGTCGGTCCTGAGGTGCGTGCTGGTGGGGTGTCGCGTCAGGAGTTCCAGAACGGGACGGCGTATTGGTCGGCTCCGACGGGCGCCGCGCTCATCAACGGTGCGATCCGGGCGACCTATCAGGCGAACTGGGGTCCCTCGAGCGCGCTCGGTCTGCCGATCGGCCCCGAGGTCCGTTCGAACGGCTCGGCGACGCAGCGCTTCGAGCACGGCACCATGACCTGGACGGCGAAGACCGGAGTGACGGTGACGCTGCAGGCGACGACGCGGACGCCGGCTGCGGTGCAATCGCCGACGCCGAGCCCCGCTTCCTGAACGCCGGGCTGCCGGGGGTCTAAGACGTGTGCGGTACTCTGAAAGCTGCATTGCGCCCGGTAATCAGTACTGAAAGACGAGGCAACACCGCATGGCATCCGAGTTCATCCCCGCTGCGAAGCCCATCATCGGAGACGAGGAGCGTGCGGCGGTCGACCGCGTGCTGCGCTCGGGAATGATCGCCCAGGGGCCCGAGGTCAAGACCTTCGAGCAGGAGTTCTCGCAGCACTTCGTGCAGGGCCGCGCGACCGTCGCCGTCAACTCGGGCACGAGCGGTCAGCACCTCGGCCTGCTCGCCGCCGGCGTCGGAGCGGGCGACGAGGTCATCGTGCCCTCCTTCACGTTCGCGGCGACGGGCAACTCGGTCGCGCTCACCGGTGCGACGCCCGTGTTCGCCGACATCGAGCCCGACTCCTTCACGCTCGACCCCGAGTCCGTCCGCGCCGCGATCACGCCGCGCACCAAGGGCATCATGCCGGTGCACCTCTACGGGCACCCGTTCCTCGTCGACCAGATCGAGGCGATCGCGCAGGAGCACGGTCTCGCCATCTACGAGGACGCGGCGCAGGCCCACGGCGCGAGCTGGGACGGCCGCCCCGTCGGCACCCTCGGAGACTTCGCCATGTTCAGCCTGTACCCGACCAAGAACATGACCTCGGGCGAGGGCGGCATGGTCACGTGCGCGAACGAGGAGATCGCCCGGCAGATGCGCCTGCTGCGCAACCAGGGCATGGAGACCCAGTACGCGAACGAGGTCATCGGCTTCAACACGCGCATGACCGACATCCACGCCGCCATCGGTCGCGTGCAGCTCACCAAGGTCGACGGCTGGACCGCGCAGCGCCAGCGGAACGCCGCCGTGCTGAACGCGGGCCTCGCGGATCTCGCCGGGGTGCTGACGCCCCGGGTCCACGAGAAGGCCGTGCATGTCTACCACCAGTACACGATCCGGGTGGATGCCGCCGAGCGCGATCGCATCCACACGGCGCTGAAGGAGGAGCACGGGGTCGGCTCGGGGTCTACTACCCGATCCCGAACCACCGCCTCCCGTCGCTCGCCCACTTCGCACCGGGTCTCGACCTGCCGGAGACCGAGCGAGCGGCACGCGAGGTGCTGTCGCTGCCCGTGCACCCGTCGCTCTCCGAGGGTGATCTCGAGCGCATCGTCTCCGCGGTCTCCGCGGTCGTGCGCGCCGGCGCGTAAGGGGATCATGCGAGTCGCCATCGCGAGCCGCATTTTCGAGCCGGAACCGAGCGCGGCCTCGTTCCGGCTCGCTGCTTTGGCGACCGCATTCGCCGAGGCCGGGAACGATGTGACGGTCCTGACGGTCCGTCCCGCACATGACGCGGTGGAATCCGCGGCGTCGGATCGACGGCGAGCGTTTCACGTGAAGCGCTTCCCGGTACTGCGTGATCGGACCGGGTACGTGCGCGGGTACCTGCAGTACCTGAGCTTCGACGTGCCGCTGTTCTTCCGCATTCTGCTCGGCCCCAAACGCGACCTGGTCATCAGCGAGCCTCCACCCACCACGGGCTTCTTCGTGCGGTTGGCCGCGATGCTGCGCCGCACCCCGTATGCCTACTACGCAGCTGATATCTGGTCTGACGCCAGCGAATCGACGGGGGCTCCGGCATTCGTCGTCGGTGTCGTCCGTGGCATGGAGCGCTTCGCCATGAGCGGAGCCCGCGGGGTGCTCTCGGTGAACGACGGGGTCACCGCTCGGATTCGAGAGATCGCCCCGAAGGCCCGTGTGCATACGGTCGGGAACGGTATCGACACGGCGGTGTTCTCTGCCGAGGGGCCGAAGATGGAAGCCGGTCGCTACCTGATCTACTCCGGAACCGCTTCGGAGTGGCAGGGTGCTGGCATCTTTATCGATGCACTTGAGCGGGTCCTGCCTGAGGTGCCTGATGCGCGGCTCGTGTTCCTCGGACAGGGGAGCGACTGGGAGGCGCTGCGGAAGCGTGCATCGCAGTTGCCCGATGGCGCTGTCGAGTTCGTGCCGACAGTGCCGCCGACCGAGGCGGCCGCCTGGATGCGCGGTGCCGTTGCGAGCCTTGCATCGATCCGACCCGACGCGGGGTACAGCTTCGCATTCCCGACGAAGGTGTTCGCGTCCTGGGCGAGCGGTACGCCGGTGGTCTACGCCGGCCCGGGTCCGGTACGCGATTTCATCGCGGTGCACGGCGACGAGGCCGCGCTCGGGGCCGACTGCGACTACGAGCTGACCGATGTGACGGATGCGCTGCGTCACGCATTCGCACGGGATCTCAGCGACGATGCTCGCCTGGCGACCGGCGAGTGGGCCGCGCAGAACGTCAGTCTGAATGCGGTTGCGCTCCGCGCGGTCGCCGCGCTCGGCGGCTCGAAGAATGAACCCGCATGAGCGGCCCAGGCGTGGTGGACGTGCTGCGTTCACGGGCGTGGAGTGCGGTGGCCCTCCGCCGTCTGCGGCGCTCAGGGGTTCCGGTCTCGCCGGTGGCACCGAGCGATCACGCCGAGCGTCGAGTGCTCATCGGCCCGGCGAACAGTGCGGGGCAGGGCGATGCTTGGGCTCGGGCACTGGAGCGGAGCAGTGCTGGTCTTCAGGCGAGCAGCATGCAGTATTTGCAGGGCAATGAACACTACGGTTTTGCGGTTGATCTGCCCGTGCACAGTGGCGATGCCGCTCACTCCCGACGGTGGCAGCGTGCGCAGCTCGCATCGCTCGAGCGCTATCGAGGGATCCTGTGCGAGTCTGCTCAGCCGGTGCTCGGAAATCTGTTCCAGGGTGACACGGTTCGCCAGCTGGCCGTACTCGGTGAACGCGGGGTGCGCCTCGGGCTTGCGTTCCACGGAAGCGATCTGCGCGATCCTGACGCCCACATGTCGAAGGAACCGCTTTCGCACTTCGCTCTCGACCCGGCACTGACGGAGCAATTGCGCGCTTCGACCCGACGCAGCCGCGAGGCGATCGCCGCGAGCGGCTTGCCCGTGCTCGTCTCGACGCCTGATCTGCTCTCCGAGATCGAGAGCGCGGAGTGGCTGCCGGTGGTGATCGACCCGAACCTCTGGCGCACGGACACCGAGGTACTGGATCACGGCGGTCCGCTGCGGGTCGTGCATGCTCCCTCTCACGCCGGCTACAAGGGGTCCGAGCTGATCGATGGGACTCTGCAACGATTGCATGATGGCGGCTTGATCGACTACCACCGGGTGAGCGGGATCCCGCATGCGGAGATGGTGACGGTGTACCGCGATGCCGATGTGGTGCTCGACCAGTTCCGGATCGGCTCTTATGGGGTTGCCGCGTGTGAGGCGCTGGCGGCCGGCCGTATTGTGGTTTCGCACGTCTCCGAGGAAGTGCGGAACGAGATCGTTCGGCGCACCGGTTTCGAACTGCCTATCGTCGAGGCGACTCCCGACATCCTGGCCGAGGTGCTGAGCGGGATCGCCTCAGATCCAGTGCGAGCGCGGCGGATCGCCCGGTCGGGCGCCGACTACGTTGCAGCCTGGCACGACGGTGCGAAGAGCGGCGCCGTGCTCGCGAACTGGTTGGATGGCACGAAATGAGCGCGGCGCGAGTGCCGCGAACGATGAGAGGAACGCGATGAGAAGTCTCTGGACGACCATGCGCGAGCTGTTTGACGTGCTGCCGCGCGGAGCCAAGCCGTTCTATACCTGGTACGCGATCGGGACCGCACTGCTTGCGATCCTCGACACCGTCGCGCTCGTGCTGATCATGCTCCTCGTGACTCCACTTGTCTCGGGGGTCCCATCAAGCTTCCGGTGATCGGCGAGGTCTCGAGCGATGCGATTCCGTGGATGGCCGTGCTCGTGTGCGCACTGTTCATACTGAAAGGCGTGTTCGCGGTCCTGCTGCACTGGTTCGCGACGCGGCGTTTCGCTCGCTACGAGCTGGAGGTCGGTGACGAGCTGTTCCGCGGTTTCATGCGCGCCAGCTGGGAAACCCGTTCTCAGCTCAGCACCGCGGAAGTGACGCGTCTCGCCGACACGGCCATGGCGAATACCAATCTCGGTTTCATCCTGCCGCTCTCGCAGATTCCGGGGAACGCGGTGACCTTCGTCGCGGTGCTTTCGGTGCTGGTGTTCAGTCAGCCGTTGACTGCCCTGATCGCGTTCGTGTATCTCTCTGCGATCTCACTCATCATGCTGCTCGTGATCTCGCGCCGGGCGAAGCTGGCCGGCACGCACAATCGAGAGTTCAGCTTCCGCGTTGCGACGATCATGACCGAGATGATGGACGCGCTGAAGGAGGTCACGCTGCGCGGCAAGCTCGATGAGGTCGCGCGTGTGGTGTCGAAGAGCCGCAGCCGGGCTACCCGGGCACGCGCGAACCTCTCGTTCCTCGGCGTTGTGCCGAAGTACGCTTTTGAAGCTGCGCTGATCGGCGGTTTCCTGCTGATCGGCGGTGCCTCCTTCCTGATTGGAGGGGCCGCCGCCGCGGTCGCCTCAGTCACCATGTTCGCCGCGACCGGCTTCCGCATGATCCCCGCGATGAACGCCGTGCAGGGCGCCCTGCTTTCGGCCTCCGCGAACGAGATCTCGGCGCGTGATGTGATTCGTGAGCTGCGGGCGGCCCGCTCCGCCGCGGCGGCGCAACGGGAGCTGGTCGCGGCGCGAGACCGTGGGACGCTGCCCGAGCACCCGAGCCTCCTCGAACTGCGTGATGTTTCGTTCCGCTATCCGGGTTCCGAGCACGACGTGCTGCACGGTCTCTCGCTCACGGTCCCCTTCGGGAGCAGCCTTGCGGTCGTCGGCCCCTCCGGAGCCGGCAAATCGACGCTGATCGATATCCTGCTCGGGCTGAGCGAGCCGAGCGGCGGTGAGATGACCATCGACGGCCTGCCGCTCGGCGAGATCATGGCGCAGTGGCGGAGTCGCGTGGGCTACGTGCCGCAGCGCGTTGCGCTGTTCGATGCGTCCATTGCCCAGAATGTCGCACTGAGCTGGGAAGACGACTACGAACTAGATCGCGTGACGGACGCCCTCGAACGTGCGCACCTCGGTGATCTCGCACAGCGTGGCGACGGACTGCTCGAACCCATCGGCGAGCGGGGCCAGGCGATCTCGGGCGGGCAGCAACAGCGTCTCGGCATCGCTCGCGCGCTCTACTCCGACCCGCTCGTCATGGTGATGGACGAGGCCACGAGCGCGCTCGACACCGCTACCGAGAATCGAGTAACCGAGTCGATGCGCGAGCTGCAGGGGCACGTCACCTTCATCACGGTGGCGCATCGTCTGGCCACGATCAAGGAGTACGATCAGGTCTGCTACCTCGACCGCGGACGTATTCTCGGCAGCGGCACCTTCGACGAGGTCGTCGCGCAGGTCCCCGACTTCAGGCTGCAGGCTACGCTCGCCGGGCTGGTGCACGAATGACACCGTCGGAACGGCCCACGCTCGACATCGTCATTCCCGTGCACAGCGCGTCACGGCCCATCGAGCGCGCGGTGCGCAGCGTCATCGGCGAAGGCATCGAGGGCGTCGGCGCCGTAGTGGTGTGCCACAACATCGCCGAGGAGGAGATCGCGGTTCGGCTCGGGGAGCTCGCGACCGATCCTCGGGTTCGGCTCTTCGAGCTGCGCGACGGGATCCCCTCGCCGGCCGGCCCCCTGAACGAGGGGGTGCGGCGGTCCGCATCCGAGTACGTCGGCTTCCTCGGCTCCGACGATGAGCTTTCGCCCGGTGCGCTCGCTGCCTGGCTGGACGAGCTGCGCGATCGGCCGTCGGTGCTGATCGGCCAGCTCGTGACCGAACTGGGCGGTAGGATCCTGGCACCGGCCCCTCGTCCCGGTCGGTGTGAGGACCTCGACCCAGTCCTCGATCTCCTGAACCTGCGAGCGGCGCCGGTCGGCGTGCTGGTACAGCGGACGGTGCTGCTCGACCAGCGTTCGCCGGGGTTCCGTGCGGGATTCCGCACCGGCGAAGATATTGCGCTTGGCCTGTACCTGTGGAACTGCACTGGGCGGATTCGGTATTCGCGGTGTCCGGTCGGGTACTACGGACATGAGACCGGCGGCGACCGCGTCACGGGGCAGAGGTTCGCGCCAGACGAGATCGCTGCTCCGATTCTTGAAGCGCTCGAACTGCCCGTGCTGCGCGAGCTGCCGCGCAGGCGCAGGCAGGCGATCGGAGTGAAGCTGGCTCGTCATCACGTGCTCTATTGGCTGCGTGCGTCTCAGACTTCGGGAATGCTCGACGACCAGCTGATGCGCGCCGCCGGCGCGATGATGGAGCGCATCGTGTCCTTTGCCCCGGGCGTGCTCGGCTTCTTCCCCGTGAGCGAGACGCGGGTGTTCCGCGCGCTCGGCGGGCCGGATCTCGGCCGGCTCGTGACGGCGCTCGGTGCTGCTGAGCGGACGAATTATCGGTGGAAGCTCATCCCGAGGAACCCGTTGCGCCTGTTCGCCCCCGAGACGTTCATGATGTTCGCGCGCCGAACCCGTGCGAGCGCACAGCAGTTCCCTGCTCCTGAGACTCCTGCGCGCGCAGAAGGAGGACGACATGACTGATCCGCGCCCGACACTTCTGATCGTGTCGTTCTCGGACATCGCGAACGACGCCAGGGTGAAGAAGCAGCTGCTCTTGTTCGCCGAGCACTATCGAGTGCTGAGCTGCGGTTTCGGTGAGCAGTTGCGTGACGACATCCCGCATATCCGGCTCGATTCCTCCGAGAGCCGGTTCGTCCGGTACCTGGAGGCGATCCTGCTGCGTCTGCGTTGGTATCGCCTGACCTACTGGTTGCACCCGTGGGTGCGCCGTACCCGTCGCGCGTTGCGCGGACGCAGTTTCGACGCGGCCATCGCCAATGACCTCGACACGCTCGGCGTCGTGCTGCGGATCGTCGGTGACGAGCGCACGCACGCTGAACTGCACGAGTACTTCCCAGGGCTCTACGACCAGGTGCCGGCCTGGAACCGCCTGCGTCGGCCCTACCTGCAGTGGCAGTTGCGGGCACATGCGACCCGGGCGGCGTCGGTCACCACCGTCTCGGACACCATTGCGGAGCGGTACCGGGCCGAATTCGGTTTCGACAGCGAGGTGGTTCGAAACGCGGCCCCGATGCAGCAGCTGGAGCCGGGCCCGGTGTCGCGCCCGCTGCGGATCGTGCATTCGGGGGAGCGCAGGCGAACCGGCGGATCGAAGTGATGATGGAGGCGGTGGCACGCACCGACCTCGACGCAACGCTCGACCTCTACTTGACGCAGCAGGGCACCCCCTACGCCGATGGCCTCGCAAAGCTCGCCGAGGAGCTGGGTGAACGGATCAGGCTGCACCCACCCGTGCCGCAGGCCGAGCTGGTGGGCGTGCTGAACGGCTACGACGTGGGTATTCATGTGCTGCCGCCGACCAACACGAACAATGCGCTCGCACTGCCGAACAAGTTCTTCGATTACGTGCAGGCGCGGCTCGGCATCGTCATCGGCCCGACGGCTGACATGGCGAAGCTGGTGCGGCAGTACAAGGTCGGTGCGGTGGCCGAGGGCTTCGGCGTCGATGACGTGGTTCGGACACTGGACCGGATCGATCCGGAGCAGGTGGCCGAATGGAAGCGGAATGCGCACGCTCACGCGGAGGAGGCGAGTGCTGAGCGTCAGGAGCAAGCCTGGCGGGATGCGATCGCTGCGTTGGTGAACAAGGCGGACCAGTGACCAGCGCACCATCCGTCGCCGTCGATGTGGTGATCGCGGTGCACCAGCCGACGCGGCCGGTCGAACGCGCGGTGGCATCAGTGCTCGACGGTACTCGGGCGCCGGTGCGTGTCACCGTCGTCGTGCACAACACTGACGCGGAGCCGATCCGCCGGCGCCTCGGCGATCATCTCGCCGACGAGCGGTTGCGGGTGGTCGAGTACCGCGATGGAATCCCCAGTCCGGCCGGCCCGATGAACCACGGGCTCGAGCTCGCAACGGCACCCTACGCCTCGCTGCTCGGTTCCGACGATGCGTTCGAGCCGGGCGCCATCGACGCCTGGCTGACCGCAGCCCGCTTGCCCGGAGGTGAGCCGGCCGATGCCGTGATCGCCCCGATCCGAATCTCGACGGGCGGTGAGCAGGCGCACCCTCCGGCGAGGCCGAGCCGAGTGCGGCGCGGCCTGCCGCTGGACCCGGTGCGTGACCGGCTGGTGTACCGTGCAGCACCGCTCGGCCTGATCGGGCGCGCGCGCTTCGCCGGACTCCGTTTCCCCGAAGGCCTGCAAACGGGTGAGGACCAGCCGTTCTCTGCGACCATGTGGTTCACGGCCGGCTCGCGCGTGGTGTTCCCCGCGGCCGGGCCGGGCTACCTGGGGCATGAGGACCAGTCGGACCGGGTGACCTTCGCCGCGCGGGCGGTAACCGATGAATTGCGCGTGCTCGACGACCTGCTCGATCCTGCGGCCGTCTGGATGCGGCGCCGCTCCGATCGTGTCTCGGTGGTGACGAAGTTCATCCGTTCGACGCTCTTCGACGCCGTGGCGAGCCGCGTCGAGGACCGCTGGAATTCCGGGACCACCGCGGAGCTGGCTGCGGCCGCTGCTCGATTGCGGGACTGCGAGCCGAGGGCCGTCGGGTTGCTCGCGCGTGCCGAGGGGCGGTTGTTCTCCAAGATTCTGGCCGGCGACGCAATCGCCGCCGAACTGACCCCTTGCTCGCCGAGCGATCGCGGCTGCGGAGCCTTGGCGCCGTCATCCCGAACCGCTGGTGGCTGGTCCTGCATTCGCAGGCTCCGCTCCGCCTGCACCTCGCGACGGTCGCGCTCCGCCGGGTCATGCGCGGCTAAGCGAAGGCAGCGGCGGCTCGTCCTCCGCACCGGTCGGCTCCTCACCGCGTCGAGTACCATGGGTGAGATGCAGTGCCGAAGCCAGATCGACGTCCGATGACACCGGGCAATGTCGTACTCGCGCAGCGGACCATTCGGCTTGACGCCCTGACCGGGCTGCGTTGGTGGGCGGCGTTCGCGGTGTTCGTCTACCACATGCGCATCTTCGCGCCGCTGCCGTCGTCGCACCTGCGAGCTCTCATCAACCAGGGCTTCTTCGGGGTGACCTTCTTCTTCGTGCTCTCGGGATTCGTGCTCACCTGGTCGATGCGCCCCGGCGTCTCGAAGTCGACCTTCTACACCCGTCGCTTTGCCCGAATCTGGCCGTCGCACATGGTCGGCTTGCTGCTCGCGGTACCGGTCTTTTACACGCTGAGCACGATTCCCGCTGGCAGCTTCCTGAAGCCGTTCGATCTTGGCATTCTGCTGCTCTCGGTCGTGGTGCTGCAGGGATGGTGGGCGGCCCCGAACGTTCTGTTCTCAGGGAACCCCGCCGCGTGGACCTTGACGGTCGAAGCGCTGTTCTATGCACTGCACCCCTGGATCTCGCGGCTGCTCACGCCGCTGTCGCGACGCGGCGCGCTCGGCGTTGCCGCCTTCGCGCTCGTCTGGGCTTTCGGCTATCGGCTCGGCGTGGTGCTCTGGCCGACATCATGGCTCGCGGCCGTGCCGATGCCCATCACCCGTGTGCCCGAGTTCCTCCTCGGCATGGGGCTCGCCTGGGCCATGCGTTCCGGCTGGGTGCCGAGGCTGCACTCGCTCGTCGGCATCGGGGCGCTCGCCGCAGTGCTGTTCGGGATCGTCTTCGCCACCTCGCGGCCGTCGCTGGCACCGCTGCTGCCGTTCAACAACGAGTTCTTCACGCTCGCGGTCGGCATCGCCATTGTCGCCATTGCGAGCCATACCCTGCGGGGGAAGCGCTCGATGTTCGAGCAGCGCTGGCAAGTCAAGCTCGGCGAGTGGTCGTTCGTCTTCTACCTGGTGCACGCAACGGTCATCTACCTTGCGTTGCGCCTTTTCGGCGGGCAGGCCGCTTCGTGGCGCAACCTGCTCTGGATGGCGGGCATATTCGCTATCGCGCTGCTGCTCTCATGGGCCGTGCACACGTACGTCGAGCGGCCCTGTGAAAAGTTGATTCGCGGGTGGAAGGATCGCCGCGACGCCAGGCGGGCGGTGCAGACCTCCGCAACGAGTGGCGGGTCGGGCGCCGGGGAACCCGAGACGTCGTTGATCGAGAAGGGCACGAAGTGAATCTGGGGCGATTGCTGAAGGAACGGCACCGCTTCCCGGCTCCGGTCAACCGCCTCATCGACTTCGGAGTCGATCACCCCCGCGGTTCCTCTGGCGGCGTTTGTCGCCGCTTGCGCGTCCCGCGGTCCCCGAGGAGATCCCAGATGCCCCGCGCCCGCCCGGCGATGCACGGGAACGAGTGCTGATCGGCCCGGTCAACTATTCCGGGCAGGGCACTGCGTGGGCGCGTGCCCTCGAAAAGCATCGCGCAGGCTGCTGGGTGCACGCCTTCGCGATCGAGGTGCCCGGCGGCTACTCGTTCGACACCGACACCGAGGTGCCGCTGCACGTGCATGCCTCGTCGCGGGAGTGGCAGGACGCGCAACTGGCTGCGCTCAGCCGTTGCACGCACGTGCTGGTGGAAGCCGAGCGGCCGCTGCTCGGACGTCGCTTCCGCGATTTCGAAGCAGAGGCGATTGAGCTGCGCGGGCGCGGGCTCGACGTCGCGTTTCTCGCGCACGGCACCGACGTTCGCATTCCGAGTCAGCACCTCGGCCTGACCCGATGGTCGCATTTTGCCGATTCCGACTTCTACGCTGGGCGCGAAGAGACGCTGGCCCGGCGCAACATCGCCGCGCTGCGACGGCTCGGCGGCCCACTGTTCGTGTCCACCCCCGACCTGCTCGCGTTCCTGCCGGAGGCGCAGTGGTGCCCGGTCATCGTCGATCCGCGCCGCTGGTTCGTTCGTGCCGCCGACGCGACACGGACCCGTCCCGTGGTGATGCACGCCCCGACCAACGCCAGGGTGAAGGGCACCGATCTGATCGAGCCGGTGCTGCACCGGCTCGAGGCAGAAGGCGTCATCGAGTACCGCCCGCTCCGAGGCGTCCCCTCGGCGAAGATGCCTGCGGCGTACGCCGAAGCGGATATCGTGCTCGATCAGTTCCGGATCGGCAGCTATGGAGTCGCGGCCTGCGAAACCATGGCCGCTGGTCGCGTCGTCATCGGACACCTCACCGATGAGGTGCGCGACACCGTCAAGCGCGAGACCGGGATCGAGTGCCCCGTGGTCGAGGCCGATCCCGACACGCTCGAAACCGTGCTGCGCCGGCTCGCCGCCGATCCCGCTGAGCGCGCCGCGCTGGCCGCGGCCGGGCGTGAATTCGTCGCCCGGGTGCACGACGGCACGATGAGCGCCGAGGTGCTCGGCGAGCACTGGCTGGACCTGCCGGCCCCGCAACTGCGCGGTGCCGGGGCGAGCGAGCCAGAGGTCGACGTGGTCATCGCCACGCACACCCCGCAGCGACCGGTCGAGCGCGCCGTCTCGTCGGCGGTGAACGGGAGCCGTGCCCACGTTCGTGCAACCGTGGTCGTTCACAACACCGACCCCGGTCCCATTCGGGCGGCGCTCGCCGGGTACATTCACGATCCGCGTGTGCGCATCGTCGAGTACGTCGACGGGATTCCGAGCCCTACCGGGCCGATGAACTACGGCCTCTCGCTCGCGACCGCGCCATATACCTCGTTGCTCGGGTCGGACGACGAGATCGCTCAGGGCGCGATCGACGCCTGGCTCGAAGCCGCGCGGCGGCATCGAGCCGGTGCGGTCATCGCCCGGATCGACTTCGCAGGCGGCGGGAGCGCGCCGCAGCCGCCGGTGCGCCCGCGATACCGAGAGCGCTGCGATCCGGTTCGGGACCGTCTCGCCTATCGCAGTGCACCGCTGGGGTTGATCTCGATGGAGCACTTCGGCGAACTGCGGCTCACCCCGGGTCTCGTCACCGGCGAAGACATCGCCTACAGCGCCCGCGTCTGGTTCTCGGGTGCTCCGATCCTGTTCCCACGTCGCGTGCGCGGCTACGTCGGGCACATCGATGGCGACGACCACATCTCGCAGGTGCTGCGACCGGTCCGTGCGGAGCTCGGCTTCGTCGATCCGCTGCTCGCGGAACCGTGGTTCGGCGCTCTGGGGGCGGCGCAGCGCGAGGCGCTTGTCGTGAAACTGCTGAGGGTGCAGTTCCTCGGCTTCGCGGGGTCCTGGGCCGAGCGGCTTTGTGACGCTCCTGACACCGACGCCGATCCGGGGAACGCGCTCACCGCCGAGGACCGGCGCGAACTCGGACGCCTGCGGATGCGGCTGGTGGCAGCGGCACCGCGCGCCGAGCGCCGACTGTCACGGGCCGAGCTGGAGCTGCTCGACGCCGTGTGCAACGCTGAGGCCGCGACCACCGAGATCGTTGCCGCGGGGAACAGGTGGCGTCGTCGTTTCACGCCGGCCGGCGTGCTGACCCGCAACCTGTTCGATCTGCTGCACCGGCAGGCCCCGCTCCGATACGGGATCGCCTCGCTGCGGCTCGCCCGCGAGCTTCGGCGCACCGCGCGCTGAGTCTGCGCGTGACCGGAGGCCACCGGGACGCTGCGCTCAGCCGATGCGCTCCACGATGGTCGCGACGGCTGCCTCGGCCGCGTGGCCGTCGCCGTACGGCGCAGCGTCGGTGTCTGCGGGGGCCGGGCGGGTCAGTGCCGCCGTGATCTCGTCGGGGGTGTTCGCGAGTACGTTCCAACCGAGCCCGACGGTCTCGACCCATTCGGTCTCATGGCGCACCGTGGTGCACGGGACGCGCAGCAGGAACGCCTCCTTCTGCAGCCCACCGGAGTCGGTGACGACGCCCGCGCTGCCGAGCACCGCGGCGATGAGCTCGGGGTAGGCGAGCGGATCGCGGGTGACGAGATTTCCGGAGTCGAGCGCGATCCCGTGCTCTTCGGCCTTCGCCCGCACTCGCGGGTGAGCGAGCAGCACGACGGGCCGGTCGGCGGCGCTCAGCGAAGCGACGACCTCAGCGAGTCGCTCGGGGTCGTTCGTGTTCTCGGCGCGGTGGATCGTGGCGACGTAGTAGCCGTCCGGCGCGTCCAGGTCGGCGAGCGGGTTCGGGGCATCGCCCGCGAGTACCCGATCCCGCACCTGGAACAGCACGTCCGTCATGACATCGCCGACGAGCACCGAGCGCTCGGCGAGGCCCTCGGTCGCGAGGTGCTGCATCGCGACCTCGGTCGGCGCGAGGCAGAGATCGGCGGCGTGGTCGGTGAGCACGCGGTTGTGCTCCTCGGGCATCGCGCGGTTGAAGGAGCGGAGGCCGGCCTCGAGGTGCGCGACGGGGAAGTGGAGCTTCACGGCGCTGACCGCGGCCGCGAGCGTCGAGTTGGTGTCACCGTAGACGAGGACGCAGTCGGGCTGGAACCGCTCGAGGACCTCGTCCATCTGGGCGAGCATCGCACCGGTCTGCACTCCGTGCGATCCGGAACCGACACCGAGGTGCGCATCGGGCTCGGGGATCCCGAGGTCGCGGAAGAAGACGTCGGAGAGCATCGGGTCGTAGTGCTGCCCGGTGTGCACGATAACGTGCTCGTGGCCGGCGGCGATGATCGCGTGGGCGATGGGGGCGAGCTTGACGAACTGGGGGCGCGCGCCCACGACACTCATGATCTTCATGGTTCGAGATTCTACCGGCGGGCGAGGCCTAGGATTGGGTGATGCGAGTCCTCGTCGTCACGCCCTGGTTCCCTTCGCCCGCTCATCGGGAGTCGGGCATCTTCAACTTGCGGGATGCGCGTCTGGTCGCTCGCGACCACGAGGTACGGGTGCTGCACCTCCTTCGGCCGGACTGGTACGACGCAACCGAGTCGACGGCGCGGATGGACGGGCTCGACGTCGTCAGGGTTCCGTTCTCGGTGACCGCCCCCGGCACCTGGTATCGCACGGCAGCGGCGCTGCGGGCAGCGTTGCGTGAGGCTGAATTGCTGCACACGATGGCGGCACCGGCTCTCCTGCCCTTCGCGCTGCGCCGGGTTCGGATCCCCTGGGTGCATACTGAGCATTTCTCGACGCTGGTCACCCCGGTCTCGCGCCCGGTCGCTGTGGCGCTCGGAATGCTCAGCACGCTGTTCCGCCGACCGGGTGAGGTGGTCGCGGTCAGTGCCGCGCTCGCCAGGGTCATCGATGCGCATCGGACGCGACCGGCCTCGGTGATCGGCAATGAGGTGATGCTGCCGATCGACGCAGTACCCGCTGGACACGACTTCGAAGGCCGGATCCGGCTCATCGGGGTCGGTGGCCTGCTGGCGCGGAAGGGGCCGCTCGAGGCCGTCGACGCCCTGGCCGCGCTCGTCGAACGGGGCGTCGATGCCGAACTCGTGTGGGCAGGGGACGGTGAACTGCGAACGGCGATGGTGGAGCGCGCGCGGGCCTCCGGGGTCGGGGAACGCCTCACACTGCTCGGTGCGGTCTCTCCCGATGAGCTGTCGCGTGAGCTGCTCCGGGCGACGATGTTCCTGCTCCCCGTCGAGACCGAGACCTTCGGAGTGGCCATCGCCGAGGCGCTCACTCATGGGCTCCCGGTCGTGACCTCCGGCACCGGCGGACACGAGGAGTTCCTCGAGGCGGACCGCTCGCGTCGGGTGGCGGAGCGCAGCGGTGCAGCGCTCGCGGATGCGGTGCAGGATCTCATCACCGACCGCGGACTACCGAGCCGGGCGACGATCGCGCGTCAGGCCGCGGAGCGCTTCTCAGAATCGGCGCGGGCCGACGGATACCGACGGGTCTACGCGAACGCGATCGCGCAGGGCTGAACGCCGCCGGCGCGAGCGCCAGCGATGCAGAGCGGGCTTGGCGTTAGACTGCTCCTCGTGAAGATCGCAGTAGTCGCTACCGGCAAGATCGGGCTCCCGCTTGCAACGCAGTACGCCTCGATGGGGCACGACGTGATCGGCGTCGACGTGAACCAGGCGCTGGTCGAGTGCATCAACCGCGGCGAAGAGCCGTTCCCGGGCGAAGCCGGTCTCGCTGAGCGGCTCGCCGAGCTCGTCCCGGCGGGCAAGCTCCGTGCCACCACCGACTACGCCGACGCCATTCCGGGGGCTGACGCCGTAGTGCTCGTGGTGCCCCTGCTCGTCGACGAAGAGACCTGGCAGCCCGATTTCAAGTGGATGGACGCGGCGACCCGCTCGCTCGCCGAGCACCTCACGCCAGGCACGCTCGTCTCGTACGAGACCACCCTGCCTGTCGGCACCACCCGCGGCCGATGGCTCCCGCTCATCGAAGAGGTGTCCGGTCTGAAGGAGGGCACCGACTTCCACCTCGTTTTCTCGCCGGAGCGCGTGTACACGGGGCGCGTCTACGCCGATCTCAAGAAGTACCCGAAGCTCGTCGGCGGCCTGAACGAAGCCGGCGCGAAGAAGGCGATCGAGTTCTACGAGTCGGTGCTGACCTTCGACGAGCGCGACGACATGCCGCGGCCGAACGGCGTGTGGGATCTCGGCTCCGCAGAGGCGGCCGAGATGGCGAAGCTCGCCGAGACGACCTACCGGGACGTGAACATCGGGCTGGCGAACCAGTTCGCCCGCTTCGCCGATACGGCCGGAATCGACGTGTACAAGGTGATCGAAGCCTGCAACACGCAGCCGTTCAGTCACATCCACCAGCCCGGCATCGCGGTCGGCGGTCACTGCATTCCCGTGTACCCTCGCCTGTACCTGTCGACGGACCCCGACGCCGACATCGTTCGCACGGCCCGCAACTACAACGCGACCATGCCCGCGTACGTGGTGGACCGCGTGCAGCAGACCATCGGCGATCTCGCCGGCCAGCGCGTGGTCGTGCTCGGCGCCTCCTACCGCGGTGGTGTGAAGGAGACCGCGGTCTCCGGTGTCTTCCCCACGGTTGAGGAGCTGACGAGGCGCGGTGCGATCGTCACCGTGCACGATCCGCTGTTCTCCGATGCGGAACTCGCGGGGTACGGCTTCACGGCGCACGCGATCGGTGATCCCGTCGATGTCGCCATCCTGCAGGCCGATCACGTTCAGTACCGAGAGCTCGGCCCCGCCGATTTCCCCGGCATCAAGCTCTTCGCCGACGGACGCAATGCCACCGATCCCGCCAGCTGGACCGGTGTCGCTCGCATCGTCATCGGCGCCTGAGCCGAACCGCGGAAGAACGATGAGTTCCCTGAAACCCACCCTGATCGATTTCTCGCTACGGTCGTACTCGGAGACGCTGCGCTCGTACCGGGATCATGGCTATGCCGTGACCAGCTTCGACGGCTTCTTCGAGAACGAGCAGCCGAAGCACCTGATTCTGCGCCACGACATCGACAACAGCATCGAGCAGGCTCTCCGCGTCGCACGAGTCGACGCTGAGGCCGGGTGCACCTCTTCGTTCTTCCTGCGCGTGCACGCTCGCGGGTACAACCTGCTCAGCCTGCAGTCGCTCGACATCATCCGCGAGATGGAGGAGCTGGGCCACGAAGTCGGCCTGCACCTCGAGGGCGGCATCTGCGAGGTCGTCGGCTCCGACAATCACGACTGGGCAGAACGCCAGCGTGCGGTGTTCGAAGCGGCCGTCGGCCGCCCACTGACCGGTTTCAGCCTGCACGAGCCCGCGCGGATGGGCGGGATCGAGTTCGCCGACGAGATCCGCGAGCGCTGGTCGGAGAACGTGCGCTACCACGCCTATGAGGATCGATTCATGATGCCGAGCATGAAGTACCTGAGCGATTCCAGCGGTCGCTGGCGCGAAGGTCACTTCGGCGAGTGGGTGGACCGTGTGCCGCAGCTGCAGGTGCTGACCCACCCGTTCTGGTGGTTCGAGAAGGTTCCTGCCGAGAACTACTGAGGCTCCTATGGTCGGGACCCCGGGTCCCGACCATACGACTTACTGCGCCGGGGTCTGGCTCGGCTTCGGCGGCAGGGGCTTCGCCGGATTGCCGACCCGCACCTCGCCCTCGGGCACGGTCTTGAGCGCGACGGCGCCGATCCCGAGCAGCGAACCACGGCCGAGGGTCACGCCCTGAATGATCGATGAGTTCGGCCCGAGCCACACCTCGTCTTCGAGCACGACGCTGCCCGACACCTCGGCGCAGGCCGTGACGATGACGTTGCGACCGAGCGTGCAATTGTGCGCGATGTGCACGTGGTCGTCGATCTTCGTGTAGTCGCCGACGACGGTCGGCTTGATGGTGCCGGAGCAGACCGTGGTGAAGCCGCCGACCTCGACGTGGTCGCCGATCACCACCGAGCCGAGGTGCGGGATACGGAAGTTGTTGCCGTCGGCGTCCTTCTCCATGCCGAAGCCCTCTTCACCGATCACCGCGTGGCTCTTGATGAGCGCGTTGGCGCCGATCACCACATTGCGTCCGATCACCACGTGATCCCGAACCTCGGATCCGGCACCGATCACGGCGCCCTCGCGTACGACCGTGAACTCGCCGATGTGGGCGCTCGCATCGACGGAGGCTCCGGGATGCACACGAGCGGTTTCCGCGATGCCCGGGATCACCTTCGGAGCGAAGTAGGCGGCGGATGCCTGGGCGAACGCCGCGCGAGGGTTCTCGACGGGGAGCAGCGCACCGGCTGCCGGTCTCGGCGCCGGGCCGGCAAGCGGTACGAACACCACGGCCCCGGAAGCGAGAGCCGCGCTGAGCGCTTCGGAGTAGCGGTCGATGTCGCTGACGAAGGTGAGCGCGCCGTGGCCGGCTTCCGAGATGGGCGCGAGCGAGAGGATGGCGAGGTCAGCGCCGATGAGTGCTGTCTGAAAGTCAGTGGCGATCGTGCGTGCGGTGGGGGAGACGCTGCTCATATGCCGAGCCTAGTGCGCGAGGAGTCTCTTTGGGGAGCCGGGCCGCGTCGAATGGCGCCTCACCGCCGGTACCGCGGATCGTTCGGGAAGCGCGGCTTCGGGTCGAACTTGCGTGCCGCCTTGAGCGCGCGGAACATGCGCTTGCGCACGGGCTTCGCGACGTTCCCCTCCCGCATCTCGCGGAACAACCGGAGATAGTAGAGGCCGTAGGAGAGCCGGCCCTCGTTGCGCAGCCGGTACGAGGCCTGATTGCGCGCGCCCTTCTCGAACTTCCAGACGTTGCTCTCGTCGACCTCGCGGTAGTTCACGCCGGCGTTCACCCCCATGTCGTGCACGACCTCGCTCTCGAGCGCGATGATGCCGGGCCCGAACTCGCGCTCGAGCCGCTTCGTGTACTCCTTGTCGTCGAACCAGATGAAGTACTCGCCGAGCGGCAGCCCTGTTCCTCGATGGCCCAGCGGGGCACGAGCACGGAGACGAAGGTGCACTCCACGATCAGCAGGGACTTCGCTCCCGCCAGGTACGCGCGCGGCCAGTCCCAGGTGGTGATGGGGTTGTTCATCTCGCACAGCGAGCCGTCGATGTACTTGACGAGCGAGCACGCGAAGGGCACTTCGCGCCCGAGCATGCGCGACGCCGTGTCGCGCTGCTCCAGCAGGATCTCGAGCGCGTTCGGATCCGGGTAGCAGTCGTCGTCCATGATCCAGACGTAGTCGGCCCCCAGGTTGACCCCGTGCGCCATGCCGTGCTCGAAACCGCCGGCACCGCCCAGGTTCTCGTCGAGGTGCAGCACGACCAGCTGGGGGTCGTCGAGCCCGTCGAGGTACTCGCGGGTCCCGTCCGTGGACGCGTTGTTCACCACGACGACCCACTCGCAGCCGTGGGTCTGAGCGCGCACCGTCTCGAGGGTCTTCGGGAGCTTCGCCAGGCGGTTGAACGTGACGATGACCGCGGCGACGCGAGCGTGCGAGCCTGCAGCCGAGAGCGGATCCCCGACGACGGGGATCGGGTGCGTGCCCGGATGGAACTCGGATTCGGATTCGCTCATTCTCCTGCTTTCGGATCGGTGCGGTCGGCATCGCCTTGCGTCGATGCGCGTGCGAGGTGCTCCGGAGCGCCCGGGGTGAGGCGCTGCTCGGCCAGGTCGAGCAGCTCGGCGACGCGGAGGCTGTCGCGTCGATACTCGTCGAGCTCGTTCTCGAGCTCTCGCACGCGCTCGGTGAGCGCCTCCAGCTCGGCGCGGGTACCGGTCGGGCGTGCGCGCATCGCGAGCCGCTTCAGTCGTTGCTTCATGGAGATCTCCTTGCGGGGGAGCGGGGCGGTGGTGAGCGTGAATCGGACGCCGTACGGGCGGCGATCCTGCTCGCCGGGCTCGACCTCGATGGCCTCGATCTCGGTGCCGAGGCCGAACGCCTTGGCCTCGCGGGCGAGGTCGATCGTGCTGAGGTGCCAGGTGGTCGGGTCGCCGAACGAGACGTCGGGGGCGTGCTCTCCGTAGACCGTCGCGAGCGCGGTGCCGCCCGAGCGGAGCGCCATGCGGATCAACCGGAGCGCATTGGCCCGTGCGAGGTGGCCGAGCTGCTCGAGCAGGTGGTTCGCGACGACGTCGACTGGCCCCTCGACCCCGAGGCGGCGGAAGACGTCGAGCGACAGGGTCCGGTAGAGGTTCAGGTGCGCGACCTCGAACCCGGATCCCGCGGGAACCGAGGAGGCGCGGGAACGGGCCAGTGCGAGCGCCGCGGTCGAATAGTCGGTCGCGACGATCCGGGGCCCGTGCGCTCCGGCGAGTTCCTGGGCGAGCCGGGCGCTGAGCGCGCCCGTTCCCGCGCCGAGCTCGAGCAGCGCGGGGGCGGAGAGCGTATCGCGCTGGCCGGTGATCCAGTCGGCGCCGGACGCCCAGCGCGCGTCGGGGTCCGGCTCGAGCGCGGCGTCGCCGTAGAACTCGTTCCAGAAGTCGCGCTTGAAATGGTAGGAGCCGAACCAGCTCTGGAAGCGTCGCGAGGTGCTGCGCGGGGTGCCCAGGTGGTAGCCCGGGATCGGCGTGCGCCAGTTCTCGTCGTAGTTGATGACGAGCCAGGCGTCGGGATCCGCCGGGGCCGGGAACTCGCGGCCGGCGATCGTGACCGTTCCGAATGGCAGCATCTGGTCCTCGCGCAGCGGTCCCCGCACGTGGAACGGCTGATTGATGTTGCCGTCCTCGGTGAAGAACGCGGTGAAGACGTCGACGTAGTGGTCGACCGAGCCCGAATCGCTGCGGAAGTAGAGCTGCATGTGCGTGGCGCTGTGGCGCACGAGCTCGTAGCCGAGCCGCTGCAGGCGGTGGCCGACCTCGAATCCTTCGCGGGCGACGTCGGCGGGGTTCGTCAGGGTCGACAGATAGGCGACGTCGGCGTCGTCATCGTGCGGCAGCAGCGCGCCCTCCCGGACCCCTCCGAGGAGGGTGCCGCCGACGACGAAGGGGCGCAGGCCCATGTCGGTGAGGTGCGCGACGACCTCCGCGGTGCGGTCGAGGATCCGCTCCTGCACGCCGGTGTTCCCGGCTTCGAGGGTCTTGCCCAGCCGGCCCCACTTGTTGATCGCCAGCGGGATCCCCTCGGCGTCGACGACCCGCGTCGGGTTCGGGTCGTCGGTGAAGGCGACCGAAGACCGGCCGAGCTCCTCGCCGTCGCCCGACCGGCGCAGCACCACCTCGGTCGAGCCGGTGAGGTAGGGCTGCAGGACCGGGGGCCACGGAAGCGCTCGCGTCGGCGCCTCCTCGCGATCGAGGAGGTCGATGGACCACACGCGCTGCTCGCCGAAGCAGATGTCGACGGAGCGCACGTCGTCCGTGAGGTCGGGGAGGCTCAGGCCGCGAGGCGTCGCAGTGAAGGGCATGTTCTCGAGTGCAGTCGTTTCCGCGCCGTTCGGCCGGCGCTCCCGAAGAGTTTACGCGCTCCCCGGCGGCCCGGGGCCGATCGGGCGGGAGCGGCGCAGGAAACCGCGTCTTTCCGCCGGTATGCTGGGCGGCATGGATCTCCTTGTCGTCGGTTCCGGTTTCTTCGGCCTCACCATCGCGGAACGCGCCGCGAACGAACTCGGGAAGAAGGTCGTCGTCATCGACCGCCGCTCCCACATCGGCGGCAACGCCTATTCCGAGGCGGAGCCCGAGACGGGCATCGAGGTGCACCGCTACGGCGCGCACCTCTTCCACACTTCCAACGAGACGGTGTGGGAGTACGTGAACCGCTTCACGACCTTCACGAACTACGTGCACAAGGTCTACTCCAACTACCAGGGCGAGGTCTACCCGCTGCCCATCAACCTCGGCACCATCAACCAGTTCTTCCGCTCGGCCTACGGTCCGGGCGAGGCGCGCAAGGTCATCGCCGAGCAGGCCGGCGAGTTCGACACCAAGAGCGCCAGGAACCTGGAGGAGAAGGGCATCTCGCTCATCGGCCGCCCCCTCTACGAGGCGTTCATCCGCGACTACACCGCGAAGCAGTGGCAGACGCCCACCACCGAGCTCCCCGCCGAGGTGATCAGCCGCCTCCCGGTGCGCTACACCTACGACAACCGCTACTTCAACGACACCCACGAGGGGCTGCCGACCGACGGCTACACCGCGTGGCTCGAGCGCATGGCCGACCACCCCAACATCGAGGTGCGGCTGAACACCGACTTCTTCGACGAGTCGCAGCCGCTCAACAAGAAGGCCATGGTCGGCACGGTCCCCATCGTCTACACGGGACCCGTCGACCGCTACTTCGACTACGCGGAGGGCGAGCTCGGCTGGCGCACGCTGGACTTCGAGCAGGAGGTGCTCGAGGTCGGCGACTTCCAGGGCACCAGCGTCATGAACTACGCCGGATCCGACGTGCCCTACACGCGCATCCACGAGTTCCGCCACTTCCACCCGGAGCGCGACTACCCGACCGACAAGACCGTCATCATGCGCGAGTACTCGCGCTTCGCGAACCGCGACGACGAGCCCTACTACCCGGTGAACACGCCCGCCGACCGCGAGCGCCTGCTCAAGTACCGCGAGCTCGCCGAGCAGCAGGACCGCGTCATCTTCGGCGGACGCCTCGGCACCTACCAGTACCTCGACATGCACATGGCCATCGGCTCGGCCCTGTCGGTGTTCAGCAACAAGGTCGCCGGACTGCTCTGAGGCCGGGCTGCGCCCGGCGCCGCACCCGGCGCCGTCTTTCGGGTGCGGCGAATGGCGGGTCCCGATACCGGGACCCGCCATTCGCCGCACCCGGAGGAGCCGCACCCGGAGGATGCGAGGGCGCGGCGCCGGACGGCTGGTCAATGCGACCAGCCGAATCGCGATCCGGTCGGTCAGACTGTGCGCGATGTACAGCGCATCCGCGTCCGTTTGTCCAGTCGGCTCCGCGCTGACTACAGTGGCGTGACTGTCGAAGACGACACCACACGCAAGGATGCACCGACGATGACTCTTCCCACCCGACCCGACCTCGACGCGGTCCCCGCCTACCGGCAGGGCCGACCGGCTCCGGCCGGGGCGTCGAAGCTCTCCTCCAACGAATTCCCGCACCCGCCGCTGCCCTCGGTCGTCGCGGCCGTGCAACGGGAACTCGGCTCCATCCACCGCTACCCGCGGATGAGCGCCCCCGACGTGATCGGCCGCCTCGCGGCGCGCTACGGCGTGGATCCTGCGCTCGTGACGGTCGGGGCCGGATCGGTCGAGCTCGCCGCCCAGCTCATCGGCGCGGTCGCGGGCACGGGCGACGAGGTGATCTTCGCGTGGCGCTCGTTCGAGGCGTACCCCTCGCTCGTGCGGATCGCCGGTGCGACCCCCGTCGAGGTCCCGCTCGACGCCGACCACCGGCACGACCTGGACGCCATGCTCGCTGCGATCACGCCGCGCACCCGGCTCGTCTTCGTCTGCAACCCGAACAACCCGACCGGCACCGTCGTCGGGGCGGCGGAAGCTCGAGCGCTTCGTCGACGCCGTGCCGCGCGACGTGCTCGTCGTGATCGACGAGGCCTACGTGCACTTCGACCGTTCGGCGTACTTCGCCGGTCCCGGTCGCGGCGCAGGCATCGAACTGCACCGGCGCTACCCGCACGTCGCGGTGCTGCACACCTTCTCGAAGGCGTACGGGCTGGCGGGCCTCCGCATCGGGTACGCCATCGCCCCGGCCGAGATCGCCGACGCGCAACGCAAGGTGGCGGTGCCGTTCGGCGTGACCGAGCTCGCCCAGGCCGCGGCGGTCGCCTCGCTCGACGCGGAGGCGGAGCTCGCGGAGCGGATCGCCGAGGTCGTCGCCGAGCGCGACCGCATGCGCGAGGCACTGGTCGCAGCGGGCTGGCCCGCGGTGGCTTCGGAGGCCAACTTCGTGTGGGTGCCCGCGGGCGGCCGCACCGCCGAGCTCGACGAACTGCTGCACGCCGGCGGGGTCGTCGCCCGCGCCTTCGCGGACGAGGGCGTGCGGGTGTCGGCGGGGAATGCCGAGGACGTGGACCGGGTCACCGCGGCGCTCGCCGCCGCACGCGGCCGGGGTGCCGTTCCGGCCGACGCCGCGACCGAGGCCGAGGGGGTGCTCGCATGACCGAGGTGCCCACCATCACCACCACGACGAAGGGCCTGCAGCCCGGGCTCACCCGCCGACAGATCTCGATGATGGGCCTCGGCGGCGCGATCGGCGCCGGCCTGTTCGTCGGCTCCGGCCAGGCGATCGGCATCGCCGGACCCGCGGTCATCATCTCCTATCTGGTGGCCGGCACCCTCGTCGTGCTCGTCATGGCCATGCTCGCCGAGATGGTCGCGGCCAACCCGAGCTCCGGCGCGTTCAGCTCCTACGCGCAGAAGGCGATGGGGCGCAGCGTCGGCAGCGCGGTCGGCTGGCTGTACTGGATCCAGCTCGTCGTCGTGATCGCGGCCGAGGCGACGGGCGCCGCGGGCATCGTCGCGCACCGTTTCCCCGGGCTGCCCGACTGGGTCTGGGTGCTCGTGTTCGTGGTCGCGCTCACGGCGGTCAACCTGCTCGGAGTGCGCAACTACGGCCGCTTCGAGTTCTGGTTCGCGACGATCAAGGTGGCGGCTATCATCGCGTTCCTGGTGGTCGGCGTCCTCGCCATCGTCGGTCTGATCCCCGGTACTCCGGCCGCGGGCGTGGGCAACCTCGTCGAGCACGGCGGGTTCGCGCCCACCGGGATCACCGGCATCGCGGGCGCGCTGCTCATCGTCGTCTTCGCCTTCGGCGGCACCGAGGTCGTCGCGATCGCGGCGGCCGAATCGGACGACCCGGCCCGCAACATCCGGCGGATCGTGCGCGAGGTCATGGTCCGCATCCTGGTGTTCTACGTGGGGTCGATCTTCGTGATCGTCGCCGTGCTGCCCTGGAACGACGCCGCGGTGCTCGCCGGTCCCTTCTCGGCCGTCCTCGACACCCTCCGGATCCCGGGCGTCGGCCTCGTGATGGACCTCATCGTGATCGTCGCGCTGCTGTCGGCGATGAACGCGAACATCTACGGCGCCTCGCGCATGATCTTCTCGCTCAGCGAGCGCGGGCTCGCCCCGTTCGTCCTCATGCGCACGAGCGAGCGCGGTGTCCCGCGCTTCGCGGTGCTGGCGTCGGTGGCCTTCGGATTCGTCACGGTGATCCTCAACTGGATCTGGCCCGAGCAGGTGCTGCCCGCACTGCTCAACGTGGTGGGATCGACGTTGCTCGTGATGTGGGCGGCGACGGCGCTGGCCCAGATGATCCTGCGCCGTCGGGCGGATGCCGCCGGCACGGCGCTGCCGATGCGGATGTGGGGCTTCCCGTGGCTCTCCGGAGCCGCGCTCGTGCTGCTCGCCGGTATCATCGTGCTCGCGATGTTCAACGAGGGGGCTCGGACCCAGCTGCTGCTGACGCTCGGACTCACCCTGGCGCTGCTGCTCGTGGCACGACTCACCCGTGGCCTGTCGCGGCCCGGTGTGGTGCGGCGCGAGGACGCTCGTGCCGACGACGCCGGAGCGCGAACCACGGAGGAGTGACGATGCGGATCGACGAGCTCGACGCGGCCCTGATCCGGCTGCTCACCGATTCGCCCCAGCTGCCCGTGCTGGAGTGCGCGCGGCGGCTCGGCGTCGCCCGGGGCACCGTGATCAGCCGGCTGGCCCGCCTGCACGAGCACGGCGTCATCGAGGGCATCGTGCCGCGCATCGATCCGCGCGGCCTCGGATACGCGCTGACCGCGTTCTGCCAGGTCGAGATCGATCAGAAGATCGGGCACGACAAGGTCGCGGCTGCGCTCGCGGGAGCGATCCCCGAGATCGTCGACATGCACACGGTCACCGGCATCGCCGACATGCAGTTGCGCGTGGTCGCGCACGACGCCGACCAGCTGCAGGGCGTGCTGGACCGGATCGCGCTCGTGCCAGGCGTCGCTCGGACCGCGTCGTCGATCGCGCTGCGCACGCACTTCTCGAGCCGGGTGCTGCCGCTCGTGGAGCACGCCGTCGGCGAATGACCCGGGAGGGCCCGTGGCCGGATCTGCCACGGGCCCTCCCGGGCCCCGGTGCTAGCGGCCCTCGAAGGTCTTGCGCCACTCCTCGACCGAGACGAGATCGGGCAGCGCCGCGCGGTACTCCGCCGCGAGGCGATCCCAGTTGCGCGAGATCTCGCGAGTGAGCGCGCGGCTCTCCTTGAGCAGGCGGCGGAACTTCGCGCGGTCGTGCCGGTACCAGGCCTTGCCCGCGCCGTCGGCGGTCCCGACGATGACGCTGTGGTGCCCGGGCACCCGCCACCAGTTCGCGTCGCGCTTCGCATACTCCAGCTCCGGCGCGGGCGCGTTGCGCTCGTCGCCGTTCCTGAGCCAGTGCTTCGGCGTCGCCTTGAGCGTGAAGAGCGCCAGTCGGAGCCCGGCGGGGTAGCTGCTCTCGCCGAGCTCGGGGAGCGCCCGGCCGCCGCGCGCGACGGGGGTCTCCGGGTCGCCGGAGCGGTACACCCGGGTCTCGGGGAACTCGGCCGCGATGCTGCGCGCGCGCGGCATCGCCTTGCCGATATCGGCGTGCAGGCCGGCGGGCCCGTCGAGCACCGAGCGCAGCGCGTCGACCGCCAGCTGCACGGCGTAGTACTGCATGTTGAGCAGCTTCTTGAGGTCCTGGCGCCCGCTGTTCTGGAGCATGCGCCCGCCGCGCGGCTCGTGCGAGTGCAGCAGGCCGGCGATGATGCGGTTCCGCGTGTGGAAGAACGCCTGCCAGTCCTGCGTGTCGTCCTTGTCGAGCCAGGACACGTGCCAGAGCGCGACGCCGGGCAGCGAGACGGTGCGGAAGCCGTGCTCGCGGGCCCGCAGGCCGTACTCGGCGTCGTCCCACTTGATGAACACGGGGAGCGACAGGCCGACCTCGGCGATCACGCGCTTCGGGATCAGGCACATCCACCAGCCGTTGTAGTCGGAGTCGAGCCGCGCGTGCATCCACGGGGTCTGCCGCAGATTGCTCGTGCGGAAGTCGTGCCGGCTCTGCTCGGGGAACGAGGGGCCCCACATGAACGGCCCGGGGCGCACGACCTCTGCCCAGGCGTGCAGCACCGGCTTGTCGAGCAGGTCGAACATGTGCCCGCCGACGATGGTGGGCTCCCGACTGAAGCGCCCGAACTGCAGCGCGCGCAGCGCGCTCTCGGTCTCGAACTCCACGTCGTCGTCGAGCAGGAGGAGGAAATCGGAATCAGGACGGTCCAGGGTCTCGGCCATCGCGCGGGAGAACCCGCCCGATCCGCCGAGGTTGCCCTGCTCGATCACCGCGAGCGCCGCGCCGAGGCGCTCCGCGACCGCGTCGAAGCCGGGCTCGTCGCGCACCTTGCGGGTGCCCTGGTCGACGAGGAAGATCCGGTCGATCACGTCGACGAGCGCCGGGTTGCCCGCGATGTTCTCGAGCGTCGCGACGCAGTAGTCGGGCTTGTTGAACGTCGTCATGCCGAGGCTCAGCCGTCCGGTCGCGGTGGGCTCCGCCCCGGTGCTCCAGTCGCCGCCGTCGAGCGTCACGTCGGACTCGCCCGCGATGAGGTCGAACCAGTACCAGCCGCCGTCCCCGAAGTGGGTGAGGGGCAGCTCGAAGCGGAGCTCCGTCGTCTCGTCGGGGCTCGCGAACTCGCGGGCGTCGACCCGCTGCTGCGCGCCCCCGGCGTTCGTGCGGTAGACGATGGCGGTGCCCGCGCCTCGCAGGCGCAGGGAGAGCGCGACCGAGTCGACCACGGTCCAGCGCTGCCAGTAGGCGGCGGGGAAGGCGTTGAAATAGGTGCCGTAGGAGACGCGCTGACCGCTGCGGACCCGTGCGCTGTCGCGGGACAGCACGTCGTCGATGTGCGCGACCGAGCTCAGCCGCACCGGTTCCCCGTCGATGGACGACCAGGTCTCGGGGTCCGTGTAGAGCGGGAGGACGTCGGGGTCCCGGTTCTCGGGGAAGACGATGTGCTGCAGGGTGGTGGGCATCGGGGGAGTACGCGACCTTTCGGGTTCGTCCATCGTCGCGGACGGGCCGCGACGATACGGCATCGTACCGTGCCGAGATTACCGTTCGGGTTTCGGCGGTCGAACCGGCCGACCCAGCATCGTCGCGCCTCGTCCGGCAGCGGGTCAGACGTCTGCGGGTCGGCGGTCGAGCTCGAGGCCCGCGGCGCACTCCCAGACGGCGATCGTGAGCTCCGGGCAGAGCCGGGCGACCTCGCGCATGAGTTCGAACTCGACGCGGTCGGCATTGCGCCGGTGGATCGCGGCGTCCGGTCCGGAGCCGCGCGACGCGAGTCGGGCCAGCGCGAACTCGGCGAGGCGTCCCTGCTCTTCGAGGAGTTCGTCGCGTACGGCGCGGACCACGAGCACGTCGATGCTGGGCAGGGTCTCGATCGATTCCGCGGGGTCCTCGCCCATGCGTCCGCGCTGTTCGAGCAGGGCGTCCCGCTCGATCCTGGCGTCCTCCCGGAGCGCCGGGAGGCGCTCCTGGACGGGGATCATCGGGAGGCTCGATCCGCGCGCGGCGGGGTCGCACCCGGAGTCTCCCGGGGGATGGGCACGCGTCGCCAGGGGAGCTTCGCCGGTTCGGTGTCGGGCGAGGGCAGACGGAAGTCGACGCGGGACTTGACCGCGAGGATCACGAGCAGCAGCCAGCCGTTCTCGACGAGGATCCTGCTCTCGGTGAGGGACTGCACCAGCAGGGCGATCATCATGAGGAAGGGCCAGAGCGCGCTGGTCGCGTAGGGGAGTGCGGCGCCGGGGCCGCGGCGCGGCTGGTCGACGGCTCGGAACCAGGTGCGGAGCAGGGTGAGCACGACGAGCGGCGCGAACACCAGCACGCCGAGCAGGCCGAGCTGGAACCAGACGTCGAGCCAGGCGTTGTGCGCGCTCGGGACGGGCAGCCCGACCTTCGTATCGAGGCTCGCGAACGGCTCGATCCAGGTCGGCCAGTAGCTGACCCAGCCCCAGCCGAGCCAGGGGTGCTGCGATCCGTGCTCGATGACCTTCTGCCAGATCTCGATGCGCCCGGTCAGATCGGAGCTCTTGCCGAACAGGCCGAAGACCGTGTCGCGGGCGAACACCACCGAGAGCACCCCGGCGAGGGCAAGGCCGAGGCCGGTGAGGTAGACGGGCACGCGGCCCTCGGGCCCGCGGCGACGGGCCCAGAGCGCGAAGGCGAGCGCCGCGGCGACCGCGATGAACGCCACCCACACGGTGGCGCTCCGGGTGAGCACGATGCTGAGGAACGCGAGGGCGACCCAGAACCAGCCGGCGACGGGCCGCACCAGGCCCGCGCGGAGCTGGATCCCGAAGGCGATGAGGGCGAGGAGCGCGAGGAACCCGAACAGCACCGAGCTGCCGAGGAGGCCCTGGATCGGACCGCCCGAGAACAGCAGATCGCGGCTCCACCAGGTGAGCTTCGAGTACCTGCCGTCGGGGCCCGGTTCGATCCACCAGGGCACGACCGGATGCCGCACGAAGACGGACACCCACAGCTCGAAGAGGATCGAGAGCCCGATCAGCCAGCGGAACGCCGACGCGAGGGTGCGCAGCAGCTCGTGCCAACTGAGCACGAACGCGAGACCGACCGCGACGGCGGTGGTCGCGAGCTGCACGGCGACGCCGATCGCCGACCAGGCGGGGTACTGGGACCACGCGATCGAGAGCAGGGCGACACCCAGGAACCAGTAGAGCGGGGCCGGCAGGCGGTACCAGCGGAAGTCGGCGGGGCGCAGCCGCACGAACAGCACGATGCTGACCACCACGATCGCGCCGGCGATCGCGAAGTACGCGGGGATTCCGACGAGGTTCCGCACCGCGTTGCCGCCGAAGGTGAAGAGGAAGACGGCGATCGCGTGGGCGCTCACCCCGAGCCTGGTCTTCGTCTCTGCCACAGACGGTATGGTAAGCCATGCCCGCTGCCAGGACCCTATTCGTCGGAGGCGACGCACGTGCTGATCTTCATCCGGAACACCCCGCGCAACTACGCCTGGGGTTCCCGAGACGCACTGCCGGAGCTGCTCGGGACGCCGCCGACCGGTGAGCCGCAGGCCGAACTCTGGCTCGGTGCGCACCCGGGCAGCCCGGCGTCCGTGGCGAAGGCGACGCCGGTCGCGCACACCCTCATCGATCTGATCGCGAGCGATCCCGCGCGCTACGGCGTCGACGGCGACCGCCTTCCGTTCCTGCTCAAAGTGCTCGCCATCGGCGCGCCGCTCTCGCTGCAGGTGCATCCCGATGCGGCCCAGGCGGCGGCCGGGTTCGCGGCGGAGGAGGCCGCGGGGATCCCGCTGGATGCCCCGGAGCGCAACTACGGCGACCCGGGCCACAAGCCCGAGCTGCTCGTCGCCCTCGGCGAGGTGACCGCGCTGAGCGGCTTCCGCCCGCTCGCCGACGCCCGCGACGATTTCCACGCGCTCGCCGCTGCGGCCGGCGGGTCCGGCACCGCCGCCGGTCGGGCGCTCGCCGGTCTCGCCGAGCACTGCGTCGCCGTCGGCGAGGGGGATCCCGCGGCCGAGAGCGCTCGCCGACGCGCCGCATTCCTCGCCTGGGCGTTCAGCGGTGCGCCCGAGGTGGATGCGGCCGGACAGGCGCTCGCCGATGTCGTGCGGGGCAGCTCGGCGGCGATCGAGGGGGTCGACGCCCATCGCCTCGCCGCGCTGCGGGGCCTCGTCGCCGCGCACGCCGGCGATCCGGGCGTGCTGGTCTCGGTGTTGCTCCACCTGGTGCGTCTCGCGCCGGGCGAGGCGATCTACCTCGGCGCCGGGCAGCTGCACGCCTACCTGAACGGGATCGCCGTCGAGGTCATGGCGGCGTCCGACAACGTGCTTCGGGCGGGTCTCACGCAGAAGCACGTCGACATCGCCGAGCTCACCCGCATCGTCGACCTCGGCGAGCTGGACGAGCCGCGCTGCGTGGCCGAGCAGCCGGCGCAGGGGTGCGATCGTGGGAGCCGGACATTCCGGACTTCCGGCTGATGCGCGTGCGACTGCGGGAGCCCGAGGAGCCGGGGCTGCCCCTCGGCGACGCGACGGATCGCGCGGTGATCGAGGCGCCGTTCCCGCTCGTGCTGATCGCGACCGAGGGCCGGGCCAGGGTCGAGCGTCCGGAGGCGGATCTCGCGGAGGTCGCGAACCTGCGCAGGGGGCAGTCCTTGTACGTCTCCGCGGGCGACCCGATCGAGCTGACGGGGACCGGCGAGGTGTTCCTCGCGACGGTCGGGCGGGGCTGGTCGGGACGCGGCGCGAGCGTGTCGCGGACCCTCAAGTAACACTTGAGGGTTTAGACTCTTCGGCTTGACTTCGATGAATTACACCGGTGTAATGATTCGAGGCGTCGGTTGACGCGACGGTTTTCGGGAAGGGAGAGAAGTGCAGATGTCTGATCCCTCCTCCGCCTCGGTCCCGGGTAACTGGTTCGTCGATCCCGTCTTCCTCGGGGTCCCCGGCGTTCGGCCCTCCGAGGACGAGACCCTCGCCTGGCAGGCGGACGCGCTCTGCGCCCAGACCGATCCCGAGGCGTTCTTCCCCGAGAAGGGCGGATCGACCCGCGAGGCCAAGCGGATCTGCGAGAGCTGCGAAGTGCGTTCCGAGTGCCTCGACTACGCGCTCGCCAACGACGAGCGCTTCGGTATCTGGGGCGGGCTCTCCGAGCGTGAGCGCCGCCGCCTCCGCCGCGAAGCCATCTAACGCGCCTTCGGTCGCCGGCCGTGGCCACCGGCTGTTCGCCGCACCGCGAGAGCGGATCCTTCCCCGGTCCCTGTGAGCTCGCCGCTCCCCGGCATGGCGGATCGTCGCGGGGCTCCCGCCCGCCTAGGCTGATTCCGATATGCGCACCAGAGTGACCGCCATCCTGGTCGCCCGGCAGGGCGGCGAATGGCTTGACCAGACCATTGCGGGGCTCGCCGCGCAGACGCGCCGACCCGACCGCGTCATCGCGGTCAGCAACGGGGGATCCGAGCGCGTCGCCGGTCAGCTCGCCGCAGCCGGGCCCGAGCGCGTCGTCACCACCACCGGCCAGCTCTCCTTCGGCCAGGCGGTGCAGCGCGCGATCGACACGCTGCCGGAGGCCGCGGGCGACGACGAGTGGTTCTGGCTGCTCAGCGAGGACTCCGCCCCCGAGCCGGCGGCGCTCGAGCGGGTGCTGTCCACCGTGCAGCGCGCGCCCTCGGTCGCCATCGCCGGCCCCAAGCTCGTCGACTGGGACCACCCCGAGCGCATCATCGAGCTCGGGCAGAGCCTCACCCGCAGCGGCTCCCGCTGGATGCTCCGGCGGCAGGAGCTCGACCAGCAGCAGTACGACCACCTGCAGGACGTGCTGGGCGTCGGCCCCGTCGGCATGCTGGCCCGGCGCGACGCGTGGGCCGAGCTCGGGGGTTCGACCCGGCGCTGCCGGTCTTCGACGACGGCCTCGACTTCAGCGTGCGCGCCCGCCTCGCGGGCTACCGGGTCGTGGTGTCGCCCGAGTCGCGGATCCGGTTCGCGCAGAGCGGCGTCGCCGGCCCCCGGATCGACCGTCGCCGCTCGGTCATGCGGACGGCGCACCGGCAGGCGCGCACGGCGCACCTGCACCGGCGGATCGCCTACGCGCCCGGATTCCTCGCGTTCCTCATGTGGCTCGGCCTGCCGCTGCTCGGCATCGCGCGGGTGTTCTGGGCGCTCATCCGCGAGCAGCCCGGCCAGATGCTCGGCGAGTTCGCCGCGGCCTTCACCGTGTTCTTCCGTCCGGGTGCGATCCTGTCCTCGCGACGCAGGATCCGCGCGGCGAGCAGCGCCGGGTGGGCCGCCGTGCGGCCACTCCGGGTCGATCCGAAGGCGGTGCGGACCGCGCGCATGATCGACCGCGAGGCGATCCTCGCCTCCCAGGGACGCCAGCGCCGTGAGCTGCACTTCATCTCGAGCGGCGGGCTCACCGTGCTCATCGTGTCGGTCGTCGCGGCCGTCGCGCTCTGCTGGTGGGCGCTCAGCCGGACCAGCCTGGTCGGCGGCGCGCTCGCTCCCCTGAGCCCCATCGGCGAGCTCTGGCGGAACACCTTCATGCACGGGGGCGTACCGGCCGACCCCTTCGCGTGGGTCCTCGCCGTGCTGGGCAGCCTGACCTTCTGGAACCCCTCGCACATCGTCGTGCTCATGTTCATCGCCGCGATCCCGCTCTCGGCGCTGGGCGGGTGGATCTGGGGCGCTCAGCTCACCGAATCCCGCGCCGGACGCGTGCTCCTCGGCCTCGGCTGGGCGCTCAGCCCCGTGCTGCTCGGCTCGCTCTCCTCCGGTCGCCTCCCGACCCTGATCCTCGCGGTGGCCCTGCCCTGGCTGCTGCTCGCGGCATCCCGCTGCCGGGAATCGTGGAGCTGGGCCGGTACCGCATCGCTGCTGGCGGCCGTGGTCCTCGCCTGTGCTCCCGTGCTGATCCCCGCCGCCGTGCTGCTGCTGATCGTCGGGCTCTGCACGTCGCTCCGCGGGATCGCCCGGGTCCTCTCGACCGCGATCGCGCCGATCGTGCTCTTCGCGCCCAAGACGATCACGGCCTTCGCCGCCGGTCGCCCGATCGATCTGCTGCTCGATCCGGGGATCACCCCCGCCTACCAGCCGGGCAACACCTGGCATCTCATGCTGGGATTCCCCGCCTTCGGCCTGGAGGGCTGGTCGGGAGTCTTCGACGCGATGGGGCTCGGCGGCGCACCGGCGACCCTGCTCGTCGGCGTGCTGCTCGCCCCGATCGCGCTGCTCGCGATCCTGGGGCTGCTCACCGGACGGATCGCGGTGACGCTGCTGCTCGCGCTGGCCGGGGGCCTCGGGTTCCTCACCGCCGTCGGCGCGGCGCAGCTGCAGCTGCTGCTCGAGGGGCCCGAGAGCGTCGCGCTCTGGACCGGATCGGGGATCGCGCTCTACTGGCTCTCGGTGCTGGGGCTCGCGGCGGTCGGATGCAGCGTGCTGCGGCGCGCTGCCGGTCCCCTCGTCGCCGTCGCGCTCGTCGCCGCGGTGCTCGCGGTCGCCCCGCTCGCCGTCCGCCTCGTGACCGACCAGACCGGACTCCGCTCGGCCGACGCGCAGATGCCGGCCATCGTGCAGGCCGCGGGTGCCGCCGACCCCGAGATCCGCACGCTCGTGCTCACGGCGACCGGACCCCAGGAGGTCCGGGCCGAGCTCGTCACCGGGACCGGGGTGCGGCTCGACCAGATCCGTACCGCGGAGCGCTCGCCGAACCCGAGCGAGGAGGACCGCGTCGTCGGGCACCTCGTCGGGGGACTCGCCAGCACCGGCGGTCCCGACCTGCGCGGCGATTTCGCGAAGGAGCGCATCGGCTTCGTGCTGCTCGCCGCGGGCGGGGACGACGGCGAGCGCGGGCTGCTGCAGTCGGCGTTCGACCAGCAGACCACGCTCTCGAGCGCCGGCCAGACCGCGCACGGGCTGCTCTGGCGCGTCGAGGGTCAGGCCGCCGCGGACACCGGCGGCTCCCACTCCGACGGCAGGCTCACCGGGACCTCGCTGAGCGCGACCACCATCTGGTGGGCGCAGGCGATCGTCCTGCTCGCGATGCTGCTGCTCGCCCTGCCGACCGGCGAAGTGGTCGATCGCCCGGAGCGCCGGAAGAAGCCGAAGCGCCGCCGCGGAGACGAACGCGCTGCCGGACCGAGCCTCACCGCGGCGCCCGATGCGGGCGAACCCCGGGCCGACGCGCAGCCCGGGCCCGTCGCCGAGCCGTCTCCCGGTCCCCGGGCGCCGGTCGAGCCGGCACCGGTTCCCGAGCCGGAACCCGCGTCCTCGACGGAGCTCCCGTCCGAAGCCGAGCCGGTCGCGGAACCGGAGTCCGAGCCCGAGCCGGCGCACGGACCCCGACCCGAATCGGCCTCGGCGGAGGTCGCGGACGACGCGGGCGACTCGCACACGGTCGCCCCCGAGACGGAACCGGACACGGGACGCGAAGACGGACCGGAGGAGCAGAAGCGATGAACAACGCCCAGCGAGCCCTGCGCGGCGGACTCCGTGCGGCGACCGGCCTGGTCGTGCTCGGCGCAGCGGCGGCCGGAACCGTGCTCGTCACCTCCGCGGCCCTGCCGACCGTGCGGAACGAACCGATCTCCGTCACCGCGAGCACGCAGGCGGACGCCGTGCGATCGATCGTGTGCGCGGGCTCGTTCGCCGAGCTCGGCGCGAATCCGCAGACCCCCGACGCCGCCGTCCCGACCGGAACCGCGGCCGTGACCCAGGCCGGCGCTCCGGACGAGAGGACCGAGCTGAAGCGGGACGTCCCCGGCGGCACGGCCCCGCTCGTGCTGCGCGCCTCGGGAACGAGCCCCCTGGGGGCGGCCCAGACCCAGACGCTCGGCACCGCCACGCTGCGCGGGCTCACCGCGACCGCGTGCGTCGAGCCGGCGAACGAGCAGTGGCTCGTCGGAGGCTCGACCGCGCTCGGCTCGAGCTCGACGGTCACCGTCGGCAACCCGAACGCGGTCCCCGCCACCGTCAAGTTCAGCCTGTTCGATGCCGCCGGCGAGGTCGCCTCGTCGCAGACGGTCGGCGTGCTGGTGCCCGCCGGAGCCGAGCGCACGGTGGCGCTCAACGGCTTCGCGCCGGGCCGGGACGGGATCGCGGTGCGGGTGGAGAGCACCGGGGCCTCGGTCACCGCGGCTCTCGGTCTCTCGCAGACGGAGCAGCTCTCGCCGAAGGTCGCCGACGTCGAGACCCGTCAGCTCGCACCGAGCACCCGGCTCGTGATCCCCGGCCCGACCAACGTCTCGGGAGAAGACATGCACGGCGACGGCGACGGCGGCAGCGCGGGGGACTCCTCCGGCATGGTCGTGCGCGTACTCGCCCCGGGACGCGACGGCGGAACCGCGACGGTGCGCGCGCTCCGCCCCAAGGGCGGCGCGATCGAGCTCGGCAGGATCCAGCTCAAGGCCGGTGCCCTCGCACAGCTGAAGGTCGCGAAGTGGCCGGCGGACGCGACCGCGGTCGTCGTCACCGCGGATGTGCCCGTGGTCGGCGGTGTGCTCGGCACGGTCTCGTCGGGCGGGTTCTCCGACGGCGGCTGGTTCGCTCCCGCCCCCGAGATCGCCGCCGGTACTGCCGTCGCCGTCCCGGTGGTCGCCGACGGGCAGCTCGTCGTCGCGAACGACGGAGACTCCGCGGCGACGGTGTCGCTCGGCCCGGTCGGTGCCGCGGCGACCTCGACCGTGATCGTGCCGGCCGGGGCTTCGGTGATCGCGCCGGCGCCGAAGAACGCGCAGCTGGTCAGCGATCGACCGGTGTCCGCCGGTGTCCGCGTGGTGAAGGGCGCCGGGATCGCGGGCTACCCGATCCTGCCCGCCGAAGTGCGGGCGCGGACCATCACCGTCTTCACGAACTGAGGCTCTGCGGCTCCCGTCCGGGGTCGTGGCGAACGAGCGTCCAGCCCGCGGGCGGGCGGAGCCGATCCCGGTGCTTCGCGCAGAGGTCGAGCGCGGGCGGGGTGCGCTCCGGGCTGAGCGGCCCGACGGCCATCTCGCAGCCGTCGTAGTCTGCCGTCAGCGTCGCGACCGCCGGCGCTCCGCACGCGACGCGCGCGCAGAGCCGGTCACCGGGGCCGGGGGTTCGGGCCCGATCGCCGCCTTCGGCGTTCGAGTCGGTGGTCTCTTCGCGGGGAGCTTCGCTACTCATCGTTCCCAGCGTAGGCGCGGAGCCTCGGAACGGTGTCCTAGACTGGCGGCATGTTCGGGCGCTCACGATCCGGCCGGGAGCGGCCTGCAAAGCCGGTCCCGGTGCAGGGGTCGGCCGCGGGCCGGCACCGCCACGGCCGCCGCCCCATCCGTTCGTCGCTGACCGGGCCCTCGCTGCCCGATCCGGACGCGCGGGTCGTGCGCTTCGAGATCGATGCGCGGGCCGCCCTCGAGGTGCTGCAGGCCGCGTTCCCGGAGGAGCTGCGCGGGGTGCGGTTCGCGTACGCCACCGCGCCAAACGGCCTGGGCGAGAGCGCGCACCCCCAGTTCTACGCGATCGACCGCCGGGCCCGATCCATCGTGCTGTTCCGCATGCCGATCCAGCGCGCGCGGGGCCTGCACGTCGATGACGAGGAGCATCGCGCGCTGTTCGTGGGGCGCTGCGTCTACCTCGCCGTGTGCGAGTATCTGGGCCAGGACCCGAGGGATCTGCTGCCCGGCCGCTTCGACCATTTCTGATCGGTCCGGCGGGAGTGCCACCCCGGGCGACCCGGTTCCCGGACGCGGGACCGGGTTTCGTCGGACATATCGGCGAAACCGCATCGCCGACCAGACATAATGGGTGCATGAGCGCGCGGATTCTGGTGGTTGACGACGACAGGTCGCTGGCCGAGATGCTCGGCATGGTGCTCGAGGGCGAGGGATTCCTCACCGATCACTCGGCCGACGGGGCCGAGGCGCTCGAAGCCTTCCGCGTCTCGCGGCCCGACCTCGTGCTCCTCGACGTCATGCTGCCGGGCATCGACGGCATCGAGGTCTGCTCGCGGATCCGGGCGGAGTCCGGCGTTCCCATCATCATGCTCACCGCCCGCACCGACACCACCGACGTGGTGCGCGGCCTCGAGGCCGGTGCCGACGACTACGTCGTCAAGCCCTTCAACCCCGCCGAGCTCATCGCTCGCATCCGCGCGCGCCTGCGCGAGCCGCAGCAGGAGGCGAACGAGCGCCTGCGCATCGGCGACCTCGACATCGACGTCGCCGCGCACGAGGTGCGCCGCGGCGAGGTCGTGATCCCGCTGACGCCGCTCGAGTTCGACCTGCTCGTCATCCTGGCCCGCAAGCCGCAGCAGGTGTTCACCCGCGAGGTGCTGCTCGAGAAGGTGTGGGGCTACCAGTACAAGGCGGACACGCGCCTGGTCAACGTGCACGTGCAGCGACTGCGCGCCAAGATCGAGCAGGATCCCGATCGCCCGGCGATCGTCACGACCGTGCGCGGCGTGGGGTACCGCGCCGGCCTCTCCGACGCCTAGCGGGTCGACATGGCGGGGGACGCACAGCGCTCGGTCGGTGGCTGCGGCGCGCGCGCATCCGCTGGATCCGGGCGAGCCAGCCGGTGCTCGGACCGTTCCGTGCCCGCTGGCGCCGATCGCTCCGCCTGCGCACCATGACCTACACGGGTCTCATCACGGGGGTCATGATCCTGATCTCGGGCACCTACATCCTCACGAGCATCGGCGACGACCTCTACTCGTCGCGACGCGATCAGGTGCTGCAGGACGCCGCGCGCGCCACGCTCGCCGCGCAGAGCCAGCTCGACGGCTCCGACGCGGCCGACCGCAGCGCGCTCTCGTCGCTCGCCAACTCCGTGCGCGCCACGGTGGGGGACACGACCTCGAGCCAGATGATCTACGTCCGGCGCCAGCCCCACCAGCCGCCCCTGGCCGATGCCCCGCTCGACAGCAACACCTCGCCCGACCTCGTCAACGCGATCACCGCGGAGCTCTCGGACGCGGTCATGTCCCGCAAGCAGCTGCAGTACTGGCAGGCGGTCACGCTGCACTCGGCGAACGGCGATCCGGTGCCCGGGATCGTGGTCGCGTCGACGCTGACGTTCCCGTCGGGCACGGGCACCTACGATCTCTTCATCGGGTACAGCCTCGCCGACACGCAGCGCACGCTCGGGTTCATCCAGCGCACGCTCGCGCTCACGGCGCTGATCCTGATGCTGCTCATCGGCGCGCTCGTCTGGATCATCGCCCGGATCGTCTTCCGTCCCATCCGGGCGGCCGCCGACGCGAGCCGCCGTCTCGCCGCGGGCGAGAGCCGGGCGCGCATGCCGCTGCAGAACGACGAGCACTTCGACGAGCTGTCGGCGAACTTCAACGACATGGCCGACACGCTGCAGGCCCGCATCGACGAGTTGGACCAGGTGTCCGAGATGCAGCAGCGCTTCGTCTCCGACGTCTCGCACGAGCTCCGCACCCCGCTCACGACGATCCGGCTCGCGAGCGAGGTGCTGCAGGCGCCGACCGCGGCTCCCGACGGCCCCGAGCTCACGGGATCGCAGCAGCGCGCGCTCGAAGTGCTGGGCAACCAGGTGGAGCGCTTCGAGCAGCTGCTCGGCGACCTGCTCGAGATCTCGCGCTACGACGCGGGCCGGATCACCATCGAGACCGAGCCGACCAACCTCGTGTCGCTCACCCGCGAGGTCGTCGACGGACTGCAGTCCCTCTCGCACGGGCTCATCGAGGTCCGGGCGATCGGGGGCTACAGCCCGATCGAGGTGGATCCGCGACGCATCAGGCGGATCGTGTCGAACCTCGTGGGCAACGCGATCGAGCACGGTGAGCGGAAGGCGATCGTGGTGACGATCGATTCCAACGCCGCGGCGGTCGCGATCTCCGTGCGGGACTGGGGCATCGGCATGAACGCGGAGGACGTGGCCCACGCGTTCGACCGCTTCTGGCGCGCGGACCCCTCGCGCAAGCGCACCCTCGGCGGGACCGGACTCGGGCTGGCGATCGCCCGCGAGGACGCCGCGGTGCACGGCGGGCTGCTGGAGGCGTGGTCGCGGCCGGGCGAGGGCTCGAACTTCCGGCTCACCCTGCCGCGGCGAGAGGGGACGGCGAGTTTCGTGTCCCCGATCCCGCTCGTGCCCGACGACGTGGTGCCCGATGCGGGCGACCCGCAGGTCACGGGGGCTGGCTGCGCAGACCGAAGCGTCGGGTGAAGAAGGAGGGGCGATGACCGAGCGGATCCGGGGCATCGGGCGCGTGTTCGGCGTCGCGGTGATCGCGGCCGGCGCGCTGCTGCTCGCGGCGTGCAACGCGATCCCGCAGTCGGGACCCGTCAACGTCGGGCTGTCGGACCTGACGAAGGGCGACCAGCTGGTGTCCTACTCACCGCCGGGGCCCGCGAAGGGCGCGAGCCAGAAGGACGTCGTCATCGGCTTCGTGAACGCGGCCGCATCGAGTCAGGACGACTACCGGGTGGCGCGCGAGTTCCTCACGCCCGAGTACTCCAGCCAGTGGGATCCCTCGACCGGGGCGTTCGTCTACGAGGGCGCACGGCCCTACCGCTCGGAGGACGGAGACATCGGCGTGCTCTCGCTGCCGGGCAGCGCGACCGTGGACGAGCGCGGCGTGCTGACGCCGGCCCGGCCGGGGGCGACGAGCGACGTGCGGTTCGAGCTCACGAAGGTCGACGGGCAGTGGCGCATCTCCTCCGCGCCGGCGGGCGTGATCCTCGAGCGCGGAGTGTTCCGGTCGGTGTGGGCGCCGCACGACGTCGCCTTCCTCTCTCCCGACGACCGGCTCATCACCGAGACCCGGTGGTTCCTGAACGGGCCGGGTATGGCAACCCAGGTGGTCAAGGCGCTGCTCGACGGTCCCGCGGAGGAGATGCGCGGGGCGATGCGCACGGCGTTCCCCGAGGGCACCGGACTCGTGGCGAACTCGGTCACCGTGCTCGACGGCACGGCGAAGATCGATCTGACCGGCCAGGCCGCATCCGCGGATCACTCCACCCGCCAGCTCGTCTTCCGCCAGCTCGCCGCGAGCCTGCAGTCGGTCCAGGGGTGAACCGCTTCGAGCTCTCGATCAACGGCTCGCTGATCGAGAGCTCCGCGGTGGGCTGGGGGACGGGGGCACCCCCACGGCGGACCCGCGCAACACGCTCGTGCTGTCCCACGGGGTCTTCGGCAGCCTGCTCGCGGGCAAGGTCGAGGCGCTGCCGAAGCTCGGACGGCGCATCGCCGAGCTGCGTCCCGACGGCGTCACCGTCGCGGTCGATCGCAGCTCCGCGGTGGTCCGGTCCGGGGGAACGCTCACCTGGACGGACGGCTCGCAGGAGATCGATATCCCGACGGCCGGCGCCCAGCCGCTCGACCCGTCGATCGACCGGTTCGGCTACGTCTGGAGCAGCGCGAAGGGCGTGGGCGGATCGATCATCGCGGTGAAACCCGGCGAGGATCCGATCACCCTGGCCGTCCCCTGGGCCGCGGGCCTGCGGCCGGTCGGGATCCGGGTCTCGCCGGACGGGGTGCGGCTCGCGATGCTCCTGGCCGACGGCGATGGCAGCACGGTCCGGGTGAGCGGGATCGTGCGCGATGCGCACGGGCGCCCGACCGCGGTCACCGCGCAGGGTCCCGAGCAGCTGTGGACCAGCGGCGCACCCCTCGACGTGGACTGGAGCGACGCGCAGCACTTCGCGGTGCTCACCCGGGTGGGCGAGGCGGGGAAGGTGACGATCGGCGCGCCGCGGCAGTTCTCCGCCGAATCCGGATCGGTCGCCGGCGCGACCCGCCTGAGCGGCGGCGGCAGCAAGGCGTTCCTGCGCGTACTCAACGCGGACGGGCGGCTCTTCGCCGGCCAGGGGATCGGGTGGCAGCCGCAGTTCGAGGACGTGCAGGTGCTCGCGAAGGTCGGCTGACGCCGGACCGGAGACCCGGTCTCCACAGCACGCATTCGCGCGCGTTCCGCTCGGATCCTGCCAGGGGTCCGTGGGCTTCCGGACACGGCGGCTCCGCACGCGCCATCCTCGGCGCATGACCCCCGAAGACCCCGTCACTGCGCGATGGACCGCGCTCCGCCTCGACCTGCTCGCGCTGCTCTGGCCGAGCAGCTGCGTCGCGTGCGGTGCTCCCGACCGGGTGTGCTGCGCCCCCTGCCTGGCCGAGATCAGCGGGCCGGCCGTCGTCCGCGCGGAACCGCGGATCCGCAGGCTCCCGTCGGATCGCGCCGGACTCGTGCTGTACGCGGCCGGACCCTACGGCGGTGCCCTGCGTGCCGTCCTCGTCGCCTACAAGCACGCGGGAAGATCCGGGCTCGCGAAGCCCCTCGGCGCGCGGCTCGGCCCGGCGCTCCGCACGGCGATCGCGGCGGCCCCGGCGCCTCCGCTCGTCGTGGCCGTGCCCTCGCGCCCCGCCCGGGTGCGGGAACGCGGGTTTCGGCACCTCGAACCCGTCGTGCACGCCGCGCTCCGGCACCGCCCGCTTCCCGCGGGCGCCGGGCTCGCGCTGCGAGCGCTGCGCACCACCCGCGGGCGGCGGAGCCAGGTCGGACTCGACCGCGCCGCCCGGCGGGGCAATGCGGAGCGGATCACGGTGCGGCGTTCCCTCGCCGGGCGCGTCCGGGGCCGCGCGGTGGTGCTGGTGGACGACGTCTGCACCACCGGTGCGACGCTCTCCGCGGCCGCAGAGGCGCTCGAGCGGGCGGGTGCCCGAGCGGTTTCCGCGGTTTCGATCTGCGTTGTCGAAGAGAACCCTGAACCGGGTGGCAGCGGTGCCCGCGAAAGCGGTAGGGTGCCTGAAAGGCGTAACGGTGCGCCAGGCAGAAGGCCACCCGCCTGATCCCTAAACGGAGGTCACCATGGACGTGAACATCCACGGACGCAACGTCGGCATCACCGACCGGTTCGAATCCTATGTGGGCGCGAAGACGGAGAAGGTGGCCGGTCTGCTTCCGAAGGCGAGGTCTTTCGAAGTGCGGGTATCGCGGCTCAGCGACCGAAGTCCGCAGCACGGGGATCGCGTCGAGGTGACGATTCACGGTCCCGGTCCGATCATTCGAGCGGAGTCGGCCGCAGCGGACAAGTACTCCGCCTTCGACATCGCCTACGGCCGGGTGCTCGAGCGCATCCGCCGCGTGAAGGACCGCCGCAAGGTCCACCGCGGCAGCGGCCGCGTCTCGCTCGGCGAAGCCGCGGCGAACGACTTCCAGTCGGTCGATCTCACCCCCGCGCCGCTCGAGGTCATCGAAGCGGTGGCGACCGGCGCGGTCCCCGTCGTCGGCGACGGCAACGCCGGCGAAGAGGCCTACTCGCCCGTGGTCATCCGCTCGAAGGAGTTCCCCGCCGAGCACCTCAGCATCGAGGACGCCGTCGATCAGATGGAGCTGGTGGGACACGACTTCTTCCTCTTCATCGAGCACGGCTCGCAGAAGCCCAGCGTGGTCTACCGGCGCAAGGGCTGGAACTACGGCGTGATCCACCTGGTGGACGACGGCGATTGACGCTCGTCGGGGACGGGGCGGGGCGGTCGACTCTCGGGTCGGCCGCCCCGCCCCGTCTTCACAGGAACCCGCAGGCGACCTCTCAGCGCCCTTGCTAAGCTGAGGGAGTTGTCACAATTCGGCAACGGAAGCGGCACGGGCGACCGGGCCACACCCCCACAGGAGACAACACGTGGCGACTGTCCTTGACCGGATCCTTCGCGTAGGCGAGGGCCGCACCCTGAAGAAGCTCGAGCGCATCGCGAAGACGGTGGCCGGGCTCGAGGAGTCGTTCGCGGCGCTCACCGACGAGGAGCTGCGCGGCGAGACCGAGGAGTTCCGCGCCCGGCTCGAGAAGGGCGAGACGCTCGACGACCTGCTGCCCGAGGCGTTCGCCGCGGTCCGCGAGGCCGCGAAGCGCACCATCGGCCTCAACCCGTTCCCCGTGCAGATCATGGGCGGCGCCAACCTCCACCTCGGCAACATCTCCGAGATGAAGACCGGTGAGGGCAAGACGCTCGTGGCCACCATGCCCGCGTATCTCAACGCGCTCGCGGGCAAGGGCGTGCACATCGTCACCGTCAACGACTACCTGGCGACCTACCAGAGCGATCTCATGGGCCGCGTGTTCCGCGCCCTCGGCATGACCACCGGCTGCATCGTCGCGGGCCAGGATCCGACCGAGCGCCGCAAGCAGTACGACGCGGACATCACCTACGGCACCAACAACGAGTTCGGCTTCGACTACCTGCGCGACAACATGGCCTCCACGGCCGAGGAGCGCGTGCAGCGAGGCCACTTCTTCGCGATCATCGACGAGGTCGACTCGATCCTCATCGACGAGGCGCGCACCCCGCTCATCATCTCCGGTCCGGCCTCGGGGAGGCGAACCGCTGGTTCGCCGAGTTCGCCCGCCTCGCCAAGCGCCTGAAGCCCGAGGTCGACTACGAGGTCGACGAGAAGAAGCGCACCGTCGGCGTGCTCGAGCCGGGCATCGAGAAGGTCGAGGACTACCTCGGCATCACCAACCTGTACGAGTCGGTGAACACCCCCTCATCTCGTTCCTGAACAACGCGATCAAGGCCAACGCCCTCTTCACGCGCGACAAGGACTACGTCGTGCTGAACGGCGAGGTCCTCATCGTCGACGAGCACACCGGCCGCATCCTCGCCGGTCGCCGGTACAACGAGGGCATGCACCAGGCCATCGAGGCGAAAGAGGGGTGCAGGTCAAGGCCGAGAACCAGATGCTCGCGACCGTGACCCTGCAGAACTACTTCCGCCTCTACGAGAAGCTCTCGGGCATGACCGGTACCGCCGAGACCGAGGCGGGCGAGTTCTACTCGACCTACCAGCTCGGCGTGGTCCCCATCCCGACCAACAAGCCGCTGCTCCGCAAGGACCAGCCCGACCTCGTCTACAAGAACGAGGAGGCGAAGTTCGCGCAGGTCGTCGAGGACATCGCCGAACGCCACGAGAAGGGGCAGCCCGTCCTCGTCGGCACCACGAGCGTCGAGAAGAGCGAGTACCTCTCGCGCCTGCTCGCCAAGGCCGGTGTCCGGCACGAGGTGCTGAACGCGAAGAACCACGGTCGCGAGGCCGCGATCATCGCCCAGGCCGGCCGTCTCGGCGCCGTCACCGTCGCCACCAACATGGCCGGTCGAGGCACCGACATCATGCTCGGCGGCAACGCCGAGTTCCTGGCCGTGCAGGAGATGACGGCGCGCGGCTTCTCCACCGAGGAGGACCCCGACGCCTACGAGGCGGCGTGGCCCGAGGTGTTCGCCGCCGTGAAGGAAGCCGTCTCCGCCGAGGCCGAGAAGGTCACCGAGGCCGGCGGGCTCTACGTGCTCGGCACCGAGCGCCACGAATCGCGCCGCATCGACAACCAGCTGCGCGGTCGTTCCGGTCGACAGGGCGACCCCGGCGAGAGCCGCTTCTACCTGTCGCTCACCGACGATCTGATGCGCCTGTTCAACTCGGGCGCCGCGGCGGCGCTCATGAACCGCTCCAGCTTCCCCGACGACCTCGCGATCGAGTCGAAGGTCGTCACCCGCGCCATCCAGAGCGCGCAGAGCCAGGTCGAGCAGCGCAACTCCGAGATCCGCAAGAACGTCCTCAAGTACGACGACGTCCTCGACCGCCAGCGCAAGGCGATCTACCACGACCGCGCGCAGATCCTCGACGGCGAAGACATCGAGGCGCGCATCGACGTGTTCCGCGAGCAGGTCATCGACGCGATCCTCGACTCGCACGGCACCGGCGACGACTGGAACCTCGACGCGCTCTGGAGCGACCTCAAGCAGATCTACCCGATCGGCATCACCGTCGACGAGGTGCAGGCGGAGACCGGCGGACGCCGGGTCGACCGCGCCTTCCTGCGCCGGGAGATCCTCTCGGACGCCGAGGTCGCCTACGAGAAGCGCGAGGAGGCCCTCGGCGAGGAGGCGATGCGCGAGCTCGAGCGCCGCGTCGTGCTTTCGACCGTCGACCGCCGCTGGCGCGACCACCTCTACGAGATGGAGTACCTCAAGGAGGGCATCGGTCTCCGCGCCATGGCGCAGCGGGACCCGCTCGTCGAGTACCAGCGCGAGGGCTACACCCTCTTCCAGAGCACCATGGGGCAGATCAAAGAGGAGTCCCTCGGCCTCCTCTACAACCTCGAGGTGCAGGTCCGTCCGGCCGAAGGCCCCAGGACCACGTCCACCTCGAAGGCGGCGGACTCGAGACGCCCCAGGCGACCGACGAGTCGAAGCTCAGCTACTCCGCCCCCAGCGAGAGCGGTGAGACCGAGGTGCACGGTGCTGGCGCCGACGAAGACGACGCTCCGCAGCAGCGCGGCGCCTTCGGCCAGCCGGTCAACGGCTCGGCGCCCGTGAACCGCGCCCAGCGCCGCGCGAAGAAGAAGTAGACACGAGATCCACGATCGGCGACCATCCCGGAACGCCGGCTGAAACCTGGAGACGGTAATGGCAGACGACGCGAGATCGCGCCCGACCAAGAACGAACGCCGACAGGCGGCCCGTGAGCAGGCCCGCCAGGCCCGCGAAGCGGAGAAGAAGCGCGAGAAGCGCAATCGGCTCTTCCTGCAGGGCGGCATCGTCGTCGGCGTCGTCGCGATCCTCGCGATCATCGGGCTCGTCATCACGACCGCGAATGCGCCCGCGGGCCCCGGCCCGAAGAACATGGCCTCCGGCGGCGTCACCTTCGTCAAGGACCTCAAGGTCAAGGAGACCCCCGCGCTGAAGGCCGGCGCCGAGCGCAGGGCGCCCGAGGTCGACTGGAGCAAGTCGCCCGTCGACGTCACCGTCTACGCCGACTACATGTGCCCCGCCTGCGGCGCGTTCGAGCAGACCTACGGCACGATGCTCGAGAACTACGTCGGGTCGGGCGACATCACGCTGCGCATCTACCCGCTGAACTTCCTCGACAATGCGTCGCAGGGCACCAAGTACTCCACGCGAGCGGCGAACCTGTTCAGCTGCGTCGTGCAGGAGCAGCCCGACGTCGCGTTCAAGCTGCACAACCTCCTCCTCAGCAAGGAGGAGCAGCCGCAGGAAGGCACCCCCGGCCTGACCGATGACCAGCTCCTCAAGGTCGCCAAGAAGGCCGGTGTGAAGGTCGACGACACCCTGAAGAACTGCGTCCAGGACGGCACGTTCAAGAAGTTCATCGACCAGAACACCAAGCAGGTGCTGGAGAACCAGATCCTGGGCCTCGCCAAGGGCGCCCAGCTCGTCGCCAACCCGCAGACCGGCGAGCTGCAGAAGGCCGGCGATCCGCAGCGCCTCAAGAGCACCCCGACCGTCATCATCAACGGCAAGCAGTGGGTGCCGCAGCGCGACGGCGAACTCGAGCCCTACATCCTCAAGCTGAAGGCCGAGCTCGAGGCCAACGCGGCCGACAGCGCCAAGCAGTAGCCGATAGGCTCGGAGGGGCACCCGCGCGGTGCCCCTCCACCGGCCCGCAGCGGCCGGATGCCGCCTTAGCTCATCTGGTAGAGCAGCGCCCTTGTAAAGCGCAGGTGGTCGGTTCGAGTCCGACAGGCGGCTCCAAGAAACTCCCGGTCAAGCCAAACTCCCAGTTTCACGACACCCCCGTCTTCTTTACCCCGGGGCAAACCTGGGGCAGAACGCGGCGCTAGGGATTCCGGTGCGCCAGTGCCTTCCGTGCGCCGCGTGCGATGTGCTGCGAGTGGCGGCAAAGCGCTCGAATCTCCCGCCATTCCAGCGGCTTGCCGCCACTCGATGGAGATCATGTGCGTGTATGCGCTCGCACACGCGCTTGCGCCGAGCGCCCGGCGCGGCGAGGACTAGAGTGGGCGGGTGACCCAGACGAACTCGCGATTCCCCGTGTGGGCGGCCCTCCTCGGCTCTGGCCTCGCCGGCATGCTGGTGGCGGTGCAATCGCGCGTCAACGGCGGCCTCAGCCGTGAGATCGACAACGGCTTCCTGGCTGCGCTCGTCTCCTTCGGCTCGGGCCTCCTGATCATCGGCGCGGTGCTGCTCTGCACGCCGTCCGCCCGTCGCGGTCTCGCGCAGGTCACCCGGACGGTGCGCGCGGGGGAGCTGCCCGTGTGGGGGCTGCTGGGCGGTACCTGCGGCGGATTCTTCGTGCTCAGCCAGGGGCTCGTCGCGCCTGCGCTCGGCCTCGCGCTGTTCACCGTGGGCATCGTCGCGGGCCAGGTCAGCGGCGGGCTCGTGATGGATCGGATCGGGCTCGGCCCCGGCGGCCGCGTCGACCCGACCGCGGCGCGCGTCATCGGCACCGTGCTCGCCGTCGTCGCCGTCGCCTTCACCGTGTGGGCCGACCTCCGGCCGGGATCCCCCGTCTGGCTCGTGCTCGTCCCGATCGTCGCGGGCCTCGGCATGGCCTGGCAGTCGGCGGTCAACGGGCTCGTGCGCTCCGCCGCGCGCAGCGCCATCACGGCGACCTTCATCAACTTCGTCACCGGTACTGCGATGCTCGGCATCGCGGCGGCGATCTCGATCGCGGTGCGCGGCTGGCCGACGCACTGGCCGAGCGAACCGTGGTTCTACATCGGGGGCCTCATCGGCACGCTGTTCATCGCGGTCGCCGCGGTACTCGTGCGCACCGCGGGCGTGCTGCTGCTGAGCATGTCCAACGTGGCCGGGCAGCTGATCGCGTCGGTGGCGCTCGAAGCCGGGCTGCCGCTCGCGAACGGCGTCACCCCCGGACTGATCGCGGGCGCTGCGGTGTCGCTGATCGCCGTCGCGATCGCGGCGTCGGGCGGCGGCACCGGGCGCGCGAAGCGAGTTGAGGGCTAGGACTGCGGTTCGGCACCGGCCTCGAAGTCGAGGGCGAGGCTGTTCATGCAGTAGCGGTCGCCGGTCGGCGTGCCGAAGCCGTCGGGGAAGACGTGGCCCAGGTGCGAGCCGCAGGCGGCGCAGCGCACCTCGGTGCGAACCATGCCGAGGCTGTGGTCCTCGAGCAGTTCGACGGCCTCGGGGCGGACGCTCTCGTAGAAGCTCGGCCAGCCGCACCCCGAGTCGAACTTGGTGCCCGCGACGAACAGCTCGTTGCCGCAGGCCCGGCAGCGGTAGAGCCCGTCCCGGTGCTCGTCGAGCAGTTCGCCGGTACCGGCGCGCTCGGTCGCGGCCTGCCGTAGGATCGCGTACTCCTCGGGGAGAGCCGCTCGCGCCACTCGGCGTCGCTGCGCTGCACCCGGTAGTCGCCTGTCGTCTCGGACTCGCTCATTTCCGCTCTCCCGTTCGCCGTGGAGCTTCATTCTACGGCGCGGTTCCGACGCCGAGGAGGGAGCGGAAGGCCGCTGCGAGCGAACACGCCGGTGCCGGTGAAATGCCCCGGGCTTGCATCATCTGATGTTATTCATCAGACTAGAGGGGTAGTTAGGTGAGGGTACCCTCACTTCGATCCGATGTTGGATCCGCATGGCGCTCGCCGCCCGGTTCCACCGGGCGTGATCTCAGGGGAGTTCGAGCGCGATGCGTCCGTCCCCGACCGAAGGGCACAGCCATGTCTGCCTCCACCCCCGTCCCGGTTCGCCACCGGCTGCGCGCCGTCGTCTCAGCGACGCTCGCCGGCGCGCTGATCGCGAGCGGCGCGCTGCTCGGATCCACGGCGGCCCACGCCGAGGCCGGGGAAGCGCAGGCGCCGACGGTGCCCGCCACGGAGCAGCCGGTCGAGCAGACGCCCGCCGGACCGGGTGAGGCGCCGCAGACCGAGGCACCGGCAGCCGAGAAGCCCGTCGCCGGGACTCCCGAGGCTCCGGCCACGAACGCTCCCGCGACCGCGTCGCAGGCCCAGGAGACCGCAGCTCCGGTCGATGCTCCCGCCTCGCTCGGAGCCGTGAGCGCAACGGTCGAGCGGACGAGCGCAGCAGGCGGCCTCGTGCTGTCGGTGGCGGCGACCGATCTGCCCGACGGGCAGGTCTATGCGGGCCTCATCGAGCGCGGCCACGAAGCCGACGTCTCCGCCGGAGGGGGCTACGCGGCCTTCGCGCAGCCGTTCCCGACGGTGGCCGGCGGACAGACGAGCTTCGAGCTGACCGCGCCGGTCGCGAACCTCGACCGCTCGAAGCAGTACGAGGTGCTCGTCTGGAAGCTGCACTCGCAGCCCGACGCCAGCACGATCCTCGCCCGCGCGGACGTCGACCTGACCCCCGCACAGTGGAACGATCTGATCCCCGCCACGCCGCAGGTGACCGTCTCGCAGACCTCGGGGCTCGATCCCGAGGCGACGACCGAGGTGACGGTGCGCGGCACCGGCTTCTTCCCGCACGCTCCCGAGACGAGCGGCGCGCGTCCGCCGCTCGCCGGCAAGTTCACGGGCGTCTACGTCGCGTTCGGCTCCTACGCCCAGGCCTGGCAGCCGTCCACCGGTGCCGCGGCGGCGACGCGATCGAACGTCGACCAGAAGTGGGCGGTCCCGGCCGAGAGCATGGCGACCATCGGCGGCGCTGCCGCGGGTGCGATCGAACTGTCGGCCGATGGCACCTTCGAGACGACGCTGCGGGTATCGAAGAACGACGCCAAAGCGCTCGCCGACGGCACCTGGGGCGTCGCCACCTACCCGGGCGGCGGGGCGAAGTACGCGCCGTTCGAGACGCTGACCCCGGTCGTGTTCGCCGCGCCCACGCCGCGAGTCACCGTCTCGCAGACCACGGGGCTCGATCCCGAGGCGACGACCGAGGTGACAGTGCGAGGCACCGGCTTCCTGCCTCACGCTCCTGAGACGAGCGGAGCGCGCCCGCCGCTCGCCGGCAAGTTCACCGGCGTCTACGTGACCTTCGGGTCCTACGCGAAGGCGTGGCAGCCGTCCACCGGCGCCGCGGCCTCGACCCGCGTCGCGATCGACCAGAAGTGGGCGGTCCCGGCCGAGAGCATGGCGACCATCGGCGGCGCTGCCGCGGGTGCGATCGAACTGTCGGCCGATGGCACCTTCGAGACGACGCTGCGGGTATCGAAGAACGACGCCAAGGCGCTCGCCGACGGCACCTGGGGCGTCGCCACCTACCCGGGCGGCGGGGCGAAGTACGCGCCGTTCGAGACGCTGACCCCGGTCGCGTTCGCCGCGCCGAAGGCCGCGGTCGCGCCCACGGTGCGCTCCGCCGACGCGAACGGCCTCGCCGTGGACGTCGCGCTCGGCAAGATCTCGCTGCAGGCGGCCGATGCGGGCGTCTACGTCGCCCTCATCGAGCGCGGCACCGAGGCATCGCTCTCGAGCGACAACATGGGCGCCGCCGTCAGCTACGTGACCCGGTCGCGCATCGTCGACGGCGCGGCGGCGGCGACGCTCACCGCCCCGGCAGCCAAGCTGGATCGCGCGAAGCAGTACGAGGTGCTGGTCTGGCGCGCGCACGGCAACGCCACCCCCGACCGGATCATCGGTCGTGCCGACGTCGCCGTCAGCGATGCGCAGTGGAACGCGGTGTTCCCGGAGCAGGCATCGGGTACCGCCAAGGTGACCTCAGCCACCGTCGACGGGCTCGGCATCGATGTCGCTCTGTCCCACCTCGACCCGGCGGCGCTGCCGAACGGCGCGTACGCGGGACTGATCGAGCGGGGCACTGCGAACTCGGCCACCATGGCGACCGTCGCCGGCGCGAAGTGGATCCGCTCGATCCCCGCGTCGGGCGAGGCAGCGCAGGCCCTCGTGATCGACGCCGCGAAGCTGGATCGGGCCAAGGAGTACGACGTGCTCGTCTGGAAGGGGCACACGAACCCCTCTCCCGAGACCAACGTCCTGGTGATCCCCGTCACCGTCTCCGCGGACCAGTGGAACGCGGTGTTCCCGGCGAAGGCCCCGAAGCTCACCGTGACCCCCTCGACCGGTCTGCGCGACGGCGACACGGTGACCGTGACCGGTGAGGGCTACGACCCGCAGAAGCCGATCTACGTCACGCTCTGCACCGACATCCCGCTCGAGCAGGTGACCTTCGACTTCATCAACGCCGGATGCACGAGGGGCGCGAAGGCCGTCGGCGGCAAGTACGGTGCCCCGTTCGGCGCCGACGGATCCTTCACGGTCCAGATGCAGGTCTCGCCCAAGGAGGGCTCGACCGCGGTCTACACGATCGCCGACCACACCGCGCGTGACGACCGCTCGCAGGACGCCAAGGCGACGCTCCAGTTCACCTCCGATCCGGTCGCACCGACGGCGGGTGCGAAGGTGTCGAACGCCGGCGAAGACGGCCTCGCCGTCGACTTCTCGGGCACCGGGCTCACCGCCGTCGTCGCCCCGGCCGGAGTCTACGTCGCGGTGGTCGAGTCGGGCACCGCGCCCGGGACGAACTCCGACACCACCGCGGCATACGCCTACGTCCCGGCGCAGCAGATCGTCGAGGGCGCACTGGCCAAGCAGCTGATCGTGCCGCCGTCGCGCCTCGACCGCGCCAAGACCTACGAGGCGGTCGTCTGGCGCGCCCACGGCGACGCGACCCCCGAGTCCACCTTCGGACGTCAGGCACTCACCGTGACCGACGCGCAGTGGAACGCGATCTTCCCGGATCCGATCGCAGCGAAGGTGGCCCCGACCGTCACCGCCGCGACGGCGAAGGGGCTGACGATCGACGCCGCCGCGACCGGACTGAGCCTGCAGGCGGGCGACGCCGGCGCGTACTTCGCGCTCATCGAGCGCGGCACCGCGGGCGATCTCACCAGCGACAACATGGGCGTGGCCGCGAGCTTCGTACCCGCGCAGCTCATCGTGAACGGTGCGGCGAAGGCGACGCTCGAGGCCGATACGGCCAAGCTGGACCGGACGAAGCAGTATGAGGTGCTCGTCTGGCGTGCGCACGGCAACCCGACCACCGACCGCATCCTCGGCAGCGGCGACGTCAGCGTGACCGAAGCTCAGTGGGACGCGGTCTTCCCCGCGGACCCCGCGCCGAAGGCCTCGGCGAAGGTCGCGAAGGCCGACACCTCGGGGCTCCAGGTCGCGTTCACCGGAACCGGCTTCACCGTGAAGCAGGCCCCCGCCGGCGTGTACGTCGCGGTCGTCGAGGCCGGATCCGAACCGAAGCAGGGCGAGAAGAGCACGCTCGCGGCCGAGTACATCTCTCCTCAGAACCTGGCCGGTGGAGCGCTCGCGAAGACTGTCTCGCTGGACAAGGACCAGCTCGACCGCTCGAAGAACTACGAAGCCATCGTCTGGCGTGCGCACGGCCCGGCGACGCCGAGCAGCACCTTCCTGCGCGAGAAGCTTGCGGTGACCGAAGGCGAGTGGGACGCCGTGTTCCCGACCAAGGCGGCTACCGGCACTCTCGAGTGGGGTGTGCGGAAGGCGTTCCGCGACTATGTCCGCGGGCCGATCGCGAACGGATCGATCACTCCCAAGGGAGTCGAGATCTTCACGTTCAAGCAGATCGACGGCGGCACCTGGAACCCGCAGACGCGTACCGGCACGATCCCGTTCTCGGGCAACGTGAACTTCTGGGGTCACGACGGGGTGCTGAATCTCAACCTGGCGAACCCGATCATCGACGTGCGCGACGCGAAGACCGCGCTGCTGCAGGTGCCCCAGAACGGCAAGCCCCTCACCATCGCGACGATCGATCTCGCCTCGGCGAAGCAGTCGACGCTCGCGGGCGGTGCGGTGAAGTTCGCGAACGCCCCGGTCGTGCTGACCGCCGAGGGTGCCAAGACGTTCTTCCAGGGCTATCTGGAGACGACCTCGAAGATGGACACGCTCACCTTCACCGCCGGTTCGGCGTCGGGCGAGAAGCCCGTCACCCCGCCGGTCGTGAAGCCCGTGCCGAAGCCGAAGCCGAAGCCCCAGCCGAAGCCGGCCCCGACGGGCGGCAGCGCCCAGCTCGCCGGTTCGCTCACCTGGGGCGTCTCGACCCCGTTCGCGAACTACGTGACCGGATCGATCGCCAAGGGCGGCATCAGCACCTCGGGTGTCGGCGGCGGTCGCGGCGGCTACGTGTTCCCGCAGGTCACCGGTGGATCCTGGAACCCGAAGACCCAGACCGGCACCGTGCAGTACTCGGGGGTCATCCACTACACCGGTCACAAGGGCGCGCTGAGCGAGAGCGTCGCGAACCCGACCATCCGGGTCACGAGCGCCACGAGCGGCGAGGTGCTCGTCGGCGGCCGCGTGTTCGGAACGCTGAACCTCGCGGCGGCGCAGAAGAGCGTCGGCAAGAACGGCGAGGTCACCTGGTCGGGCGTGCCCGTCTCGGGCGGCTTCAGCTACGGCAGCTACTCGCTGGGCGCCGACCCGATGACCTTCACCGTGGGCGCTGCGAACGGCGCGCGCTTCGGCAGCACCTCCGTCTCGGGGGAGACCCCGAAGCGCACGCCGAAGGACTCGGCGCCGACGAAGAGCGGCATCACGATCCTCACCCCGGCCGACAAGCTCGTGCCCGGCGGCGAGATCGAGTTCGAGGCGACCGGCTTCACGCCGGGCGAGCGCGGCATCCTCGTGGTGATGTACTCGAAGCCGGTCGTGCTCGATGAGAACGCCGGCGCGAACGCCCAGGGCACGGTGCGTTGGATCGGCAAGCTGCCGAAGGAGCTCACCGGCACCCACACCATCACGCTGCAGGGCAGCGTGGATCGCGGCGCGGTCGTGAAGCTCGGGCAGACGAAGGCCCTGCAGATCGCCGATGCCCAGGTGCTCGACGCCCCGGCTCCGGCCCTCGAGAAGCACCGGGCACCTGCCGCGGTCTCGAGCGAGACGCCGGTCTGGCTCTGGTGGACCGGCGCGATCGCGCTGCTCGTGATCGCCGCGGCCCTCGTCGGCCTTGTCATCGCGCAGCGACGCGGTAACGTGGCCCGGTAGCCGACGACCGCTGCCGCCCCGTGTTCGAACCTTCCGAAAGCAGGATCCCGTGACCCAGTCCCCTCGTCGCTCCTTCGGCCTGCGAGCCGTCCTCGGCGGAACCGTGCTCGCGCTCGGCGCGATGCTCGCGGTCGCCTCCGCCGTCGCGCAGCCCGCGCGGGCCGACGACGGCGGTCTGACGGCGTGCGCCGTGCAGTCCGCCGAGTTCGGCTGGGGCGTCAAGGAGAGCTTCCGCTCGTACATCAGCGGCAGCATCGCGAACGGCACGTGGGAGACGAGCGACGGCGCGAGCTACGCGACGCCGCAGTTCCACTGGAAGAACGGCACCGGGTCGGTCGGCACCGACCTCGCGTCGGGCACGGTGAGCTTCACCGGAGCCGTGCACTTCACCGGCCACGACGGCGCGCTGCAGTTCGACCTCGCGAACCCCGCGATCGAGTTCTCCGACGGCAGCGCCACCCTGCTGCTGACCATCGGCGCGACCGATCAGGCGCAGAGTGGCGCGCCGAAGAGCGCGCAGGTGCGGGCCGGCAAGATCGACACCGCCTCGCTGCAGGCCGACGGCAGCGCCTTCTCGCTGAAGGACGCCAAGGTGCGGCTCACCTCCGAGGGCGCGACCGCGTTCAACGGGCAGTACGGCGACTACGTGGCCGGCGACGAGCTCGACCCGATCACCGTCACGGGATCCGTCGAGCCCGGCTGCGCCCTGGCGGTCGGAGCGACGACGCCGAGCGCGTCGCCGACGCCGAGCGCCTCCGCTCAGCCGTCGACCAAGCCGGCCCCCGTGGTGCAGACCGAGGCGCAGATCCCCTGGGTGCCCATCGCCATCGGCGGCGTCGCGCTCGTCGTGATCGGCGTCACCGTCGGCATGCTCGTCGCCGGACGCGGCAAGAAGGCCGCGCCCACGACGGAGCCCGCGGCGGACGAGACGCCCGCGGACCCGCAGAGCTGAACCGAGCGCCCGCGCGGTCGAGGGTGACGCGCCTAGGCGCCGGCGATCCAGCTGCGCGCGACCGAGAGGTCGGCGTCCAGCAGCACTGCGTCCGCGGCGTAGCCGGGATCCAGCCGTCCGAGCTCCGCGCCGAGTCCGAGCGCCGCGGCGGGCACGCGCGTGAGCGCCGAGACGGCGGTCTCGAGCGGCAGTCCGCACGCTCCGACGGCCTGGCGCAGCGCGGCATCGAGCGTCAGAGTGGATCCCGCGATGGTGCCGCCCTCGGAGAGCCGTGCGACGCCGTCGGTCACCTCGACGGCGAGCGAGCCGAGCAGGTATGCGCCGTCGGCGGCCCCGGTGGCGGCCATGGCGTCGGTGATGAGCGCGACCCGGCCCGGAGCGCCGTGGAAGGCCAGCGCGACCACGTCGGGATGCACGTGCACGCCGTCGTTGATGACCTCCAGCGTGACGTGCGGGGAGCGCATCGCGGCCACGACCGGGCCGGGCGCCCGGTGATGGATCCCCCGCATGCCGTTGAAGGCATGCGTCAGGATCGAGGCGCCCCGGTCGAAGGCCCGCAGGGCCGTGTCGTAGTCCGCCGAGGTGTGCCCGACCGCGGCGCGCACCCCCGCCGAGACCAGGGCATCGATCGCCGCCGCGGCGCCTGCGTGCTCCGGCGCGATGGTCACCTGGCGCAGCATGCCATCGCCGGCGTCGAGGAGCGTGTCGATCGCCGCGGCATCGGCCGAGCGCAGCAGCGCGGGGTCGTGCGCGCCACGGAAGTCGTGGTCGAGGAACGGGCCCTCGAGGTGCGCGCCGAGGATCATCGGCTCGTCCGCCGCGGCCGTGCGGATGGCGCGGAGGCGCTCGGCGAGGGCGTCGACGGGGGCGGTCACGAGCGACAGCACGGCGCGGGTGGTGCCGTGCGCGCGGTGCACCGCCAGCGCTTCCGCGAGGGCCGAGGGGTCATCGGCGGCCTCGTCGAACGCGCGCGTGCCGGCGCCGTGGCCGTGCAGGTCGATGAACCCGGGCGCCAGGAACCGCCCGCTCGCGTCGACGACCGCGTCGCCCGTACCGACCGCGTCGCGCCAGCTCGCGCCGGTGCCGCGCGCGGCGACCCGGCCGCGCTCGAAGCGGACCCAGGAGTCGGGGGTCCGGACTCCGTCGACGAGTTCGGCGGAGTGGATGACGGTGCTGCCCATGCCTGCCAGCCTAGGCCGCGCGAACGCCGGTGCCCGCGACGATCACCGTGTAGCCGCCGTCGCGCAGGGCGTCGAGCTGCTCGGGATCCGCGTCCGCGTCGGTGATGACGGTGTCGAACACCTCGGGGCCGCCCATGCTCGCGAACGCGGTGCGGCCCAGCTTGCTCGAGTCGACCACGAGCACGGCGCGTTCGGCGCGCTGCGCCATGAGACGGTTGACCACCGCCTCGCGCTCGTCGTGGGTAGCGGCGCCGCTGCGCACGTCGAGCGCATTGGCGCCGACGAACGCGATGCTGAGCGCCACCGAGGCGATGACCTCCTCCGCGAAGCTGCCGACGAGCTCGTAGCTGCGCGGGTGCAGTACGCCGCCGGTGACGACCAGCTTGACCTGGGGGCGCGTGGCGAGTTCCGTCGCGATGTTCACCGCGTTCGTCACGACGGTGAGGTTCGGCGTGTGCGACTTCACCATGATGTCGGGGCGGGTGGAGAGCTCCTCGACGATCCGCGTGGTGGTGGTGCCTCCCGAGAACCCGACGACGTCGCCGACGCCGACGAGCGCGCTCGCGGCCTCCGCGATCAGCTGCTTGGCATCGACCCGCTGCAGCCGCTTGTAGCGCAGCGGCAGGTCGTATGCGACCGAGAGCGCCTGGGCGCCGCCGTGGGTGCGGGTGAGCAGGCCCTGCGAGGCGAGCGTGTCGAGGTCGCGACGCACCGTCGCGGGCGACGCGTCGAGCTCTTCGACGAGATCGTCGACGCGCAACTCGCCCTGCTCGGCGAGACCGGCGAGGATCGACTGGAACCGGTCGGAGCGCTTCATGCTGCCATTCTCCCGGATTCAGGCGGTGCGGAGCGCGAAGAGCCGCAGCAGACGCGCGGCCTCCGGGACGATCGCCGCGCGGCCGGCACGGAGGTACTTGCGCGAGTCGACGACGTCGGGCTGGGCGGCGAGGGCGTCGCGCACCGCTCGTGTGAAGAAGCCGTTCAGGTGCGTCGAGACGTTGATCTTGGTCATTCCGGTGCGCACGGCGGCCTCGAGGGACTCGTCGGGCACGCCCGAGGACCCGTGGAGCACGAGCGGCACGTCGAGCGTCGAGCGCAGTTCGGCGATGCGGGCGAGGTCCAGGGCGGCGGTGCGCTGCTGCATGGCATGGGAGGACCCGACGGCGACCGCGAGCGCGTCCACGCCGGTTTCCCGGACGAAGGCGAGCGCCTCGGCCGGATCGGTGCGCATCCCCGGTGCATGCGCGCCGTCCTTGCCGCCGACCTCGCCCAGCTCGCCCTCGACGTACACGTCGGCGGCGTGCGCGCGTTCCACGACCTGAGCGGTGAGGCGGACGTTCTCGTCGTAGGGGAGCGCACCGCCGTCGAACATGACGGATCCGAAGCCGAGGCCGATCGCCTCGTCGACGAGCTCGGGCCGTTCGGCGTGGTCGAGGTGGACCGCGACGGGGGTCGCCGCGGCGCCGGCGAGAGCGAGAGTCGCGAGTCCGATGGGCGCGAGACCGCCGTGGTATTCGGCGCAGTTCTGCGAGATCTGAAGGATCACGGGAAGCCCGGCCGACTCGGATGCGGCGACGAGCGCCTCGGCGGTCTCGAGATGGACGACGTTGAAGGCGCCGATGCCGGTGCCGGCGTCGCGGGCCTCGGCGATCAGCCGGGCTGCGGGTGCGAGGGTCATGCGTGATCCGTTCGGGGGAGGGGGACGGGGAGGATTTCGAGCCGTTCGGCGAGCTCGGGGTGCGCCGGATCGATCTCGCCGGCGAGCGGAGCGAGCACCGCCGCGGCCGACCACGCGGTCGCCCGCAGCAGCAGGCGTTCGGCGGCCTCCCGGACCGGGGCGCCGTCGGCGAGCACCGAGGCCGCGCCCGCGACCGCCGCATCTCCCGCGCCGGTGGGGTTGCCGGTCAGCGGGTCGGGGAGCCGGGCGCGCAGCGCCAGTGCGGGAGTGCCGTCGTCGGCGAGCGGGCCCGCGAGCAGCAGCATGCCCGCAGCGCCGAGCGAGCAGAGCACGCCCCCGGCCCCGAGCCCGAGCAGGCTGAGCGCTCCGGCGACCGGATCCGCGAGCCCGGTGGCGTCCGCGAGCTCCTCGCGGTTCGGCTTGACGAGAGCTGCTCCCGCGCGGGCCGCGCGCAGCAGCGCGGGGCCCGAGGTGTCGACGATCGCGGGGACGCCGCGTCCCTGCGCGGCCGCCACGAGCACCTCGACGATCGCTTCCGGAGCCCCGGGAGGCAGGCTGCCCGAGACGACGAGCACGGTGGCGCGCTCCAGCTCCTCGTCGGCGGCCGCGACGAGCTCGGCCCACTCGGCGGCGGTCGGATTCTCGCCGCGCTCGTTGAAGATGCTGGTGTCGCCGAGCGCCTCGTCCACGATCGCCGCGGATCGCCGGGTGGGCACCGAGACCGGCACGAGCCGGTGCGGCACCCCGCTCGCGGCGAGCTCGTCGGCGAAGATCCGGCCGGTGGCGCCGCCCGTGGTCGTGAGCGCTCGGACGGCGAGGCCCTGCGCGTGCAGCACGCGCGCCACGTTGAGCCCCTTGCCGCCGGCGCGCACCCCGGCGGCCGGCACGCGGTGGCTCCCGCCCGGCACGATGCGCTCGGCGCGCCAGGTCAGGTCGAGCGCGGGGTTGGGGGTCACGGTCACGACGGTCATGCGATGCCGCCGTCCGTCGCTTCGGCGCGGGCCCGGGCGAACAGCGCGGCCCCGGCCAGGCCTGCGTCCTCGCCGAGTTCCGCCGGCAGGATCTCGGGGCGGCGGTGATAGCTGAGGCGCGCGTCGACCCGCTCGCGCAGGGGCTCGAACAGCGCGTCGCCCGCGCGGCTCAGCCCGCCGGCGATGATGATGGCCTCGGGGGCGAGGAACGCGGCGATCTGGGTGAAGGAGAGCGCGAGGGCGTCGATCGCGCGCTCCCAGACCTCCGCTGCCACGGGGTCGCCGGCCTGCGCGCGGGCGAGCACATCGTGGGCGCCGACGGCGGGGGCGGCGCCCGCCGGCCGGGCCGCGGTGTACCGGCGCGCGATGGCCCCGGCCGAGGCGACCGCCTCGAGGCAGCCGACCGCGCCGCACGCGCACACGGGGCCGTCGGCCACCGGCGAGTGGCCGAACTCGCCCGCGTAGCCCTGCGCCAGGTGGGCGCGGCCGTCGACGATGATGGTGCCCGCGATCCCCGTCCCGATGATCATGACGACGACATCGCGGAACCGCCCGGCCGAGCCGAGCCGGTACTCGGCCATGCTCGAGCCGTGGATGTCGTGGTTGAACGCGACGGGCAGGCCGAGGCGCTGCTCGGCGAGGGCGCGGATCGGGGCGTCGCGCCACCCGAGGTTGCTCGAGAACACCCCGACGCCGCGCTCGGGATCGACGATCCCGGGGACGAGGAGCCCGGCGGCCGCCGGCTGCACGCCGGGGAAGTCGCGGCGGTAATCGGCGCGGAGCTCCGCGAGCCGCGCGACGATCCGCCCGGGGTTGCCGGCGCCGTCGACGGGATCGAGCGGCGTCGCCGTGCGGCGCAGGCCGAGCACCGCGCCAGAGGGATCGACGAGGCCCGACTTGATGTCGGTTCCGCCCACGTCGAAGGCGAGCACGGGCGCGCCCGCGCGGAGGCTCGGCAGACCGGTCACGGTTCCAGGATGACGGATCGGGTGAGGTTGCGGGGCCGATCCGGGTCGAGCCCGCGCGCGATGGCGCGCGCGAGCGCCACCCGCTGCGCGCGCACCAGGTCGGCGAGCGGGTCGAGGTCGCTCGTCTCGAACCGGGCGCCCGTCGCCGCGACCTGCGCCGAGAGGCCCTCGGGGGCCGGCCCGAACTGCCAGGTGACGCGCCCCGTCGCCGCGATCGAGATCGGGCCGTGGCGGTACTCCATCGACGGGTACGACTCGGTCCAGGACTGCGAGGCCTCGCGCATCTTGAGCGCGGCCTCGTGCGCGAGCCCCACGGTCCAGCCCATCCCGAGATAGCTCGTCTGCTCGGCGGCCACCAGCTCGGGGTCGAGCTCCGCCGCGACGGCCGTCGCGGCGTCGGCGATGGCCGCGTCGAGGCCTTCGCCGAGCGACGCGCGGAAGAGGGCGAGCGCGGTGGTCGCGAACCGGGTCTGCACGACCGACTGCTCGTCGGCGAAGGGCAGCAGCACGGCGTCGTCGACCAGGTCGACGAGCGGGGACTCCGGGTCGCCGATCACGCCGATGATGCGAGGGGCGTCGCCTGCGGCCGTGAGGCCGCCGACGAGCTCGAGCACCTCGCTCGTGGTGCCCGAGCGCGTGAGCGCCACGACGGCGTCGTAGCCGCGGTCGACGAAGGCCTCCGACGCCGCGAAGGCATCGGTCTCGCCGTGGCCCGCGCGCTCGCGGAGCGCGGCGTAGCTCTGCGCCATGAACCAGGAGGTGCCGCAGCCGATCACGGCGACGCGCTCGCCGCGGGCCGGCAGCAGCGCCTGCTCGGCGCGCATCTGCTGGGCGCGCGCCCAGGTCTCGGGCTGGGTGGCGATCTCGGCGGCCATGTGGGCGCCGGGGGTGTGTGCGGCGTTCATTTCGCTCCTCCGGAGGGTGTGGCGACATGCGCAAAAGATGATCGCTTCTGATCTAATCATGCAAAAAGCATCAGCACAATGATCGAACGTGGGGATTTGCGAGGAGCCCGGGGCAATCGAGCACGGGAACGATCAACAGGTCACAATTTGGTCACCTTCTTGACGAATTATCCGATCCACCCCGAAGATGAGGGGCAGACGAGCGCGGGGCCGCGTGCGGAACGAGTGCTCGTTGGCACTATCGCGCGCAGGGCTGCGCGCGATGCACGCACCGGCGCGTGGTTTCGTGGCGGTGTTCCATCAACGGTGAGGAACTGCACACATGAAGAAGTCAGTGAGGATCGGCGCGATCGCGCTCGCGGCCTCCGCCAGCCTGGCGCTCAGCGCCTGCGGGTTCGGCGGTGCGAGCGGCGGCGGGTCGAGCGACTCCGGATCGAAGACCACGCTCAACCTGCTGGTCCCGAGCTACTCCGACAACACCCAGAAGCTCTGGAACGACGTGATCGCCGGATTCGAGAAGAAGTACCCGGACATCAAGGTCAACCTCGAGGTGCAGTCCTGGGACAACCTCGAGTCCGTCGTCACCACCAAGGTGAGCGGGAACAAGGCTCCCGACATCTACAACGGCGGGCCGTTCGCGGGCTTCGCCGGCGACGACCTGCTCTACGACGTGTCGGAGGTGACCTCGAAGGACACGTTCGGCGACTTCCAGGAGTCGTTCATCAAGAACGAGCAGCTCAACGGCAAGACCTACGCCCTGCCGTGGATCGCCTCGGCGCGCGCCCTCTTCGTGAACAACGACCTGCTCAAGCAGGCCGGGGTCTCCGCCGCGCCGAAGACCTGGGACGAGCTGCTCGACGCGGCGACCAAGGTCTCGAAGCTCGGCGGCGGAGTCGCCGGTTACGGACTGCCGCTCGGCTCCGAGGAGGCGCAGGCCGAGGCCGCCGTCTGGATGTGGGGCGGCGGCGGTTCCTTCGGCGATGAGCAGAAGCTCACCATCGATGACCCGAAGAACCTGCCGGGCGCCGAGCAGATCAAGAAGATGATCGACGCGGGTGCGACCGAGAAGAACCCCGGCTCGACCAACCGCTCGCCGCTGATGGACATCTTCGTGCAGGGCAAGATCGGCATGCAGGTCGGTCTGCCGCCGACCGTCGGCCAGATCAAGCAGAACAACCCGAAGCTGAACTACTCGATCGTCCCGATCCCGACCAAGGACGGCTCGCCGTTCACGCTCGGCGTCGCCGATCAGCTCATGGCGTTCAAGAACGACGGCAAGAAGAAGGACGCCATCACCAAGTTCTTCGACTACGTCTACAGCGCCGACGTCTACGTGCCGTGGGTCAAGGCCGAGGGCTTCCTCCCCGTCACCAAGTCGGGATCCGAGCAGCTGTCGAGCGAGGAATCGCTCAAGCCGTTCCTCGACGTCCTTCCGAACGCGAAGTTCTACCCGTCGACCAACCCCAAGTGGTCGTCCGCAGACGCCGCGTTCAAGGCGCTCGCGGGCCAGCTCGAGAAGAAGCCGGCGCAGCAGGTGCTCACCGACATCCAGAAGCAGGCTGACGCCGGCTGAGCCGGCTCGTCCGAACCGCAACGAGAGGGAACGGTGACCGCGACACCATGAGCACCACGATCGATCCGTCACCGCTTCCGAGCGGCGTCGCCGGGGAGACCCCGGCGACGCCGTCCCGGCGTCGAAGCGCCCCGGCCGCCCGTCGGGCGGACGCGAACTGCTTCGAGCGCTGCCCTGGGTGGGGCCCGCCCTGGCGCTCATCGTCGCCGTGGTCTTCTTCCCGGCCGGCGTCATGTTCTGGAACTCGACCAGGCACATCTCGCAATCGGGCGTCGACAAGGGATCGGCCGGGTTCGAGAACTTCGTCACGGTCTTCACCTTTGAGTCCTTCTGGCCCATCTTCCTCCGCACGATCCTGTGGGTCGTGGTGGTGGTGAGCGTCACGATCGTGCTCTCGCTCGTGATCGCCCAGGTGCTCAACAAGTCCTTCCCGGGGCGCAAGATCGTGCGCCTCGCGGTCATCATTCCGTGGGCCGCCTCGGTGGTCATGACGACGATGGTCGTCTACTACGGCCTCGAACCGTATTTCGGCATCATCAACAAGTTCCTCGTCGACGTCGGGCTCATCTCGACGCCCGAGGGCTTCGGTTGGACCCGCAACCCCGGCACCGCCTTCATGTGGTCGATCATCGTCGCGATCTTCGTGTCGCTGCCGTTCACGACCTACACGATCCTCGCCGGGTTGCAGACGGTGCCGAGCGAGACGCTCGAAGCGGCCAAGGTCGACGGCGCCGGGCCCGCGCGCACCTACTTCACCGTCGTGCTGCCGCAGCTGCGCAGCGCGCTCGCGGTGGCGGCGCTCATCAACATCATCAACGTGTTCAACTCGCTGCCGATCCTCAAGGTCATGACGGGATCGATCCCGGGCTACGACGCCGACACGATCATGACGATGGTGTTCAAGTACATCGAGAATCAGCACCGGGTGGACGTCGCGAGCGCGCTGTCGGTCGTGGCCTTCATCATCGTCATCGTGATCGTCGCGGTGTACGTGAGGGTCGTCAAGCCCATGCGGGAGGTCTGAGCCGTGGCCGTCGTCGAACCCAGCACCCGCACCATGACCCTGCCCGTCGGTCGCCGCGCCAAGAAGGTGCGCACCGAACGGGTCACTCCGGGCCGCATGGCCCTGCGCATGCTCGCGGGGCTCATCGTGCTCGTGATCTTCGTGCTGCCCTACTCGATCATGTTCTTCGGGGCGGTCAAGACGAAGGCGGAGATCCGCTCGGTCGACCCGAGCTACTTCCCGAAGGAGTTCCACTGGGACAACTTCGCGACCATGTGGTCGACCCCCGAGACGCCGCTGCTGCAGAATCTCGTCTCGACGATCATCATCTCGGTGTTCGCCACGCTGCTCGTGCTGGTCGTCGCGCTCCCGGCGGCCTACTACACGGCCCGGTTCCGGTTCCCGGGGCGTATGGTCTTCCTCTTCCTCGTGATCGTCACCCAGATGCTGCAGCCCGCGGTGCTCACCTCGGGTCTGTTCCGCCAGTTCTCGGCGCTCGGGATGCTCGACACCTGGGCGGCGATGATCTTCGTCAACGCCGCGTTCAACCTCTCGTTCGCGGTCTGGATCATGCACTCCTTCTTCGCGGGCGTGCCCAAGGAGGTCGACGAGGCGGCGCAGATCGATGGTGCGGGCCGCTTCGCCGTGCTGTTCAGGATCAACCTGCCGCTCGTGTGGCCGGGGATCGTGACCGCGATCGTGTTCACCTTCGTCGCCTGCTGGAACGAGTTCGCGGCCTCGCTCGTGATCCTGCAGACGGCGGGCAATCAGCCGCTGTCGGTCGCGCTCACCAAGTTCGTGGGGCAGTACGAGACGAGCTGGCAGTACGTGTTCGCGGTGTCGCTCGTCGCGATCCTGCCCGTGGTCATCCTCTTCATGCTGATCGAGAAGCGGCTGGTCGGCGGGCTCACCGCGGGCAGCGTGAAGTAGGGGCGGAGCCGCTCCGTACCGGGGGCCGGGTCGTGCATCGCGCGACCCGGCCCTTGAGCGTTCCCGGGGCGAGCGGTATCGTGGCGGTAGCTATTGGTCGCGCGACCAAAAGTTGGTTGCGCTCGCTCGACGCGATGGATCCGGACGCGCGCATTCCGAGTCGATGCGGCCCCCGCGTCCCCGAACCCGAGGAGTCTCCGTGCCAGAAACCGACCGGATCCTGCGCGCCGGACGCGTGGTCGACCTCGGCGGTCCGGGGGACCGCCCGGCCTCGCTGGGCACGCGCCTGGCGGTGTCGGACGGGCGCATCGTCGCGGTCGGCGGAGCCGAGATCGAGGCGGCCCGCCCCGAGGCCGAGATCGTGGATTTCGGCGCCGATGCGGCGATCCTGCCGGGCCTCATCGACTGCCACACCCACCCCGTGTGGGGGTCCGAGAGCCAGGGCGGCAGTCTCGGGCTCGGCGGCGTCGCGTCGCTCGTGCAGCTCAGGGAACGGCTCGAGGCCGCGTCGTCGGGCGCCGACGCCGATGCCTGGATCACCGGCTACGACCTCGACGTGAACGCGTTCGAGGGCGTCGAGCCGAACGGGCGCGTCTTCGAGGAGTGGCTGCCCGGCCGCAGGATCTCGCTCATGACCCGCGACGCGCACGCGCTCGTCGTGAGCCCGGCGGTCGTCGCGGAGGTCGGGCTCACCGGCGACGAGGTCTTCGCCGACGCGTCGTCGATCGTCTCGGACGCCGACGGTCCGACCGGCTGGGTGCTCGAACTGCAGGCGATGGACCTCGTGCTCGCGCACGTGCCGCAGGCGCCCCTCGAGGTGCAGGCCGACTTCCTCGCCGACGCGCTGCGCGCATTCGCCGAGAGTGGTCTCACCGAGGTGCACGCGCTCGACTTCCATGCGCCGTCGCGCGAACTCTACGAGGAGCTCGAACGGCGCGGCGAGCTGCCCGTGCGGGTGCGGGTGTACCCGCTCGTGCCGGCCGATTCGTCGCCCGAGACGTGGGCCGGCGTCGCCGACCTGCAGGGGCTCGGCGGGCGGCGCTGGCGCGTCGACGGGGCGAAGTTCATGCTCGACGGCACGGCCGACAACGGCACCGCCTGGTTCGCCGAGCCCGACCGCCTGGGCGAGAATCACGAGGCGCTGTGGCGCAGCACCGACGCGTACCGCGAGGCCGTGCGGTTCTTCACCGAGCGCGGGGTTCCGACCGCGACGCACGCCATCGGCGACGCCGCGGTCGACTTCGTGCTCGACGTCGTCGCCGAGGTCGGGCACGCGCCCTCGGCGCCGCACCGCATCGAGCACATCGAATCGATCCCCGACGCGACCCTGGCGCGCTTCGCCGAGCTGGGCGTCGTCGCGAGCATCCAGCCGACCCACGCCACCCGTCTCACCGAGCCCGACGGGAGCGACAACTGGTCGCGCCGGATCGGACCCGAGCGGGTCGCGCACGGCTGGCGGGTCCGCGACCTGCTCGCGCAGGGCGCGCCCGTCGTGCTCGGTTCGGACTGGCCCATCGGCATCGGAGACCCGCGGGTCTCGCTCGCCGACGCCCAATTGCGGCGGCCCGTGGGCGAGCCCGACCGGGGCGAGCACCAGCCCGATCAGAAGATCGACGCCGCGGCGGCGTACCGCAGCATGACGAGCGTGCCCGCGGGGCTGTTCCCCGGCGCGGGGGCCGCTTCGGAGCCGCGCGGACGGTTCCAGCCGGGATCGCCGGCCGACCTCACGGTGTTCGCGGCCGACCCGACCGGGCTCCCGCCCGAGGCTCAGGCGGTCAACACGGTGCTCGCGACCTTCGTCGGCGGGGAGCGGGTGGTCGGAGCGTAGGGGCCCGCTGGCTGCGCTCCGCAGGAGATCCGGCGTCAGAAGGAGGATTCTCCGAATTTTCTCCTTCTGACGCCGGATCTCCTTCCCGCGCGAGGGCGGAGCGGCCGCAGCCGCGACCCGGACGATCGGTCGGATGCTCCAGACCCGAGGTCGGGCGGTGCGGGCCGCGCGCGGCCAGCATGGAACCATGACCGCTACCGCCCCCGTCCCCACCGTTCCCGCGCCGGCCGACACGACGCCTGGGCGCCTCAACTACGGCGCCCTGATCGCGATGATGCTGATGAGCTTCTTCCTGGTCACCGCAGAGTTCCTGCCGAGCGGCATGCTCACCCGCATCGCCGACGGGTTGCACGTCACCTCGGGCCAGGCCGGCCAGATGGTCGCCGTGACCGCCTTCGCGGGCCTGCTCGCCGCGCCCACGGTCGGCCTGCTGTTCCCGCGCCTCGACCGGCGCTCGCTGCTCGTCTGGCTCTCGATCACCGCGGCCGTGTCGAACGCCCTCGTCGCGATCGCACCGAACCTGCTGCTCGTGATCCTCGCGCGATTCCTGCTCGGCGCAGCGATCTCGGGCTTCTGGTCGATGTCGATCTCGGTCGCCGCGAAGATCGCGGGCCCCGAACGGCTCGGGCGCGCGGTCATGTTCAACTCCGCCGGAGTCTCCCTCGCGACCGTCGCGGGCGTCCCCCTGGGGGTGATGCTCAGCGAGGCCATCGACTGGCGCGGCGTATTCGCCGTCGCAGCGGTCGCGAGCGCGCTGCTCGCCGTGGTGCTGCGCTGGTTGCTGCCCGCGGTGCCTGCTGAGCGCGCTGCAAAGCTCTCGACGCTGATCGCCGCGCTGCGCCGGCCCGGGATCGGGTTCGGCGTCGTCGCCAACATCTTCGTCGTGACCGGGCACTTCCTGGCCTACACCTACGTGCGCGTCGCGCTCGAGCGGGTGCGCGAGGGCGGAACGCCGGTCGAGGCGGACACGATCGTGGTGCTGCTCGCCCTCTTCGGCGTCGGCGGCCTCATCGGCAACATCGTGTTCGGCTTCGTGGTCGATCGCGCCTACCGGGTCCTGGCGGTGCTCACCCCGGTCGTGATCGCGGGGCTCCTGCTGCTGGTGATCGCCGCATCGGGGTCGCTGTGGGCCACGGGGGCCGCCGTGTTCGTCTGGGGGTTCTTCTTCGCCTCGTGGCTGCTCATCGCGAACACCTGGGCGGGTCACCGCATGCCCGACATGCTCGAAGCGGGCGGCAGCCTCGTCGTCGTCGGGTTCCAGAGCGGGATCATGATCGCGGCGGGCATCGGGGGTGCGCTGGTCGACGCGATGGGCATCGCTCCCGTCTACGCGGTCGGGGCGGCGCTGCTGCTGCTCGGCGCCGTGCAGTTCGGACTCTCGGACCGGATCTCGGAGGCGCACCGCCGCCGGCTGCCCCGCTGAGCGTGCGCCGCTCGGGCGCCGGGGTCACACCCTCGACGCCCGCAGCAGCGCATCGGAGCGCCAGGCCGAAGGGGTGAGGCCGGTGCGACGGCGGAACGCCCGGCTGAAGCCCTCGTCCGACCCGTATCCGATGGCGCGGGACACCTCGGAGACGCCTCGGCCCTGCGCCAGCAGATCCTGGGCGGACCGGATCCGCACCTCGGCGACGTAGCTCGCGGGCGAGACCCCGAGCGTCGTGCGGAAGCGCTCGGCGAACACGGAGCGCGACATGGCTCCGGTGCGGGCGAGGTCCTCGAGCGTCCACTCGCGCGCGGGATCCGCGTGCACGGCCTCGACGACGCGATCGAGGAACGGGTCGCCCGTGCGCGACGGCCAGCCGGCCGGGGCGCAGCCCCGGATCGCCCACGCGCGGATCACGGAGACGAGCACGGTGTTCGCCATCATGCGGCAGACCACGGAGCTGCCCGGCTGGTCCGCGCAGGGGTCGTCTCCGCTGCCGAGCTTCGGGCCCAGCTGCGCCGCCAGCGCGGCGACCGCCGGATCGCTGCCGGGCAGGTCCCGGACGAAGAGGGACGGGGGCAGCAGTCCGAGGATCCCGTCGTCCGTCGGGGGGAGATCGAGCGAGGAGACGAGCACGAAGGCGTCCTCCGCCGCGTGCAGCAGCACGGCGCGGGGGTCGGTGAAGAGGAGGGCGTCGCCGGCCTCGAGGGAGCCGGGGACGCCGTGCTCGGAAACGGCGGCCCGACCGCTCGGCTCGGCGCGGAGCGACCCGCAGATCACGTAGACGAGCGCGACCGCGCCGCCGGGGATCGCGACGGGTTCGCCGGCGCGCAGATCGATCCGGTGCTGTCGGAGGAGCCGGGCGTCGACGCCCGAGAGCACCCGATCGATGGCGGTCTCCGCGGGTTCGAGAGTCTGGGCCATGACCTGGGAAACCGCTGCGGGTGCTCCGGTATTCCGCCGTCGGCGTGTCGTGCGGCTCAGCTCCGCGTCGTCGATTCGCGGATGTCGAGCGTCGCCGAGGGGACGGTCAGCGGCAGTTCGAGGTCGCGCCCCTCCGCGAGCCGCACCGCGATCTCGACCGCGCGCCGCGCGGTCTCCTCGGGGTGCAGGTCGAGCGTGGTGACGGTGGGGCTCGAGGTCCGGTTCTGCATGGCCCCGGATCCGGCAGCGACCAGCAGGTCCTCGGGCACCCGGATCCCGCGTCGGATCGCGGAGGCCGTGACGCCCGCGGCGTGTCGGCCGGTGAGGCAGAAGATCGCGTCCGGGCGGTCCTCCGGATCCCCGTCGAAGAAGTGCGACACGATCGTCTCGCCCGCGTGCTCGCCCTCGGCCTCCGGCATGGCGAACACGAGCGGCGTCTGGCCGCGTTCGGCGGCCCACGCCTCGAGCGTGCGCACCGACCCCAGGTTCCAGTCGTTGCGGTCGGTGCCCGTCACGAGGGCGATGCGGCGCGCGCCGACCGCGGCGAGGTGGCCGATCATGAGGCTGGCCTGCTGCTCGGCGCCCTCGTCGATCTCGAGGAACGCGCCGCGCCGGGCGGGATCCGCGCCGACGGTGACGAACGGGATCCGCTGCTCGGTGAGCATGGTGAGCACGGGGTCGTCCTCGAACGGCTCGGTCACGATGTAGGCGTCGGCGGCGAGAGCACTGAGCGGCACTCCCGGCCGGGTGGGGTCGTCGACGAGCATCATGCTGTACCCGTGCTCCATCGCGGTGAGCGACGCGGAGCCGGCGATGCGGAGGAAGTAGTCGACGCCCTCCGGCAGGAACGTGTCGAGGCTGTGGAACGGGCGGATCACCAGGGCGAGGAGGCCGAGTCGGGAGTTCTGCAGGCCGCGCGCGATCGCGCTGGGCCGGTACCCGATCTCGGCGGCGATCCGTTCGATGTTCTGGACCGTCTCGCGGCGCACGACGCCCTTGCCGTTCAGCGCGTGCGAGACCGTGGTCGGCGAAACGCCCGCCGCCTTCGCCACGTCCTTGATCGTCGGTCTCCCACTGGGTTTCACTCGGTCAGGATAGCCCGTTCCGCGCCCCGTCATCGTATGCGCGTTCGACTTCGACCCGTTATCGAAAAGTGATACCCAAAACGTTTTGCCCAAATCGTTTTGGGTGTTACTCTCGCTCCCGGGTCTCGTCCGGCGCACGCAGGACTCAGGGGATTCAATGACGAAACTTCGAATGGAGAACTCATCGTGAAATTCGCGAAGACGAGGGTCGCAGTCGCCCTCCTTGCAGTCACGGGTCTGGCGCTCGCCGGGTGCGCATCGGGCGCGCGCGGCGGCAGCGGCGAGGGGAAGGTCGACGACTCCAAGCTGCAGCAGACCACGCCCGCGGCGAAGGGCGACATCGACCGGGTGACGTGGAACTCGACCTACGGCGAGCTCGCGACGCTCGACCCGGCAAAGGCGTTCAACTACCCCGAGAACACGATCGTCTCGAACCTGTGCGAGCCGCTGTTCCAGATGCAGCCCGACTTCTCGATCAAGCCGAACCTCGCGACGAAGGCCGAGACGACCGACGGCCTCACGTGGAAGATCGGGATCCGCGACAAGGTCACCTTCTGGGACGGTTCGCCCATGACCATGCAGGACGTGCTCTACTCGCTGAAGCGCCACAACGACCCCTCGGAGGGCAGCTACTGGACCGGCGGCGTCACCGCGAACATCGCGAAGGTCGAGCAGAGCGGCGATCACGAGATCACCATCACGCTGAAGTCTCCCGACCAGATCCTGCCGTCCTCGCTCTCGACCGTGCTCGGCGTGGTCGTGCAGGAGAAGCAGCGCAAGGCCGCCGGCCAGAACTACGGCAACCCCGACACCGGCGTCATGTGCACCGGCCCGCTCTCCTACACCCCCGGTGACTGGAAGCAGGGGCAGTCGATCACGCTGAAGCGCTTCGACGGCTACTGGAACGCCGACAAGAAGGCGAAGGCCAAGGAGGTGCAGATCGGATTCGTGGTCGATCCGACCGCCATCGCGACCGGCCTCAAGAGCGGCGACATCCAGGGCTCCTACGACGTGCCCCTGCCCGCCCTCGGCGAGCTCTCGAGCAGCTCCACCGGCGCGATGGTCTACGGCCAGGGCATGCAGATCATGGCGATCATCTCGACCGGCAAGGGGACCTTCGGCGATCCCGCGGTGCGCCGCGCGCTGACCCGGGCCACCGATCGCCAGGCCATCGCCGACACCGTCTACGAGGGCACCGCGACCCCGTCGCGCTCGGTCGTCCCGCAGTCGCCCTGGGACGCGATCCCCGACGCCGCGAAGCTCCGCGACAAGGAACTGCCCGATCTGAGCTACGACGTGAAGGCCGCGAAGGAGGAGCTGAAGGCCGCGAAGGTCGACCTGTCGAAGCCGATCAAGATCGCCTACCCGTCGGAGCGCGGCTTCTACGCCGACATCCTGAACGAGATGGCCAACGGCGCCAAGGAACTGGGGCTCACCTTGCAGCCCACCGGTGTCCCCAGCGCCCAGTTCGGCGCGTTCTTCTCGGACCCGAAGGCGCGTGAGGGCTTCGACGGCTTCGTCACGACCAACTACCTGAGCGCTCCGGACCCGCTGCTGCACCTCATCAGCGTCGCGAAGACCGGCAGCGACCAGAACTACTCGGGCTTCTCCGATCCGCAGGTGGATTCGGCGCTCGACGCCGCGCTCGCGGAGAAGGACGTGAAGAAGCGCACCGAGCTCACGGTCAAGGCCGAGGCCCTCGTCATGCAGCAGCAGCCGTGGGTGCCGATCGACGACCTGGCCGTGCGCATGTACCTCAACAAGAAGGTGACCGGCGCCCCCGCGTCGTTCGTCTACCTGTACTACCCCTGGGCCGCCGACCTCGGCTCGGCCGAGTAAGCGAACCCCCGGAAGGGATCGTCCATGACCTACGTGCTCAAACGGCTCGGCGCGCTCGTCGCCGTGCTCATCGTGTCCAGCTTCATCGTGTTCTCGGGCATGTACCTCGCCCCGGGAAGCCCCGAGCAGTTCCTGGTGCAGGGGCGCACGGTGAGCCCGGAGGTGCTCGCGGCCATCCGCGCGCAGTACGGTCTGGACGATCCCTTCCTGCTCCGCTACTGGAACTGGCTGGTCGGAGTGATCCAGGGCGACTTCGGTCGCTCCCTGCTCACGCAGCAGGACGTGGCGTCGCTCATCGCCTCCCGCCTCCCGACCACGCTCTTCCTCGCAGCGTTCGCCGCGATCCTGATCTGCGTGTTCGGCGTCGGCCTCGGCGTGCTCGCCGCCACCCGCTCGGGCATCTTCGAGAAGCTCGTGGTGTTCGGCTCGAACCTGGGCTTCGCGGTCCCGACCTTCTTCGCGGCGCTGGTCCTCATGTTCGTGTTCGGCTCGAACCTCGGCTGGTTCCCGGTGTCGGGTTCCGGAACGGGATTCGGCGACCGGCTCTGGCATCTCACGCTCCCCGCCATCGCGCTCGCCTTCCCCGGCATCGCCGTCGTGGCCTGCATCACGCGCACCGCGGTGCGCGAGGAACAGGGGTCCGAGCACGTGGTCATGGCGATCGCGCGCGGCGTGCCCAAGCAGCTCGTGCTGTGGCGGCACACGATCCGCAACTCGATGCTCCCCGTGAGCACCGTGCTCGGCACCCAGATCGCCGGCCTCCTGGCCAGCGCGTTCGTGATCGAGTACGCCTTCACCCTCGACGGGCTGGGCGCGCTGCTCGTCAACTCGGTGCAGAAGAAGGACTTCGCGGTGGTGCAGGCGATCGCCCTCATCATGGTGCTCGCCTTCGGCATCATCAACCTCATCGTTGACCTGCTCTACGCGGTGATCGACCCACGCGTTCGGCTGAGCAAGGGAGTGTCGGCACGATGAACGAGCGGAAGTTCACGAGCGGACCGGGCACGAACACCCGGGCCCAGGATACGGTCGCGGTGCAGCTGATCCGCAAGCACCGCGCGGACGCCCCGATCTCGGGTTGGCGCCGCTTCGCGCGCCGCCTCGGCCCCGTGGGCGTGGTCAGCCTCGCGATCATCGTGCTGGTGGTGCTGATGGCGGTCTTCGCGCCGATCATCGCCCCGCAGGATCCCTTCGCGGGCAGCGTCACCGGGCGCCACGAGGCCTGGAGCCTCGCGCACCTCATGGGCACCGACCAGTCGGGGCGGGACATCTTCTCGCGCATCATCTGGGGCGCGCGCACGAGCCTCCTCGGGCCGACGCTCGTGGTACTCATCGCCGCGACGCTCGCCACCACGCTCGCGCTCACCGCGGTGTGGTTCGGCGGCAAGGTCGACGCGCTCATCAGCCGGGTGCTCGACATCCTCTTCGCGTTCCCCAACATGCTCCTCGCGATCCTCGCGGTCGCGATCTTCGGGCCCTCTCTGCTCACCGCGTCCATCGCGCTGGCCATCGGCTTCACCCCGTACTCGGCCCGGGTGATCCGCTCCGTCGCGCTCCGCGAGCGCGGCCTGCCCTACGTCTCATCGGCGCAGTTGCAGGGCATCTCCGGATTCCTCATCACGGTGCGGCACATCCTGCCGAACGTGCGCACCCAGATCCTCACCGGCATGACCATCAACTTCGGCTACGCCATGATCGAGCTCGCCGCGCTCTCGTTCCTCGGGCTCGGCGTGCAGCCGCCCACCCCCGACTGGGGCCTCATGGTCTCGAACGGGCAGGCCTCGCTGCAGCAGGGCTTCTGGGAGCAGAGCGTCTTCGCCGGCCTCGCGATCGTGATCACCGTGGCCGCCTTCGGCTACGTCGGCGAACAGCTCGGCGGCCGCCGGGCGGCAGGAAGGACCCGCTGATGCTGCACATCGAAGACCTCGTCCTCACCGTCGTCGACTCCGAGACCGGTCAGGAGACCGAGATCCTGCACGGCAGCACCATCGCGCTGCGGCAGGGCGAGGCCCTCGGCCTCGTCGGCGAGTCCGGCTCGGGCAAGTCCATGACGCTCAAGTGCATCCTCGGCATCGAGCCGTCGGGCGCGCGGGTGGAGGGCCGGATCGAGCTCGACGGCACGGACCTGCTGGCCGCGTCCGGCGACGTGCTGCGGAAGATCCGGGCGAACGACCTGGCGCTCATCGCGCAGAACCCGCACGGCGCGCTCAACCCGGTGCTGCCCGTCGAGCGCTTCCTCGTCGAGGGGATGAGCGATGCGCGGAACCTGCCGAGGGCCGAGGCTCGCGACCGCGCGGCCGAGCTGCTGCGCCAGGTCGGGATCACCGACACCGAACGCGTGCTCGCGTCCTACCCGCACCAGCTCTCGGGCGGCATGCTCCAACGAGTGGTGATCGCGGGCGCGATCTCGGGCGAGCCGAAGCTGCTGCTCGCCGACGAGCCGACCACCGCGCTCGACGTGACCACGCAGGCGGAGGTCGTCGCGATCCTCGACGAGATGCGGCGGGAGCACGGTCTCTCGATGATCTTCGTGACGCACGATCTCGATCTCGCCGCCGCCGTCTGCGACCGGCTCGCCGTGATGAAGGACGGGGAGATCCTCGAGGTCGGCACCCCCGAGGAGATCCGGGACCACCCGAAGACCGACTACACCCGCGCACTCATGGCCGCGCGGCCGATGCTCTACCCCGAGGGGCACGAGGCGAACCGCGGAACGAACGAGGAGGCGGACGCATGAGCGAGCCGATCATCCAGGTCGAGCACCTGAAGCGCACCTTCAAGCTCGGGCGCGGGGCGAGCGTGGCTGCCCTCGACGACGTCACGTGCGAGCTCCGCCCCGGCACCTGCCTCGCCGTCGTCGGCGAGTCCGGCTCGGGCAAGTCGACCCTCGCCCGCGTGGTCGTCGGTCTCGAACGCGCCGACTCGGGCTCGGTGCGCATCGCCGGCACCGAGGTCAAGCCGACCACCGCCCGGAGCGCGCTCCGCGAGCGGGCGAAGCTCGTGCAGATGGTGTTCCAGGATCCGCAGGGATCCCTGAACCGCTCGCTGCCCGTCTCGGCGACCATCGACGAGATGCTGCGCGCACACCGCCCGGACCTCGACCGCGCCGGCCGCCGCGCCCGCGTGCTCGAGCTGTTCGACGAGGTCGGCCTCACCGAACGCCACGCCGACGCCAAGCCCGGCGCCCTCTCGGGCGGGCAGAAGCAGCGCGTCGCGATCGCCCGTGCGCTCGCCGCCGAACCGAAGATCATCGTGCTCGACGAGGCGGTCTCGGCCCTCGACGTCTCGGTGCAGGCCCAGGTGCTCGACCTGCTCAAGCGGCTGCGCGCCGAGCACGGTCTGTCGTACCTGTTCATCACGCACGACCTCTCGGTGGTGCGCGACATCGCCGACGACGTCGTGGTGATGCGTACCGGGCGGATCATCGAGCGCGGCACGGTGAGCGACGTGCTCGACCGGCCGCAGGAGCCCTACACGCGACTGCTCATCGCCTCGGCCCCGCGGCCGGGCTGGAAACCGCAGCGCGGGCTGCGCGACGCCCTGCTGGGCGGCGCAACGGCCTGACCCCGGGGTCCCCGACCCCTCGGGCCGGTCGGCGCCTCAGCCGACCGGCCCGCACCATCTCCACCGAACCGAGAGGATCACCATGACCACCACCGAGCGTCTTCACCTGCGAGTCTCGGGAGAGACCCGCGCTGAGCTCGGGCGCAGCCGCGGATCGCAGCTGCGGGAATCGCTCCCGGCGGCCTACGCGAAGTACGCCGAACTGTTCCGGATCCTCGGAGTCGACGAGGAGACCGAGCGCGGGGGTGCGGAACGGGTCATCGCGGCGCTCGCCGCCTGGCGTCCCGCGGTCGTCGAGGAGCTCGCGGGGATCGCGGAGGGCTCGGGCTTGGCCCTCGCCCAGGTGGTCGCGCTCAACGCGCGCACCGAGATCCTCGCCCTGGGCACGGCTGCCTCGAGCGAGTGCTCGACCGTGTCCGCCGTGATCGACGGGCGGCATCGGGCCGTGCAGACCTGGGACTGGCACATCGAGCTGGCACCGTTCTGGCACACGCACGAGGTCGACGGGCCGGGGTACCGCTATGCGGGCCTCACCGAGCAGGGCATCGTCAGCAAGATCGGCGTGAACGAGGCGGGGCTCGCCCTGCACTTCAACATCCTCGGCCACCGCGAGGACGGCCCGTCGGGCGTGCCCATGCACGTGCTGTCGTCGATCGTGCTGACCGAGTGCGCCACCGTCGAGGAGGCCATCGCGCTGATCCGCAGCGCCCCCATCGCCTCGTCGTCGGCGTTCACCATGCTCGACGCCGACCGGGCCGTCTCGGTCGAGATGAGCCCCGCGGGCGTCTTCGTGATCGAGGAGGTCGCCGGTTCGGTGCAGCGCACCAACCACTTCCAGGACGCCGAGCCGCTCGGCGGGCAGAAGTCCGAGATCTACGAGCCCGACTCGTCGGAGCGGCTCGCACTCGTGCGCGAGCGACTCGCGGACGGCGGGCCCGCCGACACCGCGGCGCTCGTCGAACTGCTGGTGTCGGGCGAGGGGCAGCCGCCACTCACCTGCCACGCCGACATGGCGAAGAGCTACGGCGAGCGCTGGGCGACCCTCGCGACGATCGTCACCGATCCCGAGCGGCGCTCGATCCGGATCCTCGACGGCATGCCGACCGACGCGGCGACGGGGGAGTGGCGCGAGATCGACCTCGCGGGCTGAGCACGCGGCGGGTGCTCGCGCGGCTCCGCCGAGACCGCAAGAAGGCCCTGATCCGGATCTCTCCGGGTCAGGGCCTTCTTCTTGGTTGCGGGGGCAGGATTTGAACCTACGACCTCCGGGTTATGAGCCCGGCGAGCTACCGAACTGCTCCACCCCGCGGCACCCCTCAAGGCTATCGACGAACGGGGCGTGAGCGCGAATCGGCGCGCGCCACGGCACGGATGATCTGGGCCAGGCCGAGCACGCAGAGCGCTCCCGCGGCCACGAGCAGGGCGAGCGCGCCCATGGCCCGCCAGGCGAGCGAGCCGAGCAGCGCACCGAGGGTGATCGAGGCCCAGAGCAGGAGCGGCCGGACCCACCCGCCGCGGTGGCCGCCGACGATGCGGTCCGCGAGGCCGATGCCGAAGCTCACGAGCGTCCCGGTCGCGTAGGTGATCGCGACCTGCGCGCGACCGGCGACGATGAAGAGCGTGTTCATCGCGCCCATGACCGCGGCGAGGGCGGCGAGCGAGAAGCCGGGGTGCGGCCACAAAACGACGATCCCCGTGGCCGCGAACAGCGCTGCGCCCAGGCCGAGGATCCGCCCACCGATCCGCACGCGCTCCGTGAGGAGCCCGAGCACCCGGCCGGCCAGCACGCCGAGCACGAAGCCCGCCACCAGGCTGAGCGCGACCGCGGCGGTCTGCACCTCGCCCCGGCTGATCTCGACCCCGGCCTGCGTCGAGTTGCCGCTCATGAACGAGACGAAGAGGCCGCCCGAGAGGATGAACCCGATCGCGTCGACGAATCCGGCTGCTCCGGCGAGCAGGAGGGAGCCGCCGAACGAGGCGCGCGAGACCGTCTGCATGCTTCAGTTGTATCCGGCTTCGCGCGCTGCGGCGAATCGATGCCGTGCTAGTCGGCGAGCAGCTCCCGCACCCGCGGGATCACGTCGCGGCCGTAGCGCTCGATCGATGCCATCAGCTGTTCGTGCGGCATGGTGCCGCTCGCGTACTTGAGGTCGAAGCGGTCGGCGCCGAGGGTGAGGACCGTGCGGGCGATGCGCTGCGCGACGGTCTCGGCCGAGCCGACGTAGAGCGAACCGGAGTCGGCCTCCGCCTCGAACTCCTCGCGCCGGGCCTCGGGCCAGCCGCGCTCGCGGCCGATGCGGTTGCGGTTGTCGGCCCAGTGCTCCCACAGCTCGTCGCGGGCTTCCGCATCGCTCGCCCCGACGTGGCCGGGGAGTGCACGCCGAGCGGCATGGGGTCGCGGCCGAGCTCGTCCTGCGTCTGCCGGTAGAGGTTCGCGAACGGCAGGAAGCGCGCGGGGTCGCCGCCGATGATCGCGAGCATCATCGGGATCCCCACCTGCACCGAGCGCAGGACCGAGTGCGGGCTGCCGCCGACGCCGATCCAGGCGCGCACGCCGCCCTCCTGCTCGGTCTTGGGGAACACCTCCTGGTCGACGAGCGCGGTGCGGTGGCGGCCGGACCAGGTGACGGGGCCCTCGCTGCGCAGACGCGCGAAGAGCTCGAGCTTCTCGCTGAAGAGCGTTTCGTAGTCGGCGAGGTCGTAGCCGAACAGCGGGAAGGACTCGGTGAAGGAGCCGCGGCCGAGGATCACCTCGGAGCGCCCGCTGCTGAGCGCGTCGAGCGTCGCGAAGCGCTCGTAGACCCGCACCGGGTCGTCGCTCGAGAGCACGGTGACGCCCGTGCCGAGCTGGATCCGATCGGTGCGCCCCGCGATCGTCGCGAGCACCATCTCGGGCGAGCTGATCGCGAAGTCGTCGCGGTGGTGCTCGCCGAGCGTGATGGCGTCGACACTGAGGCGGTCGGCGAGGACGGCCTGCTCGACCACGTCGCGGATCACCTGGGCGTGCGAGGTGCGCTCGCCGTCGGCCGATCGCGTGACGTCGCCGAAGGTATCGAGGCCGAGGATCACGGAGTTCGTGCGTGCTTCGTTCATGCCCGGGAGAACGCCGGGCGGGCGGGCCCTATTCCGCGAGCGGCCCGCGGCGGGCTCAGCGCTTGCGCGACGCGGCGATGTAGCCGACGGCGACGGCGATCACGCCGAAGCCGAGCGCCCAGCCCCAGTGCACGCCCATGACCAGCAGGGCCGCCGCGGCACCGGCGAAGAGCAGGAGCTCGACGAGCGCCTCGCCGAACCGATCGGTGCGCAGCACGGGTCGGGGCGAGAGGAACAGCGCCCAGAGCAGGACCGCGAGCGCCAGGAACCCGATGCCGGTGAGGATGCCCGGGAAGGGGAGCGGCCAGCCGATGAAGCCCCAGGCGGTCACGATCGCGATGGCGATGAGGTGCAGCACGCCGCGCAGCGTCGTCAGGATCGCCTTCGCGGGCTCCGCGGGCGAAGCGGCGGGGGTGCTGGGGGAGTATCGAGGCCGGTCACCCCTCTAGTTTACGTTGTGGTTCAGCGGGGAAGCACCTGAATGGTCCATGAGTGTTCGCCGAGGTAGCGTGTGAGCATGAACCAAGGCGGGGTGGCGAACGTGCGCGTGCTCGACGAGCGCGGCAGCTTCGGCGCGCCCGTCGACATCGCCTGGCGCGACGGCCGCTTCGTCGACGCCGCCGGGGTCCTCCGGGAGCCGTCAGCCGGTGCCGGTGCCGGGATGATCGACGGCTCGGGGCGCTGGCTGATCCCCGGCCTGGTCGACGCGCACACCCACGCCGCCTGGCAGGCATTCGACGCGGCCGAGCGGGACTCGATCCCCGCCGAGGAGGCCGTCGAGCTCACGCGCGACGCCCTGCGCGCGATGCTGCTGCGCGGTGCCACGAGCGTGCGAGACGCCGGGGGACTGCGCCTCGACACCGTGCGCGCGATCTCGGAGGGACCCGCGACGGCATCCGCGACCGCGCCCGAGACCGGACCGGGGCCGCAGGAGCGCGTCCTGATCCCGCGTGTGCAGACCGCGGAGGTGCTCATCGACCGCGAGACCGCCGACACGGCGGGCGGCGTCGAGCGCGCGGCCGAGGCCGCGCTCACCGCCGGTGCCCGATGGATCAAGCTCGTCGGCACGGCCGGTGTCGCGTCTCCGCAGGGGTCGCGGCTCGAGCCGGCGTTCTCGCTCGCGGAGACGGCCGCGGCGGTGCGGATCGCCGCGCAGCTCGGCGCGGGCGTCATGGTGCACGCCTGGGGCGGGGCGGCCATCGACCGCGCGATCGAGGCGGGCGCCGCGAGCATCGAGCACGGCATGTTCCTCACCGCGGAGCAGGCGGCCCGTGCCGCCGAACGGGGGCTCGTGCTCGTGCCGACGCTCCGCATCTACCGGCAGGTGCGCGCCATGATCGAGGCGGGCGAGCTGCCCGCGGCGTTCGCCGCGCGCGTCGACGAGGCCGTCGCCGCGCACCCGGGCGCCGTGCGGCTCGCGCGAGACGCGGGCCTCAGCATCGCGCTCGGCAGCGACTCCGGAACTCCCGCGCAGCATCGCACGGCGCTGCGCGAGTTCGCAGCGCTCGTCGACGCGGGCCTCTCGCCCGAGGAGGCGCTCGTCGCCGCGACCCGCACGGGCGCCGAACTGCTCGCCTCGACCGCGGAGCCCGGCTCCCCGGCGCCGAGCGGGCGGATCGCCGTCGGGGAGGTCGCCGACGCGGTCCTGCTGAACGTCGATCCGTCGGACCCCGCGAACCGGAACGCCATCGGCGATCCGTCGGCGGTCGACGCCGTGATCCTCGGCGGACGCGCGATCCTGCCCCGGGCCGCCGGCCTGGACCCGTGATCGCGGCCCCTGCCGTCCGCCCCGAACCCTTTCCACCCGCACCGCACACTCGAGAATGAGGACCACCGTGATCCCCAAGCGATCCCGCACCGGCCGCGCGCAGCGCTTCGCCGCCGCGACGGCCGCCACCCTTGCCGCAGCGCTGCTGCTCGCCGGCTGCGCCCCTGCGACCGGCGGCTCCGGCTCCGGCGATGCCGCCAAGCCCGTCTCGGGCGGGCAGCTGAAGCTCGGCCGCGCAGCCTCCGTCGACTCGCTCGACCTGAACCAGCAGATCACCGCGAACAACGCCTTCGCGATCGACCAGGTCTTCGAACCGCTCGTGTCGTTCGACGAGACGGGCAAGATCGTGCCCTGGCTCGCCGAGAAGTACGAGATCGACCAGGCCGGCCTCGTCTACACCTTCACGCTGCGCTCCGGCGTGCAGTTCTCCGACGGCACCCCGGTGACCCCGGAGGACGTCGTGTTCTCGCTGCAGCGCCACCTGAAGGTCGGCGGACCGCTGCCGCTCGAGGCCCCCATCGCCTCGATCGCGCCCGGCTCGGGCGATGCGGCGAAGCACACGGTCGTCATCACGCTGAAGCAGGCGTACACCCCGTTCCTCTCGGAGCTCTCGGGATTCGCCAACGGCATCTTCCCGAAGGACTTCGGCGGCAAGACCGAGGCCGAGTTCTTCCAGAAGCCGGTCGGCACCGGACCGTTCGCCGTCAAGTCGTGGGACCCGAACGGCGACCTCGTCTTCACCAAGAACACCCATTACTGGCAGTCGGGCAAGCCTTACCTCGACACGCTCGTCTACACCGTCGTGCCCGACGACACCCAGCTGCAGCAGCAGCTGACCGCGGGCCAGATCGACGCGATCGAGGACGTCCCGGCCTCGGCCGCGAAGCAGCTCGAGTCGGGTGCCGCCACGAAGCTCGTGAAGAACGGGTCCTGGGAGATCGAGCAGCTGTTCTTCAACACGCAGGATCCCCGCTTCGCCGACGAGCACGTGCGCCGCGCCATCGCCCACGCGCTCGACCGCGACGGCATCACGAAGGCGACGACCTTCGGCACCGCGGAGGTCGCGAACAGCCTGATCCCGCCCACCATCGAGTACTCGGCCGACGCCGAGAAGGGCATCGCCCTCGGATTCGACGCGCAGGCCGCGAAGGACGAGCTCGCGAAGTCGAAGTACCCGAAGGGCTTCGAGACCACCCTGCTGATCGCGAGCGGCAACTCGCAGCGCGCGCAGATCGCCCAGATCGTGCAGGAGGCGCTCGCGAAGATCGGGATCACGGTCAAGATCGAGCAGATCGATCTCGCCGCGTTCCGCGAGCGGTTCAAAGCCTACAAGTTCGACTTCATGATCAACAGCGGCCAGTCCGACGCCCGCGATCCGAACGGGCTGGTCACCTTCCAGGCCGATCCCGAGGGCTTCAGCAAGTCGTACTGGACCCACTACACGGACGCCAAGGTCACCGAGCTGATGCACGAGGGCCGCACCACGGCCGACGGCGACGCCCGCAAGAAGATCTACGTCGAGATCCAACGGATCCTCGCGCAGCAGGTGCCCTACATCCCGCTGTTCTACCCGAGCAACCTCAAGGCGACCACCGCGAAGGTGCACGACCTCGTCGTGCGCCCGAACGGCAGCATCCGGTTCCAGGACGCCTGGATCGCGAAGGGCTGAGTCGGTTCCCGATCCCGCTGGTCGGGCGAGGAACGAGTCGAAACCCGGAAGCGCGGTTTCGACCCGCAGGCTCGCTCAGCCACCGGTCGGGGCGCAGGGACGCCCGACGGAGATGATGGAATAGGACCCATGAGCAGCGTGCGCAGGATCGGCCTCGCGACCCTGCGCACGCTGGGGACGGTGCTCCCGGTGATGCTCGGGGTCGTCGTCGGGGTCTTCTTCCTGCTGCGGCTCGTGCCGGGCGACCCCGCCCAGATGATCCTGGGCGAGCGGGCCACGCCCCAGGCCGTCGCGGAGCTGCACGAGAAGCTCGGCCTCGACCTCCCGCTCTGGCAGCAGTTCGGCGACTTCGTGGGGCGACTCCTCACCCAGGGCGACACGGGCCCCTCGCTCGTCTCGGGCACCTCGACGCGCGACCTCATCCTCGAGCGTGCACCCCTCAGCCTCGGCATCGTCGCGCTCGCCCTGCTGTTCGCCGTGCTCATCACGGTGCCGCTCGCGCTCGCCGCGGCGCGGCGGCCGAACGGACCGATCGATCACGCGGTGCGCGTGATCCCGGCCATCGGGCTCGGCATGCCGATGTTCTGGATCGGCCTGCTGCTCATCATCGTCTTCGCCGTGCACCTGGGCTGGTTCCCCGTGGGCGGCGTCGGCACGGGCGCGGGCGAACCGATCCGCAGCCTGATCCTGCCGGCCCTCGCGGTGTCGTTGAGCCTCGTCCCCCCGCTCATCCGCTCGCTGCGCGCCCAGCTGCTGGAGGTGGTCACGGCCGACTTCGTGACGACGCTGCGCGCCGCGCGCGTTCCCGAGCTCCGCATCTGGACGCGGCACATCCTGCGCGGCGGGGCGCTGCCGACGCTCGCGCTGCTCAGCGTGAACGCCGCCACGCTCATCGGCGGCACCCTCGTGATCGAGAAGGTGTTCGCGATCAACGGGATCGGCATGCTGCTGTTCACCTCGATCGGCAGCCGCGACTTCCCGGTGGTGCAGGGCATCGCGCTCTACTGCGCCGTGCTCGTGGTGCTCGTCGGCATCGCGGCCGACGCCCTGCTGGGGATCCTCGACCCGCGCCTGCGACGGGGGAGCGCCCGATGACCGCACCGCGCGCCGCCGCGCGCAGCACCTTCTGGAGCCGGGCCCGCCGATCCCGCACCCTCGCGGTCGGGACCGGCCTCGCCGCGCTCCTCGTGCTCGTCGCGCTCCTGGCACCCGTCATCGCGCCGTACTCGCCGACCGCGCAGGACCTCACCGCGGGCCTGCTGCCGCCCTCGCCCGCGCACTGGCTCGGCACCGACGAGCTGGGCCGTGACGTGCTCTCGCGGATCCTGATGGCGGCGCAGACCGATTTGCGCATCGCGGTGACGGCGGCCATCGCCCCGTTCATCATCGGGGTCTCCGTCGGGCTGCTCTCGGGCTACTTCGGGGGCGCGGTCGACTGGACGCTGTCGCGCGTGGTCGATACCGTCATCGCGTTCCCCTTCTACATCATCGTGATCGCGCTGGTCTTCGCGCTCGGCGCCGGCGAGTTCGGGATCGTCGTCGCCTTCGCCCTGGTCGGCTGGACCGGCTACGCCCGCGTGATCCGCGCGCTCGCCGCCTCGATGCGCGACGCGGGCTGGGTGCGCGCCGCCCGCGGCGGCGGGCTGTCGCACGCCCGCGTGATCCTGCGGCACCTGCTGCCGAACGCCCTGCCGCAGGCCGTCGTGCTGCTGATGACCGAGATCGTGCTGATCATGGTCGCCATCGTCACGCTCGGCTACCTGGGGCTCGGGGTGCGCCCGCCGACGCCCGACTGGGGCGCCATGCTCGCGGAGGCGCAGCCGTTCATCACGAGCAACTGGTGGCTCGGGGTGGGGCCGGGACTCGCCGTGGTCCTCACGGGCGTCGCGCTCTCGCTCGTCGCCGACGGGCTCGGCGACGCCTGGCGGGTGAAACGATGAGCGGTCCAGCGTGGAGCCCGGGGCCGCGGGCAGCAGGACCGCCGACCGGCTCGGTCGAGATCAGCGGGCTCGTGGTCGAGACCGCCGAACGGGATCCGCGCGCGCTCGTCGACGGGGTCGACCTCGCGGTGGCGCCGGGGGAGGCGCTCGGGATCGTCGGCGCCTCCGGCTCCGGCAAGAGCCTGACCCTGCGCGCGGTGCTCGGGCTGCTGCCGGGCGGCACCCGCGTCTCGGCGGGGTCCGCCGAAGCCGGGGGTCGCGCGGGGATGGTGTTCCAGGACCCGCAGACGGCGCTCGATCCGCTCACCCGGGTCGGGACCCACCTCGTGGAGGCGCTGCGGGCACGCGATACCGAGCAGCGGATCCGCGCCGCCCGCGGCGAGGTGCGCTCGCGGGCGCTCGAGCTCCTCGAACGCGTGCACCTGCCCGATCCCGAGCGCGCCCTCCGCGCGTATCCGCACGAGCTCTCGGGCGGACAGCGCCAGCGCGTCGTCATCGCGCTGGCGCTCGCGGGCGACCCCGACGTGCTGCTGTGCGACGAGCCGACGACCGCCCTCGACGTGACGGTGCAGCGGAGGGTGCTCGCCGAACTCGACGGTCTGCGCCGCGAGCGCGGGCTCACTCTGCTGTTCGTGAGCCACGACCTCGCGGTCGTTGCGGCGCTGTGCGAACGGGTCGCGGTGATGGATCGGGGACGCGTGGTCGAGACCGGCACGATCGAGCAGCTCCAGCGGGATCCGCGTCACCCGGCCACGCGGGCGCTGCTCGCGGCCGCTCCGCGATTGCCCGACCTCGAACCGTTCGACGGGACGGGCCTCGCGTCCGACGGGGGCGCGTCATGAGCGCCGCTGCGGGCGCGGGCCTGCGGGTGGTCGACGCGCGCATCGCCTATGGGCGCCGGATCGCGGTCGACGGGGTGGGGTTCGATGTCCCGCCGGGCACGGCGCTCGGCCTCGTCGGCGAATCGGGATCGGGCAAGACGACCCTCGCCCGCGCGATTTCGGGGCAGCTGCCGCTCGCCGGCGGCCGGATACTGCTCGACGGCGCGCGCCTGCCCGAGCGGCGCACCCGCGAGCAGCTGCGTGCGATCCAGCTGATCCCGCAGGATCCCGGGTCATCGCTCGACCCGCGCATGACCGTCTCGGCGACGCTCGGCGAGCTGCTGCGCGCGCACCGGATCGTGCCGCGCGGCGGCGTGCGCGCGCGGGCGGCGGAACTGCTCGCGCAGGTGCGCCTCGGATCGGAGCTGCTCGACGCGTACCCGCACGAGCTGTCGGGCGGGCAGCGGCAGCGGGTCGCGATCGCCCGCGCGCTCGCGCTCGGCCCGCGCGTGCTCGTCGCGGACGAGCCGACGAGCGCCCTCGACGTGGCGGTGCAGGTCGAGGTGCTCGCGCTGCTCGAGCGCCTGCGCCGCGAGCTCGGGCTCGCGCTGCTGTTCATCTCGCACGACCTCGCCGCGGTGCACCGGCTCTGCGAGCGGGTCGCGGTGCTGCGCGACGGCCGGCTCGTCGAACTCGGGGGACCCGATTTCTTCCGTGCGCCGCGCGAGGCGTACTCGCGGGAACTGCTCGCGGCGGTCCCGCGCCTTCCCACGTCTCGGTAGCGGCGGCGAGCTCGGGGCGCTCGAGCTCCGGTTGCGGCGAATGGTGGCAGGCATCGCGAAGAAGCCGCCATTCGCCGCAACCGAAATCGGTCGGGACGGGGCGCTGCGCCCCGATCTGGCGATGTCACAGGCGCTGTATAGACTCGGAGGCATTCGCAGTGGATCGAGGAGGCGGCGCGGTGGACGGCATCACCCAGTGGTTCGAACGGCTGCTCGACGGCTCGCTCATGGCGGGCGGGATCTTCCTGCTGATCGGCATCCTGGGCGCGATCCTGCTCGTCATCTCGCTGGTGCTCGACGGTATCTTCGACGCGTTCGACTTCGGCGACGGCCCGCTGAGCCTCACCACGATCGCCGCGTTCACCTCGATCTTCGGCTTCGCGTCCTTCGCCTGCGTGGGCGCCGGCCTCTCGACGCCCATGGCGGCGATCATCGGCGCGCTCGCCGGCCTGCTGGGCGGCGCGCTCGCCTGGTGGCTGACCCGGTTGATCCGAGGAGCCGAGTCCTCGACCGCGGTGAGCGGGGAGGAGCTCGTCGGCGCCGAAGCCGGCGTGGTGCTGCCGATCCCCGTCGGCGGTCTCGGCGAGGTCGCGCTGGTGCGCCACGGCGAACGGGTCTCGCTCGCGGCGACCGCCGACGCGCGCGAACCGCTGCCTCGCGGCACGCGGGTGCGCATCGTCCAGACCCTCACCGCGACCTCGGTGCGGGTCGAAGCGATCCCCGCCGCCGACGCGTCGGCATCGCCGGCCCCCTGACTCCCCCCGACCGCCCCCGATCCCGACCGGAGACGACATGTCACTCTTCGCCAGCCCAGCCATCATCGGCGTGTTCGGCGCGATCATCGCGCTCGTGCTGATCGCGCTCGTCATCATCAAGCGCTACCGCATCGCCAAGCCCGACGAGGCCATCATCGTCACGGGCGGCAAGGGCAAGGAGGTGATCGACGCCGCGGGCAACAAGAGCCGGGACCTCTCGGGCCAGAAGGTCGTGACGGGCGGCGGCGTCTTCGTCGTGCCGTTCGTGCAGAAGTCGTTCACCATCTCGCTCCGTTCGCGCCGGCTCTCGATCACCACGGAGGCGCAGACCACCGACGGCATCACCATGCAGGCGCAGGCGGTCGCGGTGGTGAAGGTCGGCGGGACGCAGGAGATGATCCGCGCGGCCGCGCAGCGATTCCTCTCGAACTCCGACGAGATCGACGAGTCGACGCAGGAGGTGCTCTCGGGCTCCCTCCGCTCGATCATCGGCGGCCTGACCGTGCTGCAGATCATCCGCGACCGCGCGGTCGTCGCCCAGAGCGTGCTCGAGGCCGCCGAGGAGGCGCTGACCAAGCAGGGCCTCGTGGTCGACACGCTGCAGATCCAGGAGATCCGCGACGGCGCCGACTACATCGCCAACATCGGTCGCCCCGAGGCCGCGAAGGTGCGCCAGGCGGCGGACATCGCGGAGACCAACGCCTACCAGGCCTCGCAGGAGGCGAAGATCTCGGCGGAGAAGGTGCTGCTCGACCGGAACCGCGAGCTGAAACTGCGCCAGGCCGAGATCCAGGCCGAGACGGACAAGGCCAACGCGCAGGCGCAGGCGGCCGACCCGCTCGAGCAGGCGATCCAGCAGCAGGCGATCGTCGAGCAGCAGCAGATCACCGCGCAGAAGGAGGTCGCGCTCCGCACCGAGAAGCTGAACGCCGACGTGCGCGCCGTGGCCGAAGCCGAGGCGTACCGGGTCGAGGCGCTCGCCAAGGCGGAGGCCGCTGCCGCGGTTTCCGCAGCGGAGGGCCGCGCGAAGGCGGTGGAACGCGAGGGCCTCGCGAGTCGAGCCGCCCGTATCGCCGCGTCCGAAGCGCTCGAGGCCGAGGGCCGCGCCGAGGCAGCCGCGCTCGAGGCGAAGGGCACCGCGGAGGCGACCGCGATCGATGCGCGGGCCCGGGCGCTCGAGACCCAGTCGCAGGCCGTGCTCGCGCAGGAGCTGATCCACCTGCTGCCCGAGATTGCAGCGGAGTACGCGCGTGCCATCGGAGCGATCGACAACATGACCGTGGTCTCCGCCGACGGCACCTCGAAGGTCGCCGGTGAGGCGATGGGCAACATCAAGGGCCTGCTCGAGATGGCCAAGGACACGGTCGGCATCGACCTCGCCGCGATGCTCAACGGCGTCGCCGGCGGGGCCGCCGCAGGCGCCGCGGCCGGGCGCGCATCGCGCGACGAGCCGGCCGCGCAGCCGCGCCGCGCCGCGCACGCCCGTTCGGCCGACGCGTCCGCTGCAGCAGGCGCGGGCGATGCGGCGTCGACCGGCGCCTCCGCGAGTCGCGACGCCCGCGTCGCGGGAGTGGCCGAGCACTTCGGCGCCGCAGCGGAGCAGACCGCCCACGCCTCGATCGACTCCGCGCAGACCTGGGCGGCCCAGACCGGTGAGCGGCTCGCGGGCGAGACGGGCGCGGCTCAGCCCGGTACTCAGGCGAACGGGGCAGACTCGCAGGCATGAGCGAGTTCTTCCCGGAGCATCGAGCGGCGGGCGCGGTCGCGCCCGCCGCCCAGCTGCGCCCCGAGGCCGTCGTCTTCCGCAGTCATCGGCACGGGCGACGCCTCGTGCTGCCCGTGATCGTGCTCTGCGCGGTCGCGGCGGCGGCGGGCTTCTGGACGGGAGCGCTGCCCGAACCGTGGATGAACCTGGCCGTCGCGGCCGGCGCCGGGTTGGTGGCGCTGCTGCTCGGGCTCGGCCCCATCGTGGGCTGGCTCGCCGACCGCATCACGGTGACCACCCGGCGCGTCATCATGCACCGGGGCGTGTTCATCCGTCGGCGCAGCGAGATCCCCCTCAGCCGAATCCGCGAGGTCCGGAGTCGGCGCGGCATCGGCCAGCGCATGGTCGGATCGGGCGATATCGAGCTCTTCGTCGGGGCCGAGCCGCCGACCCGACTGCACGACCTGCCCTCCGTCGAACGCGCGGTGGACGCGCTGCAGGAGCTCATCGAAGAGAACTACCGTGCCGGACTCGGCAGCGGCACGGGCGCGGGTCCCGGCGGTGAGACCGGTCAGGCGCCGTTCGGCTGGTTCGACACGGCGCAGCCGGCTCAGCGACCCGCTCCGCCCTTCGACCCCACGGCCACCCGGATCCTCCCCGGCCCCTGATCGGGCCACGGCTCGTGAGCCGGCCCGGGAGTCGTGCGGGTCAGCTGGTGCGGGCGATGAGGACGTCGATGAGGTCGCCCGCGAGCTTGACGAGGCGCTCGATCTCGCTCTCGTCGCGATCCACCCAGCGCACCTCGGGATCGCCGACCGGCACGAAGTTCTCGTGCCGTTCCCACACCATCAGGGTGCGCTCGGCGCCGAGCACGTACTGCTGCCACCAGATCTGCCGCAGATAGTTGCGGGGGATCGAGCGCCATTCCTTGTTGGTGGTCTTGATCTCGGCCAGTTCGAGGGCCCCGGCCTCCCGCTGCACCAGGCCGTCGGGCGTCGCGAGGTGGCGGATGTCCCCGCAGGCGTGGAAGAGGGCCTGGCTCGGGGCGATCCCGTACTCGCGCAGCACCCACGACGCGATCTCGGGCTCGCGGGCCTTGCCGTGCTCCGTGTATGCGTTTCCCGTGAAACGGCTGCCGTGCAGCTTCTCGCGGGCGGCGGCCTCGATCGACCGCTGGGTCGAGAGCTTGGCGACGTCGGTCGCGGTGATCCCGCGGGCCCGCGCCCGCATCCACTCCATGCGATCGTTGCCGTCGGTCACGATCCGCTGGTGGTACTCGGGGCTCGAAACAGACATCGTGGGAAATTGTGTCATGGAAAGCCTCTCGCCGATTCAGACACTCGGCGGATCCGCGTGACGGCTCGCGCACAGCGCACGTCCAGCGGCGGCGGAAACAATGCCAGACATGAGCACAGGGGCAGCGGGGACGAACGGGACCGACAACGCGGAGGAATCGGAGCGCAAGCTGCGGGCCCTCGTCGTCGACGACGAGGAGTCGATCACGCAGCTCGTCGCCATGGCGCTGCGCTATGAGGGGTGGGAGGTCGAGACCCTCGGGGCGGGCGGTGGCGTCGTCGAGGCGATCGCGTCGTTCGATCCGGATGTCGCGGTGCTCGACATCATGATGCCCGACGTGGACGGGCTCCAGGTGCTGTCGCGCCTGCGTGCCGCCGGTCACATGGTGCCCGTGCTGTTCCTCACCGCGCTCGATTCGGTCGACGACCGGGTGAACGGCCTGACCGCGGGCGGCGACGACTACGTCGTGAAGCCGTTCAGCATCGAGGAGCTGATCGCGCGCTTGCGCGGGCTGGTGCGGCGCTCGCAGAACTCGAAGAACTCCGGCGCCGACCCGGTGATCCGCGTCGGCGACCTGTCGCTCAACGAGGAGAGCTACGAGGTGGAGCGCGCCGGCGACCTGGTCGAGCTGACGAGCACCGAGTTCGAGCTGCTGCGATACCTCATGCGCAACCCGAAGCGCGTCCTCTCCAAGGCGCAGATCCTCGATCGGGTGTGGAGCTACGACTTCACCGGCAAGGCGACGGTCGTCGAACTCTACATCTCCTACCTGCGCAAGAAGATCGACGAGGGACGCGATCCCATGATCCATACGATCCGAGGCGCCGGCTACATCCTCAAGCCCGCGGGCTGATCGCGTCCCATCGGGTGCGGGATCGCGAGTGTTGCGCGATCCTGCTCCGGTGGGATAGAGTTCTCTTCGGCCAAAGACCGCAGGTAGGGTCCGCAAGGATCCCGGAACGATCGCGAGAGCGAGGACCCGCGCAGGTACGAATCTCCACTTCTTGGTTTCCAAGATCCTGAAGCTCCGTGCGTGCGCGCCGGAGCTTTTCTCGTTTTTCGGCGGTCCGGCCTCCGAGAGCATCCGTTCTCGGAGAAGACATTATTAGGGAGCGCCATGGCTACGAAGGAAGCAACGGTCGCCGATCTTCAGCAGAAGTTTGAAGAGTCGTCCGCCGTCCTGCTGACCGAGTACCGCGGTCTGACGGTTGCTGAGCTGCGCGAGCTGCGCAACAGCATCCGTGAGCACGCGACGTACGCTGTGGCGAAGAACACGCTGACCAAGATTGCGGCCAACGCTGCCGGGGTCACCGCATTCGACGACGAGCTGGCCGGTCCTTCGGCCCTCGCCTTCGTGCACGGTGACACCGTCGCGGTCGCAAAGGCACTGCGTGACTTCGCCAAGGCACACCCTCTTCTGGTGGTGAAGGCTGGCTACTTCGATGGCAAGCCTCTGACCGCCGCTGAGGTAGGCAAGCTCGCCGATCTCGAGAGCCGTGAGGTGCTGCTGGCCAAGGCCGCAGGCGTCATGCAGGCCTCGCTGGTCGGTGCGGCACAGCTGTTCAACGCTCTGCCCGCCAAGGCCGCTCGCGGCTTCGGCGCGCTGCAGGAGAAGCAGGACGCATAAGGATCGGCTCACGCCGATTCGCGACAAACCACAGACCCGCTCTCACTCGCTGAGGGCAAACATCAAGGAGAAACACCATGGCTAAGCTTTCGACTGAAGAGCTGCTCGAGCAGTTCAAGGGCCTCACCCTCATCGAGCTCTCGGACTTCGTGAAGGCCTTCGAGGAGACCTTCGACGTGTCGGCTGCCGCCCCGGTCGCCGTTGCCGCTGCTCCGGCTGCCGGCGCTGCCGAGGCCGTCGAGGAGAAGGACGAGTTCGACGTCGTCCTCGAGTCGGCTGGCGACAAGAAGATCCAGGTCATCAAGGTCGTGCGCGAGCTGACCGGCCTGGGCCTGGGCGAGGCGAAGGCCCTCGTCGAGGAGGCTCCCAAGAACGTGCTCGAGGGCGCGAAGAAGGATGCCGCCGAAGAGGCGAAGGCGAAGCTCGAGGAGGCCGGCGCGGGCGTCAAGCTCGTCTAAGGTCTTTTCGCGCTAACGCGCTATACAGCAGGGGCGGGGGCCACCTTCGGGTGGGTCCGCCCCTGCTTTTTTGTGTCCCGACCGAAATGTCGGTGGCCCCTGGCATCCTGTTCAGGATCTTGCTACTGTGGCACGCTGGTCGTCGTGGGCCCGGTCCGATCGCACCCCGATCCCTCCGCGACGCGCGACCCCCGAAAGAAGGAATCCCGTGGCTCTGCTCCGACTCTCCTGGCAGCACGCGAAGCCGTACTGGCCCGCCATGCTCGCCGTGCTCATCCTCCAACTCCTCTCGACGATCGCCGCGCTCTGGCTGCCCAGCCTCAACGCGCAGATCATCGACACCGGTATCGCCAAGGGCGACATCGGCTACATCTGGTCGACCGGCGGCACCATGCTCGCGGTCTGCCTCATGCAGGTCGTCACCGCGATCGGCGGCGTCTACTTCGGCGCCCGGGTGTCCATGGCGGCGGGTCGCGACCTGCGCCGCAGCGTCTACCGCAAGGTCGACTCGCTCTCGACCCTCGAGGCCACCCGCTTCGGTGCGGGAACGCTCATCACCCGTGGCACGAACGACGTGCAGCAGGTGCAGATGCTCATCCTCATGACCCTGAACTTCATGGTCACCACGCCGATCATGTGCATCGGCGGCATCATCATGGCGCTGCGCGAGGACGCGGGCCTGTCCTGGCTCGTCTGGGTCTCGGTCTCGGCGCTCGCGATCATCGTCGGGTTCCTCGTCTGGCTGCTGCTCCCGCTGTTCCGCAACATGCAGGCCCGCGTCGACGACATCAACTGCGTGCTGCGCGAGCAGATCATGGGCATCCGCGTGGTGCGGGCGTTCGTGCGCGAGAACTTCGAGTCCGATCGCTACGAGACCGCGAACCGCAACATCACCCGCATCTCGGTGCAGGTGGGCAACGTCTTCGTGCTGATGTTCCCCGTGATCATGATGATCCTCCACCTGGCCACGGGCGCCGTGCTCTGGTTCGGCGGCCACCGCGTCGACGAAGGATCGATGGAGGTCGGATCGCTCACCGCGTTCATGCAGTACCTCATCCAGATCCTCGTCGCGGTGATGATGGGCGTCTTCATGACGATGATGATCCCGCGCGCGGTCGTCTGCGCCGAGCGCATCCGCGAGCTGCTCGACACCCGCTCGGAGCTGGAGTTCCCGGCGACCGAGCAGGTGCCGACGCCGACGGCCGGGCGGATCGCGTTCGACGGCGTGACCTTCGGGTTCCCCGGCGCCGAGGTGCCGGTCATCAAGAACGTCAGCTTCGTGGCCGAGCCCGGCAAGACCACGGCCATCATCGGATCGACGGGGTCGGGCAAGACCACCCTGCTCAACCTGATGCTGCGCCTGTTCGACCCGCAGTCCGGCAGCATCACCATCGACGGGCAGCCCGTCTCGGCGCTCACGCGCCCGCAGCTCGCCCGCACCGTGAGCCTGGTGCCCCAGCGTCCCTATCTGTTCTCGGGCACCATCGGCTCGAACCTGCGCTTCGGCAAGGACGACGCGACGGACGCCGAGCTCTGGGAGGCGCTGCGCGTCGCCCAGGGCGACGACTTCGTCCGCGAGAAGGAGAAGCAGCTCGACGAGCCGATGGCGCAGGGCGGCACGAGCGTGTCCGGCGGCCAGCGCCAGCGGCTCTCGATCGCGCGCGCACTCGTCGCCAAGCCGCAGATCTACCTGTTCGACGACTCGTTCTCGGCGCTCGACGTGGCGACCGACGCGCGGCTGCGTGCGGCGCTGCCCGAGGCGACCGAGGGCGCCACGACCATCATCGTGGCCCAGCGCGTCTCGACCATCACCGAAGCCGACCAGATCCTCGTCGTCGAGGACGGCGAGATCGTCGGCCGAGGAACGCACAGCGAGCTCCTCGCCGACAACTCGGTGTACCAGGAGATCGTCCGATCCCAGCTCGAAGAGGCGGAGGCAGCCTGATGGCGGAACGCAAGGCGCGCGGAGCGCGCAAGGACCGCAACGCCGAGCCCTCGGCAGCCGCGGTGATCGAAGCCGAGGTCGCCGAGGACTTCACTCCCGGCGAGATGGACGGCGACATGTTCGGTGGCGCGCCGGCCAAGAAGGCGAAGCACTTCTGGCCGTCGGCGAAGCGGCTCTTCGGGCTGCTCGCCCCCGAGAAATGGAAGTTCCTCTTCGTCGTGGTCCTGGTGATCGGCTCGGTCGTCCTGACCGTGATCGCGCCCAAGGTGCTCGGCAAGGCGATGGACACCATCTTCAACGGCATCATCGGTGCGCAGCTGCCCCAGGGGGCGAGCCTCGAGCAAGTCATCGAGGGCGCGAAGGCCTCGGGCAACACCCAGCTCGCGGACATGCTCTCGGGCACCGACGTGGTTCCCGGCCAGGGGATCGACTTCGAGAAGCTGGGCAACCTGATCCTCCTGGTGCTGGGCCTCTACCTGGTGGCGTCGCTGCTCATGTGGCTGCAGGGCTACGTCCTGAACAAGCTCGTCATGCGGGTCGTGTTCAAGCTGCGTCAGGACATCGAGCACAAGCTCAACCGCCTGCCGCTGAGCTACTTCGACACCGGCCAGCGCGGCGACGTGCTCTCCCGGGTCACGAACGACGTCGACAACATCCAGCAGGCGCTCCAGCAGGCGTTCTCCCAGCTGGTGCAATCCGCGCTCACGGTCATCGGCATCGCGATCATGATGTTCGCGGTGTCGTGGCAGCTGGCGCTGCTCGCGCTCATCGCGCTGCCGCTCTCCGCGATCATCGCCGGCATCGTCGGCACGCGATCGCAGAAGCTGTTCGCCGCCCAGTGGAAGCACACCGGAGCGCTCAACGGCCACATCGAGGAATCGTTCACCGGCCACGAGCTGATCCGCATCTTCAACCGCGACCAAGTGATGATCGAAGAGTTCGACTCGCGCAACCAGTCGCTGTTCAAGGCGGCGTTCGGCGCGCAGTTCGTGTCGGGCACCATCATGCCCGCCATGCAGTTCGTGTCCTACCTCAGCTACGTCCTCATCGCCGTCGTCGGCGCGCTCCGCGTGACCGCCGGTCAGATGACCCTGGGCGACGTGACCGCGTTCATCCAGTACTCGCGGGAGTTCTCGCAGCCCATCGGCGAGATGGCGGGCATGGCCAACATGCTGCAGTCCGGCGTCGCATCCGCCGAGCGCACCTTCGAGCTGCTCGACGCCGACGAGCAGGAGCCCGAGACCGCGAACGAGCACCTGCCCGTGCGTACCGACGGCCACGTCGAGTTCGAGCGGGTGTCGTTCAGCTACGACCCCGAGTCGACGCTCATCGAGGACCTCTCCTTCGAGGCGCGGCCGGGGCACACCGTCGCGATCGTCGGCCCCACGGGCGCGGGCAAGACCACGCTCGTCAACCTGGTGATGCGCTTCTACGAACTGAACAGCGGACGCATCCTGCTCGACGGGGTCGACGTGACCCAGCTGTCGCGCGCCGAGCTGCGCAGCCACATCGGCATGGTGCTGCAGGACGCCTGGCTGTTCGGCGGGACCATCCGCGAGAACATCCGCTACGGCCGTCTCGACGCGACCGACGACGAGGTGATCGAGGCCGCGAAGGCGACCATGGTCGACCGCTTCGTGCGCCAGCTGCCCGAGGGCTACGACACGGTGCTCGAGGAGAACGCGACCTCGCTGTCGGCGGGCGAGCGGCAGCTGCTCACCATCGCGCGGGCGTTCATCGCGAACCCGTCGCTGCTCATCCTCGACGAGGCGACCTCCTCCGTCGACACCCGCACCGAGGTGCTGGTGCAGCAGGCGATGCGGGCGCTGCGGGCCGACCGCACCTCCTTCGTCATCGCGCACCGCCTCTCGACGATCCGCGACGCCGACACCATCCTCATGATGGAGCACGGCCGCATCGTCGAGCAGGGTTCCCACCTCGAGCTGCTCGCGCAGCGCGGGGCGTACTACGCCCTGTACCAGTCGCAGTTCGCCGGCGAGGACGCGGAGGAGCAGGCCGAGACGAACGCGGCCGTCGAGACCGGGACCGTCGACCTGGCGGCGGTCGCCGCCACCGCGACCGCAGATGGGGCCGGGACCCTCGCGGATGACGCACCCGCGGATGACGCACCCGCGGGTGACGCACCCGCCGACGAGCCCGCAGGCGATGCGGACTCCGGGAACGCGGGGGAGGCCCCGCGCGCATGATCCGGAACCCGGAGCGGTCGAGCCTGGTACTCGGCCGCTCCGGAATCCGGTAGACTCTTCAAGGCCCCCCACGTGGCGGTATCTCGGCGAACTCCCCCAGGACGGAAACGGAGCAAGGGTAGTCGGGCTCTATCGGGTGCGTGGGGGGTCTTTGCGTTCCCCGGCGCTTCCCCGTCACGTGCACTCGCGCGTCCCCGGGGCGTTCCCTGCGCGACTCAGACCCGTGCGCCGAACGCTCCGGCGCTCAGCAGGCCGTCCTCCCACGCGCGCCACGCCAGTTCCAGCTTCGTGCCCGCGGGCCGTCCCTGCGCGCCGTACTTCAGCTTCACCCGCTTCAGGTATTTGCGGGCGGTGTCCTCGCGCACCCCCAGTCGTTCCGCGACCGACGCCAGCGACTCCCCTCCGGCGTAGAGCTCGAGCAGCCGAGTCTCCTGCTGCGACAGCTTCGGCATCGGATCGGCGTCGATGGCCGCCGCGGCGCGCGCAGTGATCACGGTCCCGCCGTCCAGTACTCCGCAGACCGCATCGAGCAGTTCCCGCTCCGAATCCTGCTTCGAGACCACGCCGTCGACGCCGACGCCGAGGACGCGCCGGATCACGAAGCGGGAGTCGAGCGCCGACAGCAGCACGACGCGGATGCCCGCGCGCCGCATCGCCCGAACGGCCGCGAGCTCGCGATCGAGTTCGGTGCCCGGCAGCACCTCGGCGACGACCAGGTGGGGCCAGCTCGAGCGCGGCGCGCGGCGCAACCAGCCCACGAGCTCCCCGACGGATCCGAAGGAGTGCGTGGTCCGCATCCGCGCCCCCGCGTCGAGCACTTCGACCGCGCGCTGCCGCTGCAGCACGTGGGCTTCCACCACGGCGCAGCGCCGCGCGCCTCGTTCCTCGTTCCTCGCGTGCATACGGCCCCCACCTTCGCGTTCGATCGCCGAGAGCGGTGCCACCGGCGGCCGAGGGTCCTGCGGGGGCGAACGCCTGCACCGCGGTGACCACTCACGAGAAAGAGAGTGCGGCGTCCGCGAAACGTGTCGCGGCACGCGGAATCCCTGGGCCCGCCTGCGGCGGCGGACGGGCCCAGGGGAGGCCGGGCGGCGCGAGTCCGAACACGTGCGCGGGTGGGGGCCCGCCGGCGTCATCGAGCTCGCGGCGCTCGCTCGGGAGGCGCGGGCCGCCGCATGACGGACGGTCCGCACCCCTCCACCGAGAAGAGAGCCGGAGGCCCGCCGAAAGTGCCGCGGCGGCCGACTCCGAACGGCCCTGACCCCCGCAGCGGGGTCATCTGGGAATCCCCGACACTTCGAGCGTCCGCAGGACTCCTCATCTATGAGTCCGCGTTCAGCGGCCGCGCAGGGACTGCGCCCGGCGCTGGCGGGCGACTCGAACCAATTCGTACCGAGGATCCGGGACCGGATCCGAACATGGGGGACCACGAGAAGTGAAAGAACTGAATCGAAAGCCGTCAGGGGGAATCCGAGCGGCGAGGCGGCCGGCCGCCGTCGGCGGTGCGCTGCTCGCGCTCATCGCACCGATGATGGTGCCGGCGATGGCGCAGGCCGATCCGGCCCCCACGGCCGAGGCCGTGACCATCTCGAAGGCCGGGGCCTTCACCCAGGTCGTGCCCGACGGCGTGTGCGCCGTGCGGGTCACGGTCGCCGGAGCGCCGGGCGGCGTCGCGATCGCCGCCGGCGACGCGGAGCCCGACCCCGAGAATCCGGGCGAGCTGCGCGGAGCCAACGGTGCGGGCGGCGTCGTCAGCGCCCTGCTGCGGGCGAACGCGGGCGAGAGCCTCTCGGGTGTGGTCGGTTCCGCCGGCGGGAACGGCGGCGCGGCGGGCGCCCCCGGAGGCGGCACCGGTGGTCGCGGCGGGCACCCGGGCGGCGGCGGAGGCGGGTACACCTCGCTGACACTCGGCTCCGACCTGCTGCTGCTCGCCGCGGGCGGTGGCGGCACCGGCGGCGGGCACACGGGCGATCACGGGCACGGCGGCGACGGCGGCTTCGACCTCTCCGCCTCCGCGAGCGTCCCCGGAGGCACGGTGTTCGCGGGCGGCGACGGCACCGAGGGTCGTGACCTCGGCTGGAACCAGACGCCGGTGAAGCACCCCGGTGCCGGTCTCGGCGGCGGGACCTCCGGCGGCACGCGCGGCCAGAACCCCCAGAGCAACACCGATCCGGCGGTGCCCGGCGGCTTCGACTGGAACGGCTTCGCCGGATCCGCGATGCAGGGCGGCAACGGCGGTGCCGACTTCGGCGCCGATACCGGCGGTGCCGGTGGGGCGGGCTACTTCGGCGGTGGCGGCGGTGCCGCGACCAACGGGGACGTCGGCTCCGGCGGGCAGTACTTCGTCGGCGGTGGCGGTGGCGGCGGTGCGAGCTTCGCCGCGGAGTCCATCGACGCCGCGACGCTCGATCTCGGCAAGAACCGCGCCGGCGCCGACGCGGCCAACCCGGGCTCGGCGCTCCCCGCGTACGCGAAGTTCGAGTGGGTCATGTGCGACTACAACCTGGCGATCTCGAAGAGCGTCGTCGGCGCTCCGGTGTTCGAGGACGGTGCCACGGTTCGCTACTCCGTCACGGTGAAGAACACCGGTGACGAGGACATGGCGATCGGCGACACCGTCACCGTGCTCGACGACCTCGCGGTCGGCGGCACGATCGTGTCCGTCACTGGCCTCGGGACCTCGGTGCCCGCGGTCGGCGGGACCGTCACCGCGGCCGGCATCGAAGCCTACGACCTGGTCGGCGATGGCGACGCCCAGCGCCCGCGCGGCCTGGCCGCAGGCGACTCCGTGACCATCGTGTACGACGTCGTCGTCAGCGGGACGGAGCCCGTCAAGAACACCGCGACCACGGGCGACCGCGTCGACGGGGACGACGACGATGCGGCTTCGGTGACGATCGACCCCGCACGGCCCTCGCTCAGCCTGACGAAGTCGGCCGACACCCCGAAGATCACCTCGGTCGGCCAGCAGGTCACCTACTCCTTCGTGGTGAAGAACACCGGCAACATCGAGATCCGCGACGTGAAGATCGCGGAGGGCGAGTTCAGCGGCGCGGGCGAGCTGCCCGCGCCGACCTGCCCCGTGAGCACGCTGCAGCCCGGTGAGACCGAGACCTGCACGAGCGTGTACCGCGCGGTCGCGGCCGACCTGACCGGTGACGACCTCACCAACACGGCGACGGCCGGAGGCCGCACGCCGCTCGGCGCCGACGTGACGAGCGACGAGTCGGCGGCCAAGGTGCTGACGGTGAAGCCGGTTCCGCCGGCGACGCCGACGCCCTCGCCGGAGGCGCCGAAGCTCGCCACCACCGGCGGCGAGAACCTGGTCGGCTGGGCCGCTGCCGCCGCGGTGCTCATCGCGCTCGGTGCCGCGTCGACGGCCGTCGCCCGTCGCCGTCGCGTGTGACGCGGGACTGATCGACGCGGGCGCGGGTCCCGGGCTCCTCGGCCCGGGGCCCGCGCCCGCGTCCGCATCCTCCGACCGGGCTCAGCGCTCGGAGACCCCGCTCGAGAGCTCGGCGAACGCGCGTCGCGCGAGAGCGGCGGGCGTGCCGCCCGAGCCGTCGGGGTCCGCATCCGACTCGCTCCAGTGCTCGAGGCCGATCCGGATCGCATCGGTCGCGGCGGCCGCGAGCAGCCGCACCTGGAACGGGTCCGCCGTTTCCCCCTCGAGCTCCGCCACGATGGCGCGCAGCCGCGTCTCGGAGTCGTGGTTGACGCGATGCCAGACGGCGCGAAGGGCCGGATCCTCGATCATCGCCCGCAGCAGGCCGCGCGTCCAGCGCAGCCCTTCGCGCTCCGCATCGCCCGCGGGGATGAGCAGGTGATCGATGATCTCCGGGATCGCCGTTCGGGGGTCGCCGGGCGGCGAGGCCGCGAGGGCGTCCTGCCAGGACGCGGCGCCGATCCCGAGCAGGGGCGCGACCGCGTCCTCCTTCGTGGGGAAGTAGCGGTAGAAGGTGCGCAGCGAAACCCCCGCGGCCGCTGCGATCGCCTCGGCGGTGACCCGGCTCGCGCCGTGCTCGGCGAAGCGGGCGGCCGCGGCCCGTGCGATCGCGAGACGGGTGTCCGCCTTGCGGCGTGCGGTGAGTGACGGTGCGGATTCCACGGTTCGAAGCGTACGGGAATTCGGGGGCGATCGCCGATGTTGTTCTATGTGGCACGTCGTGCCACACTGGCACTACGTGCATCACATCTCGAATACTCGAAAGGTCGAATCATGAACCGTTACGAAGGTCGCCGCGCACTCGTCACCGGTGGCGGATCAGGGATCGGGCAGGCCACCGTGCTGCGCATGCTCGCCGAGGGCGGCACGGTCGTCGCGGCCGACGTCAGCGAAGCCGGACTCGCGGACACGGTCGCGAAGGCGGGCGACGCCGCAGGGCGGCTGCACACCACCATCGTCGATATCGCGGACGAGGCCTCGGTGCGCGCCGGGGTCGCGGCGGCGGTCCGACAGCTGGGCGGTCTCGACGTCCTCGTCAACGCGGCCGGGATCCTGCGCTCCTCGCACACGCACGAGACTTCCCTCGAGTCCTTCGAGCAGGTGCTCCGCGTCAACCTCGTCGGCACCTTCCTCATGATCCGCGAGGCGATCCCCGCCCTGCTCGAGGGCAACGGATCGGCCGTCGTGAACTTCAGCTCGACGTCCGCGATGTTCGCGCACCCCTACATGTCCGCCTATGCGGCGAGCAAGGGCGGCGTGCAGTCGATGACCCACGCCCTCGCGGCCGAGTACGCGAAGCAGGGCATCCGATTCACCGCGGTGCAGCCGGGCTCGATCTCGTCGGGCATGACCGACGGCTCGGGTGCGAGCAAGCAGAGCCAGGGACCCGGTCTCCCCGAGGACGCCGACATGATGCTCTTCATGAAGCTGCAGCCCGCGCTCGGCGAGGGCTTCGCCGGACCCGAGACGGTGGCGGGCGTCGTCGCGATGCTCGCGAGCGACGACGGACGGTTCATCACGGGCACCGAGGTCCGCATCGACGGCGGCACCCACTTCTGATTCGCACGGGCCGGGAGTAGGGTGTCCTCAGCTTCCGGCCCGCAGGCGCCGCCGATCACGGGGCACGGAGCTCCAGAGACGGAGGATCCGCGATGAGCGGAGGACGACTGCGAGCCCACAACCTCGCGATCTCGCTCGACGGCTTCGGCACCGGGGCCGACCAGCGTCTCGAATCGCCGTTCGGGCACGCGGGAACGCGCCTGATGGAGTGGTTCTTCCCGACAGCGACCTTCCAGGGGCTGACCGGCACGCGCGAGCGGCAGGCCGTCGATCCGGCGACCGAGCCGGACGATGCCTACGCGCGCCGCGCCTGGGACGGCATCGGGGCCGAGATCATGGGCGCGAACAAGTTCGGTCCGCCCGGTTGGCAGGACGATCCCGAGTGGCGCGGCTGGTGGGGCGACGAGCCTCCGTTCCACACCCCCGTGATCGTGATGACGCATCGAGAGCTACCGTCGCTCGAAGTGGGGGAGACGACCTTCCACTTCCGCAGCGGATCGCCCGAGGACGTGCTCGCCGAAGCGCGCGAACTGGCGGGCGGACTCGACGTCCGGCTTGGCGGCGGCCCGTCCTCCACCCGTTCCTTCCTCGCCGCGGGGCTCGTCGACCTGCTCCACGTGGTGCAGGTGCCGATCCTGCTGGGACGCGGCGAGCGCCTCTGGGACGGACTGGAAGGGCTGGAGCAGGGGTACCGCGTCGAGTCGGAGACGACGCCGAGCGGCGTCACCCACATCGTGTTCGCCCGGGACTGAGCCCGGGCAAGGGGCGGATCGGCGGACGCCGATCCCGTACACTCGCCTGGTGACCCTCGCGACCTGGCTCTCCCTGCTGACCGCCACGGTCGTGATCAGCCTCACGCCCGGCGCGGGCGCCATCAACACGATGTCGAACTCGATGCTCGTGGGATGGCGCCGCTCGGGCTGGGGCGTGCTCGGCCAGCAGCTCGCGCTCGTCGTGCACGTCATCATCGTCGCGGCGGGCGTGGGACTGCTGGTCTCGCGCTCGCCGCTGATCTTCTCGGCGATCCGCTACGCGGGCGCGGCCTATCTCGTGTTCCTCGGGATCCGACTGATCCTCGCGAGGCCGACCGCCGCGGACGACGAGGAAGAAGACGGGACCGGCGGGGCGACGATCACCCGCGGGGAGCCGGCCTGGTCGATCGTGCGGCGCGGGTTCTGGGTCAATCTGCTGAATCCCAAGGCGATCGTCTTCTTCCTCGCCTTCATCCCGCAGTTCATCCGGCTCGATGCGCCGCAGCTGCCGCAGTACCTGCTGCTGGCCGTGACCGTGATCGGCGTCGACGTCGTCGTGATGTGGGGCGTCTTCGCGACGGCCGCACGACCCTTCGCGAAGGTCGTGCGCGACCCGCGGGGGCAGCGCACCCTCAACTCGGTGTTCGGCGGGCTGTTCATCGGCGTCGCCGCGCTCCTGCTGTTCGTGCACTGAAGCGGCTCGCCCCGCCGCCGGTTCAGCCCGCGGGCGTCGTCACCCGGTCGTGGGACCAGGCCCCCGCTCCGTCCCGCCGGTACTCGATCCGCGGATGCTTGCGATCGTGCTGGGCCTGCATGAACTCGTACTCGCTCGGCACGAGCGCGTAGCGCTGCCAGTCCGGGTTGGGGGATCCCGTGTAACTCGGACGATCGGCCCAGTCGCGCTGCGAAACCGCCTCGTCGAGCGCGACGACCGAACCCGTGACGCGGACCTGGCGACCCGACTCGCGCCAGAAGAACAGCATGGACGCAAGCGGATGCGCGTCGAGTTCGGCGCCCTTGCGCGAGCTGCGGTGCGTCGAGAAATGGAAGCCGTCGTCGTCGATGTCCTTGACGATGAGCGTCCGGCCGACCGGGACCCCGTCGGGGCGGACCGTGATGAAGGTCATCGCGTGCGGCTGGCGCTCGCCGCTGTCGATCGCCGCCCCCAACCAGTCCCGGAACAGCTCCTCGGGATCGTCGGGCAGCTGTGTCGGATCGAGCGGCGGCAGCTCGTCGGGGAATGCGGGAAGCGTGCGGAGGACGGGCTCGAGATCGCTCATGGGGCCACGCTACGCCCGTCGATCCCGACCCGTCCAGTCGCACGGGTTCAGCGGCCGAGCGCGGGCGCCCCGGCGCGGGGCGCCGCAGGGCGCTCCCGGTTCAGAGCAGGTGGCCGCCGCCCGTCACGCGCATGCGGGTGACGAGGTTCTTGACGTCCTGCGCGTGCGCCTTCGAGGTGACGAGCAGCACGTCGGCGGTGTCGACCACGACGACGTCCTCGACGCCGACGAGCGCTACCAGGCGGTCGCTCTCGGAGACGACGATGCCGCTCGACGCGTCGGACAGCACCTGCGCGCCGTCGCCGAGCACGGCGAGGTCGCTGCCCCGGCCGCGCGTCAGCAGGTTCGCGACCGACGCGAAGTCCCCGACGTCGTCCCACTCGAAGTGCGCCGCGACGCACACCATCTTGCCGGCCGCCGCAGCGGGCTCCGCGACGGTGTAGTCGATGGCGATCTTGGGGAGGCCGTGCCACAGGCGCTCGCGCACGCTGGCCGCCTGATCGGTGCCCCACGCTGCGGCGATCTCGCGCAGCGCGCGCACGAGCTCGGGCTCGGCGAGCGCCATCTGATCGAGCAGCACCGTGGCCCGGGCGATGAACATGCCGGCGTTCCAGAGGAAGCCGCCGTGCTCGACGTAGTCGCGCGCCGTCTGCTCGTCGGGCTTCTCGACGAAGGAGGTGACGTCGTAGACGTCGAACGGGGCCAGGTCGCCTCGGGCGGCGCCGCTCTCGATGTAGCCGAAACCGGTCGCGGGGTGCGAGGGGTGGATGCCGATGGTGGCGATGTACCCCTGATCGGCGGCCTGGACCGCGGTGCGGATGGCGCGTTCGAAGAGCACGTTGCCCCGGATCACGTGGTCGGCGGCGAAGGACCCGAGGATCGCGTCGGGGTCGCGCAGCTCGAGGATCGCGGCGGCGAGGCCGATCGCGGCCGAGGAGTCCTTCGGCTCGCTCTCGGTCACGAGGTTCTCGGCGAGCAGCTCGGGCAGCTGCGCCTCGACCGACTCGCGGTGTGCGCTGCCGGTGACGACCATGATGCGGTCCGCCGGGGCGATGGGGGTGAGGCGATCCCAGGTGGCCCGGAGCAGCGAGTCGCCGCTGCCCGTGAGGTCGAGCAGGAACTTCGGCGCGTTGGCGCGCGAGAGCGGCCAGAGCCTGGACCCGACGCCGCCTGCGGGGATCACGCAGGTGAGGCGCTCGATCGCGGGGACGGTCCGTGCGTCGGCGGGGGAGGGATCGGTCATGCCTCCAAGACTAACGACCCGCGCCTCGGCGCACCGTGGATCGCGCGTCCGGATCCGCGATCGAATGGTGCCATAATGGGTTCGCGGCGGATTCTCAGCAGTGCAGCACGCTCGTGGCCATTCGCCCGTCCGCGCTGCCGTGAACCCGTGTGATGTTGCCGTAGGCGATCGCCTACGGCCCACGATTCGAGGAGGGTGCACGTGTCAGCCCAAACGGCAGAGGCCGCGCCAGCGGCGAAGAAGCGGGAACGCGTGGGCGGCACGCTCTACCGCGGCAGTGTCGGAATGTGGTCCTGGGTGCTGCACCGCATCACCGGCGTGGCCATCTTCTTCTTCCTGCTCGTGCACGTGCTCGACACGGCGCTCATCCGCGTGAGCCCCGAGGCGTACGACGCCGTCATCGGCACCTACAAGACCCCCATCATGGGTCTCGGCGAGCTCGGCCTGGTGGGCGCGATCGTGTTCCACGCCTTCAACGGCCTGCGCATCATCCTGGTCGACTACTGGAGCAAGGGCACCAAGTACCAGCGCACGCTGTTCTGGATCGTCGTCGTGCTGTGGGCGGTCACGATGCTCGGCTTCGCGCCGCGCCACCTGATGAACGTGTTCGGGCACTGAGGCGAGGAGAAGAGAGATGACGACGATCGAAGCTCCCCGCACGCAGCCCGCGGCCAAGAAGCGCACCAACTGGGAGAAGTGGGGCTGGATCTACATGCGCGCCTCCGGCGTGCTCCTGGTGGTCCTGATCTTCGGCCACCTGTTCTCCAACCTGATGGTGGGCGACGGCGTGCACGCCATCGACTTCGCCTTCGTGGGCGGCAAGCTGTCGAGCCCCTTCTGGAAGGTCTGGGACCTCCTGATGCTGTGGCTCGCGCTCATCCACGGCGCCAACGGCATGCGCACCATCGTGAACGACTACGTGTCGAAGCCCGGCGTGGCCAAGGCGCTCAAGGTCGCGCTGTTCCTCGCGGCCGCGCTGCTGATCCTGCTCGGCACCCTGGTCGTGTTCACCTTCGATCCGTGCCCCGCGGGCGCCGACCCCTCGCTGGTCGCCTCGTTCTGCACGGCCAAGTAACAGTTTTCGAACGGAGTAGCTACACGTGACTACCAACACCCACGAGGGCGAGGACGTGACCGTCAAGGACGGCGTCACCTACCACCAGTTCGACGTGGTCATCGTCGGTGCCGGCGGTGCCGGTATGCGCGCGGCGATCGAGGCGGGCCCGAAGGCCAAGACCGCGGTCATCACGAAGCTGTACCCGACCCGCTCGCACACCGGCGCGGCGCAGGGCGGCATGGCCGCGGCGCTCGCCAACGTCGAGGACGACAACTGGGAGTGGCACACCTTCGACACGGTCAAGGGCGGCGACTACCTCGTCGACCAGGACGCGGCGGAGATCCTCGCGAAGGAGGCCATCGACGCGGTCATCGACCTCGAGAACATGGGCCTGCCCTTCAACCGCACCCCCGAGGGCAAGATCGACCAGCGCCGCTTCGGCGGCCACACCCGCGATCACGGCAAGGCGCCCGTGCGCCGCGCCTGCTACGCGGCCGACCGCACGGGTCACATGATCCTCCAGACGCTGTTCCAGAACTGCGTCAAGCTCGGTGTGAACTTCTTCAACGAGTACTACGTGCTCGACCTGGTCATGACCGGCGAGGGCAAGGACCGCAAGCCGTCCGGCGTCGTGGCCTACGAGCTCGCCACCGGCGACCTGCACGTCTTCCAGGCGAAGTCGATCGTCTTCGCCACGGGCGGCTTCGGCAAGATCTTCAAGACCACCTCCAACGCGCACACCCTCACCGGCGACGGCGTCGGCATCGTGTGGCGCCAGGGCCTCCCGCTCGAGGACATGGAGTTCTACCAGTTCCACCCGACCGGCCTGGCGGGCCTCGGCATCCTCCTCACCGAGGGCGCCCGAGGCGAGGGCGCGATCCTGCGCAACGCGAGCGGCGAGCGCTTCATGGAGCGCTACGCCCCCACCATCAAGGACCTCGCGCCCCGCGACATCGTCGCGCGCTGCATGGTCCAGGAGGTGCTCGACGGACGCGGCGCCGGCCCGCACAAGGACTACGTCTACCTCGACTGCACCCACCTGGGCGCCGAGGTGCTCGAGACCAAGCTCCCCGACATCACCGAGTTCGCGCGCACCTACCTGGGCGTCGACCCCGTGACCGAGCCGGTCCCGGTGTTCCCGACCGCGCACTACGCGATGGGCGGCATCCCGACCAACAACGATGCCGAGGTGCTGGCCGACAACGACACCGTCGTGCCCGGCCTGTACGCCGCTGGCGAGTGCGCCTGCGTCTCGGTGCACGGGTCGAACCGACTGGGCACCAACTCGCTGCTCGACATCAACGTGTTCGGCAAGCGCTCGGGCAACAACGCGGCCGACTACGCCAACACCGCCGAGTTCGTCCCGCTGCCCGAGGACCCCGCGAAGAACGTGCGCGAGATGGTCGAGAACTTCCGCAACGGCACGGGCACCGAGCGCGTCGCCGACCTCCGCAAGGAGCTGCAGGAGGCCATGGACCGCGGCGCCCAGGTGTTCCGCACCGAGGAGTCGCTGACCGAGGTCCTCGGCGTGATCCACGACCTGCGCGTGCGCTACGCGAACGTCGGCGTCCAGGACCGTGGCAAGCGGTACAACACCGACCTGCTCGAGGCCATCGAGCTCGGGTTCCTGCTCGACCTCGCCGAGGTGCTCGCGTACGCGGCGCGCAATCGCAAGGAGAGCCGCGGCGGTCACATGCGCGACGACTACCCGAACCGCGACGACGAGAACTACATGCAGCACACCATGGCGTACCTCACCGGCGACCCGCACTCGCCGAACCCCGAGGACCACATCACGCTGGGCTGGAAGCCGGTCGTCTTCACCAAGAACGAACAGGGCGAGTTGCGGTACCCGCCGATGGAGAGGAAGTACTAACCCATGAGCGCCACCTCCAACGGCCCCGGCAACCCCGCCGAAGAGGCCGGACTGAAGCCGTTCAACGTCACCCTGCTGGTCCGCCGCTACGACCCCGAGTCGGGCCGCGAGGCGTACTGGGAGGACTTCGACGTCCCCATGTACCCGACCGACCGCATCCTCGACGCGCTGCACAAGATCAAGTGGGACCAGGACGGCACGCTGACCTTCCGCCGCTCCTGCGCGCACGGCATCTGCGGCTCGGACGCGATGCGCATCAACGGCAAGAACCGCCTGGCCTGCAAGACCCTGGTGAAGGACCTCGACATCACCAAGCCGATCACGGTCGAGGCGATCAAGGGCCTGCCGCTCGAGAAGGACCTGATCGTCGACATGGAGCCGTTCTTCGCGGCCTACCGTCAGGTGCAGCCGTTCCTCGTGTCGGGCACCGCGCCCGAGGGCGGGAAGGAGCGCAAGCAGACGATCGCGGACCGTGAGCGCTTCGACGACACGACCAAGTGCATCCTCTGCGCGGCGTGCACCACCTCGTGCCCCGTGTTCTGGACCGACGGCCAGTACTTCGGCCCGGCCGCGATCGTCAACGCGCACCGCTTCATCTTCGACTCGCGCGACGAGAACGCTCAGGTGCGCCTCGACATCCTCAACGACACCGAGGGCGTCTGGCGCTGCCGCACCACCTTCAACTGCACCGACGCATGCCCCCGCGGCATCCAGGTGACGAAGGCCATCGCCGAGGTCAAGGCTGCGATCCGCACCGGAAAGACCTCCTAAGCAGATCGGCGCTATGCAGGCGCTCTGGCAGCGGGTGCTCCGCCTGCGTCCGTATCGTGCGTTCTCGCACTTCACGGACGTGGGCGGCAGCACCCTTTCTGCTGGAATGAGCTATCAGGCCCTGTTCGCCGTCTTCGCGGCGCTCTGGGTCGGGTTCGGCGTGCTCGGGATCCTGCTCCGGGGCCGGCCGGAGCTGCTCGACACGATCATCACTCAGATCAACATCCTCGTCCCCGGGCTCGTCGGCACGGGAAACGATACGAACGCCGCGGTCAAGCTCGACGTGCTGCTCGAATCGCGCACCTTCGACTGGCTCAACCTGGTCGCCGGCGCATCCCTGATCTGGGTTGTGCTGGGCTGGTTCACGAGCACGCGGCGCTCGATCCGGCTCATCTTCGATCTCGAGGTCAAGCAGTACCGCAACGCGATCCTGCTGAAGCTGCGCGACTTCGCGCTCGCGATCGGCTTCTTCATCGCGCTGCTCGTCTCGGCGGCGCTGACGGTGCTGAGCTCGAACCTCACCGACTTCCTGTTCTCGCTCTTCGGCGCGGACCCCGACAGCTGGCTGTTCGGATGGCTGGGCGCGCTCGCCCGGTACGGGGCGCTCTATCTCTTCGACGTGCTCGTGCTCGTCGCGATCCACTGGTTCCTCGCCGAGGTCGAGGTGCCGTTCTGGCCGCTGCTGCGCGGTGCCGCGCTCGGAGGGGCGGCGCTGTTCGGGATCAAGCTGCTCGGCTCGGCGCTGCTCGGCGGTGCGACGAGCACGCCGCTGCTCGCGACGTTCGCGGTGTTCGTCGGCCTGCTGCTGTGGTTCAACCTCGTGTGCCGGATCCTGCTGCTCACCTCGGCATGGATCGCGACGGGGCAGGACGCCTCGCTGGGCCTGCCGCAGGAAGAGCCGGACCGCGCCGAGACGGAGCGATCCGGCTCTCCGTGACCTTCAGGAGCAGCCGGCGAGCGTGATGTCGAGCGGTGCCGCGGATCCCGCGGCGCCGGTGAATCCGATCCGGACCTGCACGTCCGCCAGGGTGACGCCTGCGGGGAGCTGGCTCGTCGTCCCGCCGAGAAGGCTCGGCGAGGTCCAGGCGTTCGACGGGCCGTAGGTGCCCACCGACATGGACTGCGGGGACCTGCCGGGCACCCGCACGGTGAAGAACACGGTGCCCGGCGTGGACGCGTTGCCGACGAGCTGCGCGATGGAGCCGGATGGCGCGGCGGGTGTCAGCGTGCAGGCGGAGTAGCCCGCGGACGGCGTCGGCGTCGGAGTCGGCGTGGGGGTCGGTGTCGGTGTCGGGGTCGGGGTCGGGGTCGGCCCGGGCGTCGGCGACGGTCCGGGCGAGGGGGCGGGCCCGGGCTTCGGGCCGTCCGCATCCCCGGTGCCCTGCGCCGCCGCGCCGGCTTCAGCGGCCGCGTCGCTGGTCGGGCTCGGCGTCGGGGACGCCGTCGGACGGGCGGTGGGCTTCTGCTCGGGCGACTGGGTCGGCGAGCTCGGCTTCGACGTCCGTCCGGGCGTCCGTTCGGCGGCGCTCGAACTGGGTGCCGTCGGCCGGGAACCGGTCGCCGAGGGCGAGAACATCACGGCCCCGGTGATCGCCGCCGCGGCTGCGACGCCCACGGTCGCGACGATCGCGACCGGAGTCGCGACGCCCGCGAGAAGCCCCGCGCCGGTGGCCGCGGTCGTGCCGCCCGCGGTGGTTCCGGCGCCCGCGCCGGTGGCGGCGCCCGCTGCTCCGGCTCCGGTTCCCGATCCGGCTCCGCCGGATCCCGCGACCGATCCGACCGTGGCCGCGGCGGCGGTGCCGCCGGCTGCGACACCGCCGTGCCCGAGCGCCGAGAGCAGGGCACCGGTGCCCCCGAAGCCGAGCAGCGCGATGGCGAGGGTGCGCGCGAGGTCGAGATCGAGCACGCGGAGTTCCTCGGACGCATTGCGGCACGCGGCGCAATCCTCGAGATGGGCTTCCACCGCTCGCCGCTTGCCCGGCGTGAGCCGGTGCTGTCCGTAGCGCTGCAGCAGCTTGCGCGTCGAAGCGCACTCGTCGGACACGATGTCCTGCTCGACGTGGGCGTCGATCCAGGCGCTGCGCAGCGCCTTGCGGGCGCGCACCGCCAGCGCCGAGACGCCGTTGGGGGAGACGCCGAGGATCGAGGCGATCTCGCGGGGCGGAAGCCCCTCCACCTCCGTGTACCAGAGCACGGCCTGCCACCGCTCGTTCAGCGTGGTGAACGCGCGCGCGACCGTGTCGTGGTCGAACCCCTCGTCCGCGCCCGGGATCTCGGAGTCCGGAGTGGGCACCGAATCGGGTTCGGCGTCCTGCTCGAACGATCCGCGATCGGCATCGGCGGCGGTCGTCTTGATCACCCGGTAGAGGTACGGGCGGAAGGCGCCGGTCGGGCCCCGCCCGTCGCGCACGAGCGCGAGGATCTTGAGGTACGCCTCCGAGACCAGGTCGTCGGCGTCGAGATGCGGTGCGAGGCTGCGTGCGGCGACGCGGCCGGCGGCCGAGTGCCGGCTCCAGAGCTCGGCGAATGCCGCGGTGTCTCCGGCGCGGCTCGCTTCGAGCAGGGCCGGGTCGTCGCGGTCGTGCGATGGTGAACCGAGGTTCGGCATGACGGCAGAAGTCCCCCTTGTGCATTGACTGCAAGACCGCCCGGCGTGTGCCGATCCGGTCCTCCCCCTGCCAGCTGCGGACCGGAATGTTCCGACCGCCGCCGTCTGCAGTGTCGATGCTACCCGCGACACGCCGAAAGAAAGAATTTCGCAAACACGCGTCATGAAACGACGGATCCTCCGTGTTATGAGAGTGCCCGGTCTCCGTCGGTTCCTCTCCCCTAGCAGGATCGGCGGGGGCCGGGCGCATCTACGGGGCGGCCGCGAGGCCGTGGGGAAGGGAAACACGACGATGACACCTGCGGAAACGACGGGACGGCCGAGCATGCGCAGACGCGCGCTCGCGATGCTGATCTCCACGTTGACAGTCCTGATGGGAGCGATCGCGCTCACGCCCGCCGCGGCCCAGGCCGCGTCCGGCGAGATCCGCGAGGCCGCGATCACCATCGTGAACGACGGCACGAGCGTCGTTCCGGGCGACTCCTCGACCACCGACGGCAAGGTCGCGGTGGGCAACCGCGCGAGCTTCGCCTGGTCGGTGACGGTCAACGAGCTCACGGACGGCGTCATCACGCAGACCCTTCCCGAGGGATGGAGCTGGGACCAGCAGTCGCTCGTCACCTCCGGCATGCAGAACCCCGGTGGGCTCAACGGCTACACCTCCTCGTTCGAGGTCTCGCCCGACGGCCGCACCGTGACGCTGCACCTCTCCTCGAGCGTCGGCGCCGCGGGGACCCAGATCATCGAGTTCCGGTCGCCCACCGCGGTGGTGAACCGCACCCAGGCCGCGGTCAACGCCGTCTACACGCCCGAACTGTCGGTGACCGACGGCGCCGGGACGAAGGCCGTCCCCGCCACCGGCACCCCCAGCACCCTGACCACCGTCGGCGCCGAGCGCATGGACCTGATCAAGGGCGGCCGAACCGGCGCCGCCGCTGCCGAGGGCACCTTCGACTTCGGCAACGGGCCCGAGCCCGCGCTGCGCCACTCGTTCTACGTCGAGCTGCAGTACGGCAGCGGAATCGGCGACCTGCCGTTCAAGTGGCAGGGACCGATGGCGATCGACGACGCGTTCTCCCTGACCAAGAACGGCGCGAACGCGCTCGGCAGCCGCCAGGCGATCACCCTCGGAAACAAGTCGCACGCGGGCCTCGACGTGAAGCTGCAGAACGTGGACGCCGCGAGCGGCACGTTCCAGGTCGTGTTCGACAGCATCCCCGATGCGCCGTCGGTCTGGACCGATGTGAACATCTGGATCCCGCGCTCCCAGGTGCCGAACACGACCGCTGCCGGCACATTCCCGATCGTCATGTCGAACACGGTCTCCAAGCCCGCCGGTGCCGACTGGAAGAGCGCCGACGGCACGCCGCTGAACGACTGGACGAACACCAACAACACCCAGGTCCGCAACTACGAGGTGAAGGATCCGATCGACGGCGGCTGGGGCGCGCAGCTCTGGTACGACCTCGTGCAGGCGAAGAACAGCTCCCAGCCGGTCAACGGCTACGGGGTCCTGCCCGGATCCAAGTTCGGCGGCAACATCCGCTACATCCCCGCGACGACGCAGCCCGCGGGCACCAGCACCATGGTGCCGACGCCGGCGAAGGGGCTCAATCTGATCCAGCGCTGGAACCCGGCGGACGCCGTGATCGACCCGAGCGTCGCGGACGAGGTCACCGCGTTCGATCCGGCGACCGGAGCGGCGAAGCCGAGCACCGAGGGGACCGACTACCGGGTGTACTACACGACCGATGCGGTCGACAACGCGAGCCCGACCTGGGTACCGCGCAGCAGCTTCACGGGCGACGTGAACACCGTCACGGGCGTCCGCTACGAGTACATCGGCAACGGCGGCGTGTTCAATCCGGGCCCCGGTGCCGTCGACTTCTCGCGCTACCGCTGGCAGGCGGTTCCGCACTTCACCGTGGTGCGGCCGCTGCCCGCGGCCGGTACCAACGACCTCGCGCGGATCCTGCTGACCGGCTCGGCCCAGACGGCCTCCCCGGCGGCCCCGGGCGCCATCGCCCGCGACCTCTACGTGCGGGCCGGAGGTGCGGCGATCTCGAAGAAGGGCGTCGTGCTCGACTCGAACGGGGACGTGCAGAAGCCCGAGACCGTGTACCTGAACGCGGGTCAGTCGGTGCGGTACACGATCACGCCGCAGCTCACCGGCCTCGCCAGCGGTCTCGTGCCCGATGACGCCAGCGCGCTGACGATCCCGAACGTGGTCGTCGCGGACTGCCTGCCGGCCAATACGCTGCCGAACACGCTGAACTTCGACTCGCTCGACACGAGCAAGTGGAAGGTCGCGGCGATCACGCCGAACGCGTGCGGCAACGGCACCCGCACGGTGGTCTCGTTCGCGTACCAGGGCCAGGCGAAGTACGCCGATCCGCTGGCGCCGATCACCTTCTCGATCGGCACCTCGCAGGTCGCGCCCGCCGGCTCGGCGTTCGACAACTACGCCGAGATCCGCGCCGACGGCGTCTTCGCGGCGAACGGCGGTCCCGCCGCATCGACCAGTGCGATCATGTACGCGTCGCAGCTCAACGTGGCACGCGTCGAGAAGGCGACCAAGTCGCCGGTGATCGAGCGCGGCTCGCTCGCCAGCTACGACGTGACCTGGTTCAACTTCCTCTCGACCTCGCGCGGGAAGAGCGCCTTCGTCGACGTGCTGCCCTACGACGGGGACCCGCGCGGGACCTCGGTGCACGGCGCGGTGGCACTGGAGTCGGCGTCGCTGAGCGCCGACAGCGCGACCGGCGCCAAGCTGCAGCTCACCACCGATCCGGCGATCCGCACGGGCAGCGCGGGCACCGCGCCGGCCGACGGGGTGACCTGGATCGACTACGCGCAGGCGACGCCCGCCGAGATCGCCGCGGCAACGGCGCTCCGGGTTTCGATCGGCGACTTCATCGCCGGTGCGAAGAGCGTCGGTACCCTCAGCTACAGCCTGAAGGCGCCCGACGCGGTGAACGGCGACGTGCTGCGGAACACCGTGACCGGGTCGCTGATGGACGGCGCGACTCCGCTCCCGGCCGGTGCGCCGGTCGACGTCCGGATCCAGAGCAGCACCATCACCGGAACGGTGTGGAACGATGCCAACGGCAACGGAGCGCGCGAGGTCGGCGAGCTGGCGATCCCGGGCGCGAAGGTCGAGCTGCTGAGCGGCGACGGGGCGACCGTGCTCGCGGAGACCACGAGCGACGCGAGCGGCGGCTACGCCTTCCCGAACCGGACCTCCGGCGACTACCTGATCCGCGTCGACCTGTCGACCCTGCCCGCCACCAGCGGTGCGTGGTCGAACACCGCGGCCCCGGCGAACGGCTCGAACGGTCGTTCGGGCGTCGTCAAGGTGCTCGCGGGTTCGGACCTCACGGGGCAGGACTTCGGGTTCCGGGACAACGTTCCCGGCGTGAAGCTCGAGAAGTCGGGCACGGCTCCGGCGAAGATCGAGGCCGGACAGCCCGTCACCTGGACCTTCACCGTTACGAACACCGGGAACACCCGCCTCGAGAACGTGCGCATCAGCGACGCGCTCCCGGGCATCAGCTCGATCGGCTTCGCGCAGTGGCCGAACGCCGCGCAGCCGGGTGTGCTCGGCACGGGCGAGAGCGTCACCGCGACGGCGACCTCGCCGCTGACGCAGGCCCAGATCGACGCCGGCGTCGCCGTGAACACGGCCACGGGCACGGGAGACTCGGCGGTACCGAACACCACCGTGTCGTCGGAGGACACCGCACGCGTGGTGCTGCCCACCACGTCGGGGATCTCGCTCGACAAGACCGCGATGATCGGATCGGGCACCGACCCGGCCGATGCGGTCGCGGGAGACACGGTGCACTACTCGTTCACCGTGAAGAACACCGGTTCGGTGACGCTGAGCGACGTGCGGGTGAAGGATCAGCTCGCGGGGCTGTCCGCGATCCAGTTCGGTGCGTGGCCGGATCCGGCGAAGCCGGGCACGCTGCTGCCGGGCCAGGAGGTGCGCGCGACCGCCGAGCTGCAGCTCACCCAGGCGCACATCGACTCCGGCGCACTGAAGAACGAGGCGACGGCGACGGGCACCGCGCCCGACGGCGGCACCGTGCAGGATGACGACTCGGTGACCCTGCCGTTCGACAACCGGCCGCTGATCGACCTGCAGAAGACCGCGACCGGCCCCCAGGGCCGTGCCGCGGCCGGCGGAACGGTCGACTACGCCTTCACGATCACCAACGCCGGCAAGTCGACGCTGCACGACGTGAAGCTCTCCGACGAGCTCGCGGGGCTGTCCGCGATCCAGTTCGGCGCGTGGCCGGATCCGGCGAAGCCGGGCACGCTGCTGCCGGGCCAGCAGGTCCGCGCCACCGCGAAGCTGCAGCTCACGCAGGCGCACCTCGACGCCGGGTCGCTGACCAACACCGCGACCGCGACCGGCACCGATCCCGCCGGGACCGGGGTGCGGGCCGATGACTCGGCGCAGCTCGGATTCGGCCAGGCGCCGTCGATCTCGCTCGAGAAGCGGGGCGCGCTGTCGAAGGACCAGCGCACCATCCGCTATTCGTTCACCGCGAAGAACACGGGCAACGTGACCGTGTCCGGCGTGACGATCGACGACCGCCTGCCGGGCCTCGGCGCGATCGAGTACGCGTGGCCGGGCACGCCGGGCGTGCTCGCTCCGGGCGAGACCGTCACCGCGACGGCCGAACTGCCCGTGACCGAGGCCATGCTCGGGACGCAGGTGAAGAACACGGCGACCGTCACGGGCACGACCGGGCTGGACACCAGGGTCTCGGCTCGGGACACGGCGCTCGTGCAGGTGCCGGCGAAGGCCGCGAAGCCGGATCTCGCCGTGACCGGCGGGCAGAGCCTGATCGGTCTGGCCGTCGCGGCGCTGCTCGCGATCGGTGCCGGCGGCGTGCTGCTGCTGAGGCGCCGACGCGCCGAGCAGTAGGACTGCGGGGGTGAGGCGGGCCGGCCGGGAGAGATCCCGGTCGGCCCGTCCGCGTCTCTGCGAACGGTGCCGCGTCGGGGCGATCCCGCGCGCGGCGTCCGTCGCTCAGCTCGCGATCGCGCCGGTTCCGGCGGAGCTCACGGAGCGGAAGGCGTGCGGCAGCGCGGCGACGAGATCGAGCGCGGTGATGGGGGATCCGGCTCCCCGCGCCTCCGGATCGCGCGCCGCGATGCGGGCGGCGGAGTCGTGCAGCAGGGCCGCGGTGGCCCCGAGCTCGACCACCGCGGCGGGCCGCTCGCGCAGGTGCTCCGCGTGCGCGGCCAGGAGCGCGCCGAGGATCCCGGCGAGGGCGTCGCCCGTCCCGGCGGTCGCCAGCCACGGCGTCGCCGGACCGTGCGCGATCGCGCGCCCGTCCGGATCCGCGCAGATCGAGACGGACCCCTTGAGGAGCACGGCGACCCCGAGCTCGGCCGCGAGCTCGGCGGCGGCCCCGGCGCGTCGCGCGACGCCGGCCGGGGATCCGTCCTCGGTCGGCGGGGTGCGCCGGATGAGACGTGCGAACTCCCCGGCGTGCGGGGTGAGGATCAGCGGTGCGGCATCCCCTTCGCGCCGCTCGACGAGATCGAGCGCTCCCGCGTCGACGACCACCGGGGCGGTGCCGTGCAGCAGTTCCAGCACCTCGGCCTCCTCGGCCGCCGTTCGCGCGGACGGATCGGTGCCCGAGCCGATCAGCCAGGCATCGCAGCGCCCCGGACCCGGCACCGTCTCGGGGTGCCGGGCGAGCACGGCCTCGACCGGCGACGGGAGATCCGGCGATGCGTCCCCGAGCGGCGCAACGTATCGGACCATGCCGATGCCCGTGCGCCACGCCGCCGAGACGCCGATCACGGCGGCGCCGGGATACCGCGCGGACCCCGTGCGCACGGCGAGCACGCCGCGCCGGTACTTGTGGTCCTCGGGTACGGGACGCCGGAGCCAGGCGGCAGCGCGACCGGGCGACCAGCGCTCTGGCGCGTTCACGCCGGCTCCGCCTGCAATCCGTCGAGGTAGTCGCGAACGGCGGACTCGAGCCGCCGCAGGCGTTTCTCGGCCTTGCGCCGACGATCGGCCACGGAGCCCTTGCCCGACCGGGCGTCGAGGTAGATCTTGAGCTTCGGCTCCGTGCCGCTCGGCCGGATCATGATCCGGGAGCCCCCTGAGAGGTCGAAGCGGAGCACGTTGGCGGGGACCTCGGCCGCGCCGGGCGCGCGGAGGTCGGTGAAGCGCTTCACCTCGACTCCGCCGAACTCGGTCGGGGGTCCTGCCGGACGAGTTCGGCCAGGCGTTCCACCCGGTCGACTCCGTCGAGCCGCACCACGATCTGCGAGCTCGTGAAATGCCCGAACCGCTCCGAGGCCTCGTCGAGCCGATCCCACACGGTGCGTCCCTCCGCGGCGAGCTCGCGCACCATGGCGATCGCATCGGCGCTCGCCTGGATCCCGTCCTTGTCGCGGACGACTCCGGGGAACGGCAGGTATCCCAGGGCCTCCTCGTAGCCGAACACCAGATCGGGCACCCGGGACACCCATTTGAACCCCGACAGGGTCTCGACGATGCCGAGTCCGTGCGCCCGAGCCACGGCGCCGAGCGCCGGCGAGGACACGATGGTGTTCGCGAGGGAGCCCGTGACGGGGATGCCGTCGCGCTCGGCCTCGCGCAGCCGTCGCTCGGCGGCGCGCCAGCCGAGCAGCAGGCCGAGTTCGTTGCCGCTGAGACGGCGGTAGGCGCCCCCGCTCGCCGGGTCCGGGGCGGCGAGGCCCAGCCGGTCGGCATCGGGGTCGTGCGCCACGATCAGGTCGGCGCCGACGTCGCTCGCGAGCGCGTAGGCGAAGTCGAGCGCGCCCTCCTCCTCGGGGTTCGGGAAGGCGAGGGTCGGGAAATCCCCGTCGGGGCGGTCCTGCTCGGGCACCGGGAGCACGTGCGGGAGGCCCGCGGCCGAGAACACGCGACGGCCGAGCTCTGCGCCGACACCGTGCATGGCGGTGTAGACGACCGTGAGCGAAGCGGTGAGGTCGGATCCGGCGTCGGGCGCGATCCCCGCGACGACCGCGGCCGCGGTCTCGCGCACGTACGCGTCGGCGAGCTCCGGCCCGGCGATCGTGATCGCGGTGCCGCGTTCGATCTCCGAGAACGGCCGCTCGGCCGCGACCGCGATGCGGGCCGCGATCTCGGCGTCGACCGGCGGTGCGATCTGGGAACCGCCGTCGGCGTCCCCGAGGTAGACCTTGTAGCCGTTATCGCGCGGCGGATTGTGGCTGGCGGTGATCATCACGCCGGCCGATGCCCCGAGGTGGCGTACGGCGAACGCGGTGAGCGGGGTGGGGCCCGCCTCGGGCAGCAGGGTGACCCGGATCCCGGCGCCCGCGAGCACCTCGGCGGCGTCCCGCGCGAAGACCTCGGATCCTACCCGGCCGTCGTAGCCGACCACGGCCGTGGGCGGGTTCGTGGTCGCGCCGCGCGCCGCGCGGTCGCGCAGGTACGCGGCGAAGCCGGCGCTCGTCTGCGAGACGACGACCCGGTTCATGCGGCGCGGCCCGGCGCCGAGCTCCGCCCGCAGCCCGGCGGTGCCGAAGGCCAGGCGGCCGTCGAAGCGGTCGCGCAGCTCGGCGCGCGCGGCGTCGTCACCGGCCTCCGCCGCGTCGGCCAGCGCCTCGGCCTCGGCGCGGGTCTCGGGATCGGGATCCTGCTCGGCCCACGCGCGCGCGTCCGCGCACAGCCGAGCATCGGTGGTGTCGGTCATCGCTGCCCCTTCCGCCTGTCTCCCCGCGGTCGATGCTTCACGCTAGCACCCGCGCGGCGGCGGTCCCGGCGCGTCGCACGGGTGTTCGGGCGCGCAGCTGCGGCTGGATGTGTGCGAGCGGATGCACGCGACCGCAGCCGCGGTCAGCCCGAGGCCCGCTCGACCAGGGGCGAGGGCACGGTGCGTCGGACCGGTCGCTCGGGCCGCTCCGCGTCGAGCATTTCGAGCAGGAGCTCGGCGCAGGCCCGGCCGAACTCGCGGGGCTGCAGGTCGACGGCGGTGATGGAGGGGGTGTGGAACTCCATGAGCGGGCTGTCGACGCCCGAGATGAGACGCACGTCGGTGCCGACCCGCTTGCCGAGGGAGCGCAGGATCCCGGCGATGCGCACCGCGATGCCGTCGCCCGCGGTGAGCACCGCGTCGCATCCGGAGGTCTCGTCGAAGAAGCCGGCGAGCGTGCGCAGGATCTCCTCGTTCGAGTCGTGGAACCCGACCTCGGCGATCCGCGGTTCGAGACCGTGCTCGGCGCACCAGGCCAGGTACGAGGCCTCGAGTTCGAGGGTCCACTCCGAGACGCGCTCGATCTGGATCATGCCCGGCCGCTTCGCGCCGCCCGCGAGGAACCGGTCGAAGACGGTGCGCACGAGCTCCGTGTTGGGGGATTCGACGATGCCCCAGGGGTCGCCGAAGCCGCGCGGGGGCGGTCGCCGGTGACGACGGGCAGGTCCTGGGCGAGGATCTCGGCGACGCCGGGGTCGTCGGAGTGCGGCTCGATCATGAGGTAGCCGTCGACGGCCGGGAACGTGTCGAGGCGCGCGCCGTGGGCCGCGTTGGGGAGCACGAGCAGCGGGATCCCGCTGCGGTGCAGGGCCTCGGCGACGCCGTTGGTCGCTTCCGTGTAGTAGCCGAAGTGCACGGCCGAATTGGGGAGGTAGAGGCCGATGGCGCCCGCGCGCGAGCTGCGGAGCGCGCGACCCGCGGGGTTGGGGCGGTAGCCGAGCCGGTGGGCCGCCTCGAGCACGCGGTCGCGCGTCGCGGCAGAGACGCCGGGCTTGCCGTTGATCGCGAGGGAGGCCGCCGCTGTCGAGACGCCGACCTCCCGCGCGACGTCGGCGAGGGTGGTGGTCATCTGCGTGCTCCTCGTTCGGCGGCTTGCGGGCTGTTCGACTCCAATGCTATCTTCCACTCAAACGATTAACCTAAAACGATTGAGCGATGGTGCTCGGCCGTCCGGCCCCGCAGCAGCGACTCGATCCCGACGAAGCGGGAACCCATGCAGCAGCTCACGATCGCCTTCACGGGCGGCGAGGTCTTCGACGGCAGCGGCGCCGATCCGGTGCGCACCGACGTCGGAGTGATCGGCGACCGGATTGCGGCCGTGGGCATCGAAGAAGTGGCGGCGATGATCGGTCCGGAGACCCGCGTGGTCGACCTGAGCGGCGGGCTGCTGCTGCCCGGCCTCATCGACTCGCACGTGCACCCCGTCGAGGGTGGCCTCGAGCGCCTCGGCTGCGACCTCTCGGGCGGCTGGACCCGCGAGGACTACCTGGAGACCGTGCGGGCCTACGTCGAGGCCAACCCCGACGCGGACTGGATCCTCGGCGGCGGCTGGCAGATGGCCGCGTTCCCGGGCGGATTTCCGCTGGCGGCCGACCTCGACGCGATCTGCGCCGACCGCCCCATGGCGATCTCGAACCGCGACCACCACAGCACCTGGGTGAACACCGCCGCACTGCGGCTCGCCGGGATCACCCGCGACACCCCGGACCCCGCCGACGGCACCATCGAACGCGACGCGTCCGGGGAACCGACCGGGACGCTGCACGAGGGCGCCCGCATGCTCGTACTCGGCCTCGCCCCCGAACCGACCCGCGCCGACATGTACGCCGCGCTCATGTCGGCCCAGGAGTACCTGCATGCGTACGGGATCACCGGATGGCAGGACGCGCTCATTGGCGACTACGGCAACCACAGCTCGCAGGAGGTGCACGTCTACCGCGAGGCCGTCGACCGCGACGAACTGCACGCCCGCGTCAACGGGGCCCTCTGGTGGGACCGCACCCGGGGGAGGAGCAGATCCCCGAGCTCGATGCCGTGCGCCGCGAGTTCCAGGGGGACCGATTCCGCATCACGACGATCAAGATCATGCAGGACGGCGTGGTCGAGAACAAGACCGCGGCGGTCAGCGCCCCCTACCTCGCGGCCGGCTGCGCCTGCGGCGACGCCGGGGACACCGGGATCTCCTTCGTCGAGCCCGAGCTGCTCGACCGGATCGTGACCCGCTTCGACGCCGACGGACTGCAGGTCCACTTCCACGCCATCGGCGACCGCGGGGTCACCGAGTGCCTGGACGCGGTCGCCGCGGCGCGCGCGGCGAACGGCGACGCGGGCGCGACCCACCACATCGCCCACCTGCAGATGGTGCACCCCGACGACGTGACGCGCTTCGGCGCGCTGCGGGTCGCCGCGAACATGCAGCCGCTCTGGGCCTCGTACGATCCGCAGATGGTCGACCTCAACGTGCCCCTCATCGGCGAGGACCGCACCGAGTGGCAGTACCCCTTCCGCAGCATCGCGGAGGCCGAGGGCCGGCTCGTCGCAGGGTCCGACTGGCCCGTGACCACCGCCGACCCCTGGCTCGGGATCCACGTGGCCGTGAACCGGCAGCACCCCGAGGGGCATCCCGACCGCAACGAGCGCGTGTTCGTGCCCGGGGAGCGCCTCGAACTCGGTGCGGCGCTCCGCGCCTACACGCGCGGCGGCGCCGAGATCAACGGCTGGGAGCGCGAGGTCGGCACCATCGCCCCGGGCTTCGCCGCCGACCTGACCGTGGTCGACCGCAACCCCTTCGCCGCCCCCGCCTCGGAGATCGCGCGCACGCGCACGGTCGAGACCTTCTCGCGCGGTCGATCCGTCTTCCGCGCGGCCGACCCGACCGGATCGTCCGAACGGGCCGAACCGGCCGCATAGACCGCGGGCCCGGCCCGCCCCAGACCACCACCCACACTTCCGCACACCACGCAAAGGAGCACCCCATGTCGCTGAAGCGCACCCTCGCCCTCGCCGCCGTCACGGCGGTCGCCATCTCGAGTCTCGCGGCCTGCGCGCCGCAGGTCGACGACAAGAAGAGCGGCGACCAGACCGGCGTCGACCTCGCCAAGATCTCCGTGAACAAGGACGCCGCGGCCAAGGTGCCGGCGGAGGTCTCGAAGGCCGGCAAGATCATCATCGGCGTCGACCCCACCTACGCGCCGAACGAGTTCAAGGACAAGAACGGCAAGCCGATCGGCTGGGAGGTCGACCTCATGAACGCCGCGGCCAAGAAGCTCGGACTCGAGACCGAGTACCGCGTCGCGAAGTTCGACAACATCGTGCCGAGCATCCTCGGCGAGAAGTACGACCTCGGCATCGGGGGCTACTACGACTCCAAGATGCGCCAGGAGACGATGGACATCATCGACTTCTTCAAGGCGGGCAACCAGTTCGCGTCGCCGAAGGACAAGCCGATCACCGAGGAACTGCAGGTCTGCGGCATGAAGGTCGGCGCCCAGAACGGCGGCTCCGCGATCCTCGACTACCTCCCCCAGGTGCAGAAGAAGTGCGACGCCGCGGGCAAGGGCAAGATCGAGATCCTCGGCTACGACACCCAGGACGAGCAGACCGCGGCGCTGACCCTCGGCCGCGCCGACGCGATGGTCTCGGACTCGCCCGTCACGAGCTACGCCGTGAAGCTCAGCAAGGGCAAGCTCGTCGGCTCGCCCATCTACGACGAGGTGCTCTCGGGCGCGATCGTCAAGAAGGATCGCGGCGAGTTCGCCGAGGCCCTGCGCGCCGCCGTCCAGGATCTGTCCGACGACGGCACCTACTCGAAGCTCCTGAAGTACTGGGGCGTCGAGCAGGGCGCGATCGAGCAGATCACCATCAACGCCGCCACCAAGTAGCCGTCAGGAGTCTCCGTCACCATGAGAGCATCCGCTCCCGACCTCGGGATCCCGCCCGAGGTGCGCATCCGCGCCGCGCGCGCAAGCATCCCTGGCGCACGGTCGTCGCCGTGATCCTGCTGCTGGCCGTCGTCGCCGTCATCGTCGACGCGGCCGGTCGCGAGGCCTACGACTGGAACGCGTTCCGCACCTACCTGTTCGATCCGCGGATCGTGCAGTCGGCGGGCATCACCCTGCAGCTCACCGCCTACTCCATGATCGTCGCGATCGCCCTCGGCGTGCTGCTCGCGGTGATGCGGCAGAGCCCGAACCGGGTGTTCGTCGCCGTCGCCTGGGCGTTCATCTGGATCTTCCGGGGTACTCCGGTGTACGTGCAGCTCGTCTTCTGGGGCCTGTTCACCACGATCTACAAGACCGTGACCGTCGGGCTCCCGTTCCAGCAGCCCTGGTTCTCGTTCGGCACCGCCGACCTGCTCGACGTGTTCTGGATCGCGGTGCTCGGCCTCGCGCTCAACGAAGCCGCCTACATGGCCGAGATCGTGCGTGCGGGTCTGCTCGCCGTGGATCCCGGGCAGACGGAGGCCGCGACGGCGCTCGGCATGAGCTGGGGGCAGAACATGCGCAAGGTCGTGCTGCCGCAGGCCATGCGCGTGATCATCCCGCCGACCGGCAACGAGATCATCGGCATGCTGAAGACCACTTCGCTGGTCACGGCCGTGCCCTACAGCTTCGATCTCTACACCCGCTCCCGCGACATCTCGTCGGAGACGCTGAACCCGATCCCGCTGCTGCTCGTGGCCTCGGTCTGGTACATCGCGTTCACCTCGATCATGATGGTCGGCCAGTACTTCCTGGAGCGCCGGTTCTCGCGGGGTCACGTGCGCCGGGTGAGCCGCGGGCCGAAGGGTCCGCGGGCGGGCGCGGGCGTGACGAAGGTGATCAGCGTCGTGCCGGCGTTCGGCGCCGACACGGGCGACAACGGGAGGGTCTCATGAGCGAGTTCATGGTCGAGGCCGACCAGGTCCACAAGGCCTACGGGCACAACCACGTGCTGCGCGGGGTGTCGATGAACGTACGACCGGGTGAGGTGAGCTGCCTGCTCGGCCCCTCCGGTTCGGGCAAGTCGACGTTCCTGCGCTGCATCAACCACCTCGAGAGCATCGAGGGCGGCAGCATCCGCGTCGACGGCGAGCTGATCGGGTTCCGGGAGCGCGGCGGAAAGCTGCACGAGCTGCCCGCCAAGGAGGCCGCGGCGCAGCGCCGCGACATCGGCATGGTGTTCCAGCGCTTCAACCTCTTCCCGCACATGACGGCGCTCGAGAACGTCGCGTGCTCGCCGATCACGGTCAAGGGGGAGAAGCCGCAGGCTGCCCAGGCGCACGCCCGCGAACTGCTCGAGCAGGTGGGGCTCTCGGAGAAGGCGCAGGCCTACCCGAGCGAGCTCTCGGGCGGCCAGCAGCAGCGGGTCGCGATCGCACGTGCGCTGGCGATGCGCCCGAAGCTGATGCTGTTCGACGAGCCGACCTCGGCGCTCGATCCCGAACTCGTGGGTGAGGTGCTCGAGGTGATGAAGCAGCTCGCGCGCAGCGGCATGACGATGATCGTGGTCACCCACGAGATCGGCTTCGCCCGTGAGGTGGCCGACACCGTCACGTTCATGGACGAGGGCGTCGTCGTCGAGCAGGGGTCGCCGCACGAGGTCCTCGTGGATCCGCGCGAGGCGCGTACCCGGGACTTCCTCTCGAAGGTGCTGTAACCGCGCGCGGCCCCGGTCCGAAGGACTCGGTCCGGGGTCGCGCGGCCGGGGCCGCGCGCTCCGCCGGCCGGCTTCCCCCGAAACCCGTCCGGCGGAGCGCCCGGGCTCGGCCGCGCTCCCGGCGGCGGGATCCACTAGCGTGGGAGCGCCCGCGCGATGGTCGTGCGGCGCCGCACGGGGGGACGCCATGATCCGGGAGCACATCGAGATCGTCGAGAGCGCGATCGAGGGGGAGCGCGTGGCGGTTCCGCTCGACGGGACCGTGTTCGAGATGCTGAGCTCCTCGACGAGCGCGGTCGCCGCGGAGCCGACGCGCTTCTCGTACTTCGAAAACGACGGCGTGGTGTGGGGGGACTACGCCGGCGACACCGTGGTCGAGGGGCGCTTCGCGGGGGTGCGCGAGGGCGACACCGTGCGCCTCTCGTACAACCACCGATCGGCGTCGGGCGCGCTGACGCACGGCAACGCCGTCACGGTCGTGTCCCGCACCGCGGACGGCGCGCTGCGGCTCACGGAGTTCTACGCCTCCGCGGCGGGTCCGGAGGCGAGCGCCTGCGTCGAGGTGCGCTGACCGCGCGTTCCCGCGTTCACTCCGCGGCCGAGGGGCTGCCGTGGCGCGCGCGGATGAAGCGCGTCATGCCGGCGACCTGGCCGTCGAAGTCCTCCGACGCCGGAGAGCGCTGCGCCGTCGCGGCCGGGAGCGCCGCGAGGGTGCTGGCCTCGTCCATGAGGAAGACCGTCTCGGTCGACTTGATCGAGGGCCACTGCGCGAGGCGCAGCGAGACGAGGCCGTGGATCCCTGCGACGTCGGCCGCGCGCACCAGCAGCATGGCGTCGTGCTGCCCGGTCGTGACGGCGAAGTACTCGAGTTCGTCGACCTCCGCGAGCGCCTCGCGGAACTCCGTCCAGCGCGCCTGCTCGAGGGTGACGAAGACGAGTGCGGAGATGCCGAGGCCGACGGCCCGCGGATCGATGTCGGCGCGGAAGCCGGTGATGACCCCGGCCTGGACGAGGCGTTCGAAGCGCTGGTAGGCGTTGGAACGCGAGATGCCGAGCTGCTCGGCGAGCGCGTTGACGGAGAGCCGCCCGTCGCGGCGCAGCAGATCGATCATGCGGCGGTGGGTGTCGTCGAGCTTCACTCTGTCCCTCCTTCGGGATCCGTGCATCCATCATTCTGGACGAATTGGTGAAATACCGCGGGGTAACCGAAACGTTACGTGCGATCCGGCGGATCGGGTAGCACGAAACGGCGGCTTCACAGCATAATTCCACTCAGGTCCGTTCGCGGACCGTTCGATCATCAAGGAGATCCGATGAAGCATTCTCTGTCCCGCGTCCTCCTCGGCGCGACGGCGGTCGCCGCGACGGCGCTCGCGCTCACCGGCTGCGCCGGCGGACCGAACGCCGGCGGCGGTGCGGGCGGCAAGTCGCTCGTGGTCGACGCCTCGTTCGACCTCAAGACCGCCGACCCGAACCGCGAGTACGAGACCACCGGCTCGATCGTGGCCAAGGCGCTCTACCAGACGCTCCTCACGTTCAACGGCAGCGACGTCACCAAGCCGGTCGACGGCCTCGCCAGCTACGAGATGAACGCCGACAACACGGTCATGACCCTCACCATGAAGGGCGGGGCGAAGTTCTCCGACGGATCCGAGGTGACCGTCGACGACGCCGTCTTCTCGCTGCAGCGCGTGCAGGGCGTGAAGGGCAACCCCTCGTTCCTGCTCGACGGCGTCAAGGTCGAGAAGACCGGCGACAAGACGCTGACCCTCACCTCTGCGAAGCCGAACCCGGCGCTGCCCTACATCCTGCCGAACCCGGCGCTGTCGGTCGTCAACCAGAAGGTCGTCGCCAAGAACGGCGGCACGAGCGACGCGAACGACAAGGCGGAGGCGTTCCTCAACGGCGAGTCCGCGGGCTCCGGCCCCTACACGCTCGAGTCCTTCGACGCGGCGAAGCAGGTCGTCTTCAAGGCCAACCCGAACTACCAGGGCGACAAGCCGGCCTACAGCCGCGTCGTGCTGCGCAACGTCGAGGGCCCGACGCAGAAGCTCAACGTCGAGAAGGGCGAGTCGCAGGTCGCGCTCGACCTCAACCCCGACCAGGTCGCCGAGCTCTCGGGTTCGAAGGTCAAGATCGAGAGCAACGCCTCGCGCTACATGATCTTCCTGCTGCTCAACCAGGATCCCGCCGTCAACAAGCTGACGAGCAACCCGGACTTCGTCAAGGCGTTCAAGCTCGGGGTCGACTACGACAAGATCGTCGACCTCGCGGGCAAGGGCTCCGTGCGCCCCGGCGGCGTCGTGCCCTCGCTCTTCGACGGCTCGCTGAAGGCCGCCGACGGCACCCAGCGCGATGTCGCGGCGGCGAAGGCCGCGCTCGCGAAGTCGGGCTACGCGGGCGAGAAGATCACGCTGAACTTCCCGAACGACATCACCGTGCAGGGGCTCTCGCTGCAGAACGTCGCCGAGAGCGTCCAGGCGCAGCTCGCCGAGGTCGGCATCACCGTGCAGCTCGCCCCTGCGCCCGTCGCCACCGAGCTCGACGCCTACCGCAACGGCAAGGAGACCGTGGGCCTCTGGTACTGGGGCCCGGACTTCCCGGACCCCTCGAACTACCTCGTGTTCTCGCCCGGCGAGCTCGTGGGCCTGCGCGCCGGCTGGAAGGCCGGAGCCGATGACGCGGTGACGAAGGCCGCCACCGCGGCTGCGGCGGCCACCGGGTCTGACCGCGCGTCGGCCTACGGGGACTGGCAGAAGCAGCTCAACGCGAGCGGCCCCTTCATCCCGCTGCTGCAGCCCGCCCAGAACGTGGTCATGGCGCCCAGCGTCTCCTCGGTGACGACCAACCCGGTCTGGACCGTCGACCTTGCCCTCATCAAGTAGCCAGACGCGAGCGATCGCCACGGCCGAACGTAGCGCGCGAGCGGGCATCCACCCGTTCGTGCGCTACGTCGCCGTGCGGCTCGTGGTGACCGTCCTGCTGATGCTCGGCGTCACGGTCGTCACCTTCACGCTCACGAACCTCGTCCCCGCCGACCCGGTGCAGGCCGCGCTCGGCGAGCAGGCCGCCGCCAACCCCGAGATCGTCGCCAAGTTCCGCGCCGAGCAGGGACTCGACCAGCCGATCCCGATGCAGTACCTGCGCTACGTCGGCAACATCTTCCAGGGCGATCTCGGCACCTCGGTGCAGAGCCACCAGCCGGTCGCGAAGGAACTGGCGGCCGCGTTCCCCGCGACGATCGAGCTCGCGCTCGCCGCGATCGTGTTCTCCGCGATCGTCGGCATCGGACTCGGGCTGTGGGCGGCGCTCAAGCGCCGCACCCTCGTCGATCAGGTCATCCGCGTCGTGAGCCTCATCGGCCTCTCCTGGCCGACGTTCTGGCTGGCGCTCGTCGCGTACTACCTCTTCTTCTTCCTACTCGGGATCCTGCCGGGTTCGGGCCGCCTCGAACCCGCGAGCATCCCGCCGCCCCAGGTGACGGGCATGTACACGATCGATGCGCTGCTCGCGGGCGACCTCTGGACCTTCTGGGACGCGCTCCGGCACCTGATCCTGCCCGCCTCCGTGCTCGCGCTCTACACGATCGGCCTGCTGACGCGCTTCTCGCGATCGGCGGTGCTCGAGGTGATGGACATGGAGTACGTGAAGGCCGCGCGCGCCAAGGGACTGCCCCGCCGCACCGTGATCTTCGGCTACATCCTGCGGGGCGCCTTCGTGCCGATCCTGACCGTGCTCGGTCTCGCCTTCGGCTCGCTGCTCTCGGGCACCGTGCTCGTCGAGCAGGTGTACTCGTGGCACGGCCTCGGCCAGTACTCCTTCGCCGCGGCCACGAAACTCGACCTGCCCGCGATCATGGGCGTCGGCCTGATCGTCGGCATCGTCTACATCGGACTGAACTTCGTCGTCGACCTCCTGTACGGCGTCGTCGACCCGAGAGTGAGGGTGGTATGAGCACCGAAGCTCCCCAGGCCGCCGGCGCCGCCGAGGTGCTGCGCCGCGAGGCGCCGCGCAGCCGCCGGTTCCGCATCAACCCGTCGTTCCGCACGCCGCTCGCGATCACCGGCATCGTGATCGCGGCCGGCTGGCTGCTCATCGCGCTGCTCGCGCCCGTGATCGCGCCGGCGGATCCGCTGGCGCAGGCGTTCCCGCGACTGCAGCCGCCGAGCGCGGAGCACTGGTTCGGGACCGATCAGGTGGGCCGCGACGTGCTGTCGCGCGTGCTGCACGGATCCCGCGTCTCCCTTCCGCTGTCGCTCGCGCTGGTCGCCGCGGCCATGGTCCTCGGCGGCGTGCTCGGCGCCGTCGCCGGGTACTTCGGCAAGGCCGTCGACGAGGTCATCATGCGGCTCTCGGACCTCGTGTTCGCGTTCCCGACGATCATCCTCGCGATGGTCATCACCGCGGCGCTCGGCCCCAACCTCACGAATGCGGTGATCGCGATGCTGATCGTGTCGTGGCCGGCCTACGCGCGCGTCACCCGCTCGCTCGTCGTGAGCGCGCGGGGGCAGGAGTACGTGGTCGCCGGACGCCTGCTCGGGGCGGGGCCGTTCACCACGCTGCGGCGCGACATCCTGCCGAACGTGCTCGCACCGGTCTTCGTGCTGGCCACGCTCGATGTCGGCACCGCCATGCTGCTGCTCTCGGGCCTCTCGTTCCTGGGCCTCGGCGCCGTGCCGCCGACTCCCGACTGGGGTGCGATGGTCGCGGGCGGCATCGAGCAGTTCTCGGCGTGGTGGATCTCCGCGTTCCCGGGCCTCGCGATCTTCACGGTCGTGATGGCGTTCAACTTCATCGGCGACTCGCTGCGCGACTCGCTCGACCCGCACACGCGGGATGCCGTGCAGGGGAGGGCCGTATGAGCGGTGGACTGCAGATCCGGGACCTGACGGTCACGTTCGGCTCGGAGCGCGATCCGAAGCCGGTCGTGCGCGGGATCGACCTCGACCTCGAGCCGGGCAGGATCACGGGCCTCGCCGGCGAATCCGGCTCGGGCAAGTCGATGACGGGCCTCGCCATGTGCGGGCTGCTGCCCGGCGGCGCGCGCACCGGCGGCCGCATCGACTTCGACGGGCGCAACCTGCTGGAGCTCGACGAGCGCGCCCTCACGAAGTACCGGGGCAACCGGATCGCGATGGTCTTCCAGGATCCGACGGCGAGCCTGCACCCGATGCTGTCGATCGGCCGTCAGCTGACCGATCACCTGCGGGTGCACGCCGGCGCCGACAAGCGCACGGCGCGCGAGCGGGCGATCCGCACGCTCGAGCTCGTGCGCGTTCCGGATCCCGCGACGGCGATCAAGAAGTATCCGCACCAGTTCTCGGGCGGGCAGCTGCAGCGCATCGCGATCGCGATGGCGATCATCTGCGAGCCCGAGATCCTCATCGCCGACGAACCCACGACGGCGCTGGACGTCACGGTGCAGGCCGGCGTGCTGCGGCTGCTGAAGCAGCTCTGCGACGACCTCGGGCTCGCGGTCATGCTCGTGACGCACGACCTCGGGGTCATGTCGAGCCTGGCGGACCGCATCTCGGTGATGCGGCAGGGCGTGATCCTCGAGGAAGGTCCGCGCTTCGAGGTGCTGCGGCGTCCTCGAGAGGCGTACACCCGGGCGCTCGTCCAAGCGCTGCCCAACCACCTGCCGTTCCTCGACGAGGACGGCCGACCGATCGAGGGAAGCGAGGCCGTGCGATGACCGAGCCACTGCTGTCGATCCAGGACCTGACCGTCCGCTACCGTCTGCCGGGCGGCGGTGCGCTGACCGCCGTGAACGACGTCTCGATCGATATCGCGCCGTCGAGCGTCGTCGGACTCGTGGGGGAGTCGGGCTGCGGCAAGTCGACCCTCGCCCGCTCGGTCTGCGGGCTCGAGCCGATCGCCCACGGCAGCATCCGCTTCGGCGGGGCCGCGGTCGGCAAGCTCGGCATGCGGCGCCGGCCGCGTGCGCTCATGGGGATCCAGATGGTGTTCCAGAACCCCTACGCTTCGCTCAACCCGCGGCGCACGGTCGGCAGCCAGATCGAGGACGGCCTGCGCGCGAATCCCGAGTCGACGAGCTGGAGCGTGGCGGACCTGCTGCGCGAGGTCGAGCTGCCCGCCGATGTCGGGAACCGGTTCCCGCACCAGTTCTCGGGCGGGCAGCGGCAGCGCATCGCGATCGCACGCGCCATCGCGGCCGGGCCGAAGCTGCTGATCGGCGACGAGCCGATCGCCTCGCTCGACGCCAGCCTGCAGGCCAAGGTCGCGGCGCTCATGCGGCGGCTCGCGCTCGAATCCGGCGCCTCGCTGCTGTTCATCAGCCACGATCTCGCGGTCGTGCGCACCATCGCCGACGAGGTCGCCGTGATGAACGCGGGGGTGATCGTCGAGCGCGGACCGTCCGAGCGGGTCTGGTCCGATCCTCGGGAGCCGTATACCCAGCGGCTGCTCGCCGCGATCCCCGCCGTCGACGGCCTGGGCACCCTGCCGGGGATCGACGAATAGTCGCTCGCTCGCGGAGCGGGCCGGCTTCCGGCCCGCTACGCGAGCGAGAGGAACAGCTTCTCGAGCTCCGCGGTGTCGAGTTCGGCCTCGCCTTCGGGCGCTTCGAGGCACTCCCGCAGCGCGGTCGAGACGATGAGGAAGCCTGCCCGGTCGAGCGCCTTCGAGACCGCGGACAGCTGCTGCACGACGTCGCGGCAGCTCGCCTCCTCCTCGACCGCGGCGATGACCGCATCGAGCTGGCCCCGGGCCCGGCGCAGCCGGTTGGCGATCTTGCGCTGCGTCTCGGGGTCGCCGTGCTTCGTGCCGTTCACCGGTGCTCCGTCCGTCGTCGCGGGGTCCCGACGACCGCCGCCTCCGCGTTCACAATACCCTATGGGGTATTGTGAAAGGATACCCCCGAGGGTATCCGAGCGATTGGAGCGGAAGATGTGCAGACCCACCGCGTGCACGGTGTGCGGAAAGACGACGTGGGCCGGATGCGGCCAGCACGTGCAGCAGGTCAAGGCGGCGGTGCCCGCGGGCCAGTGGTGCTCGGGGGCGCATTCCCCCGAGGAGATCGACGCGGCGAAGGCGGCCCGGCCCGGGCTGCTCGCGCGCTGGTTCGGCCGATGAACCGGGCGACCGGCGAGTCCGAGGCGCGACCGAAGCGGATCGTCATCGTGGGCGGTGTCGCCGCGGGAATGAGCGCGGCGGCGCGCGCCCGCCGACTCGACGAGCGCGCGGAGATCATCGTGCTGGAGCGCGGCGAGCACGTCTCCTTCGCGAACTGCGGCCTGCCCTACTACGTCGGCGGCGAGATCGCCGAGGAATCGGCGCTGCTGGTGCAGACGCCGGAATCGCTGCGTGCGGCGCTCGATCTCGACGTCCGTGCGCGGCACGAGGTCGTCGGCCTCGATACGGCCGCGCGCGAGGTCGTCGTGCGGACGCCGGCGGGGGAGACGGTGCTCGGCTACGACGAACTGCTGCTCACCCCCGGGACCGTCGCCGTCCGGCCCGAGATCCCCGGGAGCGATTCGCCGCGCGTCGGAACGCTGCGCACGGTGGGCGATGCGGTCGCGCTGCGCGGGCTGGTCGAGTCGCGGCCCGACGACGGCGAACGCCGCCGGGCGGTCGTGCTCGGTGCGGGATTCATCGGCGTGGAAGCCGCCGAGGCGCTGCGTGCGCGGGGACTCGAGGTGGACCTCGTGCAGCGGGGACCCCACGTGCTCGCACCGTTCGAACCCGAGATCGCGGCGTCCGTCACGGGCGAGCTCCTCCGGCTCGGGATCCGGGTGCGCACGGGCGTCGAGGCGGTCGGGATCGAACCCGGTGCGGAGCGCGATACCGTGCTGCTGTCCGACGGGGTGCGGTTGGCCGCCGATACGATCCTGCTCGCGGCGGGAGCGCGGCCCGACACCGCGGCGTTCGAGGCCGCCGGGATCGTGTGCGAGGACGGCGCGATCGTCGTCGACGAGCGCGGACGCACCTCTGCGCCGCACGTCTGGGCGGCGGGCGACGCGGTCCGCTCGACCGACCCGGTGACCGGGATCCGCCGCTCGGTGCTCCTCGCGGGCCCCGCGAACCGGGCCGGACGCCAGATCGCCGATCACCTGCTGCGCCCGGAACTCGCGCGGCCGATCCCCGCGCCGCTCGGCACCGCGGTGATCCGCGTCGGGTCGCGCACCGCAGCCCTCACCGGTGCGAACCGCAGGGCGCTCGACGCTGCCGGGTTCGACTACGCCACCCTGCACCTGCACCCGAATCAGCACGCCGGCTACTTCCCCGGCGCGGCGCAGATGGCGCTCCTCGTGCACGTCCGCCGGGCCGACGGACTGGTGCTGGGCGCCCAGGCGGTCGGCCCCGACGGGATCGACAAGCGCATCGACGTGCTCGCGACCGCGATCCGCGCCGGCATGACGGCCGGCGATCTCATCGACCTCGACCTCGCCTATTCGCCCGTGCACGGCAGCGCGAAGGATCCGGTCAACCTCGCGGGCATGGTTGGAACGAACGTCGTCGACGGGACGCTCGCGCTCTGGTACGCGGAGGAGTGGCCGGCTCGCCGGGAGTCGGCGCTGGTGCTCGACGTGCGCAGCTCCGGGGAGTTCGCATCGGGGCACCTGCCGGGAGCGATGCACGTGCCGCACACCGAACTGCGCGGGCGGCTCGCGGAGGTGCGGGCCGCCGCTGCCGGCCGTCCGGTGCTCGTGCTCTGCGGCTCCGGAGTGCGCTCGCACATCGCCCACCGGCTGCTCGCGCAGGAGGGCTTCGACTCGGCGTCGCTCTCCGGAGGCATGCTCACCGCGCGCGCCGTGCTCGGCGACGAGGTGCTGGTGCGGGACTAGCGCGGCGCGAGCTCCTCGGCGATCCGCTTCGCCTCACGCAGCCCGCTCTCGATCGCGCCGTCGACGAAGCCGCCCCAGAGGTTCGCGTTGTCGGTGGTGGCGAAGTGCACGAGCCCGTGCGGTTCGCGCAGTTCGGCGAGGTCGCGGGTGAGCTGCCCGGGCCGATGCGTCATCCAGGTGTTGCGCGACAGCGGATCCTTCATCCAGTCGTGCGCGGCGACCTCGAGCACCTCGAGGTCGCCGCGGAACGCGTCGACGGCAGCCTGCACATCGGCGATGCTCGTGAGGTCGAGCTGCGTGTGGTCGGGGCCGAACGCGACAAGGATCGAGTAGTCGCCGTGCGCGTCCGTTCCGAAGTACTCGCTCTTCAGCACCGACAGCGGGTGCCTCTGGCTCGCGTACGCGAAGAACCGGGGGATGGCGCCGCGCACCTTGATCCAGACCTTCGTGCCCTGCGAAGCGACCGTCTCGGCAGCGGCCCGCTGCCAGGCCGGGGGCAGCGCGGGCTCGAACGCGATCCCGCCGATCGCGTTGATCGGCAGCGTCGTGACGACGCGGCGGGCGCGCAGCGTCGTGCCGTCGCCGGTCGTGACGGCGACGCTGCCTGCGTCGGAGTCCTGGACGACGCCCACCACGGTCGTACCGAGCCGGATCTCGCCCGGTACGTCCTCGGCGATGAGGCGGGTCCACTCCGACATCCCGCCGACCACGCGGTAGGTGGCCGACGCCTCGTGCATGAGCTGCCAGTGGCCGCCGGTCGCGGCCACCCAGCGCATCGCGCTCGCGAGGCCCACCTGGTCGAGCCGCGCGTTCACGTGCCCCACCCACACCGACTCGTTCGCGCTGCGCGCGTCCGGGTCGAGGCCGAGCGCGTCGAAGCGATCCTGGATCGAGAGCGGGTCGAGCTGCCGGATCCCGCCGACCGTGGGGTCGACGCCGCGCGGGATCGCCGTGCGGACATCGTCGACGAGCTGCTGCTGGCCCGCGTCGATCAGCGCCATGAAGTCGTCGAGGGTGCCCCGGCGGGGTGCGTCCCCTGCGCCGAGCCAGAACGCCTCCTCGACTGCCGGGCTGCGCACGATGTCGCGCTGGTACCGGGTCATCTCGGACCAGGTGTGCGGCTGCACCCAGTGCACCCACGTGCCGCCCAGTTCGAGGTCGTGGCCCATGCGCCGGTCGGTCCACGTCCGGCCGCCGACGCGGTCGCGCGCTTCGAGCACGATCACGTCGAACCCGGCCCGGCCGAGTTCGCGGGCCGCGACGAGACCGGCGAAGCCGGCTCCGATCACGATGACGTCGGTGTCGGGGGTGGTGCTCATGTGTCTCCTCTGGATTCAGGCGGACCGCGTCGACCAGGCTATGGAGCGGCGGAGGGGCTCGGCAAGGGAAAAGCGTCTGATCAGCGTCCGATGCCTCGGACGTTCGTATGATCCTCGGTCGCGATGGGCTCGACGAGGCCGCACTCGATGGCCGCCTGCAACGCAAGCCAGCACTCGGTGGCGTCGGCGAGCGTCGACAGGTCGCGTTCGAGCACCTGCTCGATCCGGGCCACCCGGGCGATCAGCGTCTGCCGGTGGATGAACAGCCGATCGGCCGCACGCACCCAGCCGCGGTTCTCCTCGAGGAACACCCGCAGGGTCGGGAGCAGCTGGGTGCCCCGCCGCCGGTCGTAGGCGAAGAGCGGATCGAGCACCTGGGCCGCCAGGGCTCGCAGCTGGCTCGGCGATTCCGGCAGGAAGAGCGAGCCGGAGCTCGCGGGTTCGAATCGCGTGACGCTCGCGGCCCCGTTCCGGCCGGCGTGCACGAGCGCGAGGTTCGCCTCGCGGATCCCGCTCGCGAAGCCGTCCAGCGCGGGAAACGGCGCACTGACGCCGATCGCGCCCGCGCTCGGCACCAACGACTCGAGGGCGGCGACGAGCCCCTCGCCGTCCTGCGCGAGCAGCAGCACGTGCCCGTCCTTGATCGTCGCGAGCGCGGGCAGCTCGGCGGCCGAGAACCCCGCGAGCGCCGCTTCGACCGCCTCCCGCGGGTCGTCGACCGGCCAGGAAGCGACGGCGTAGGGCGCTCCGACGCCGTGCGCCGCCACGAGTCGCTCCGCGGGCGCTGGAGGAACCGTGCCGTCCGCGAGGTTCGCGAGGAGGATCGAACCGTACATCCACTCGTGCCGCCGTGCGGCGGCCGCCACCGAGAGCGCGGAGCTCACGATGGCCGAGGCGTGCTGCAGCAGCGCGAGGTCGAGGGAGCCGTGCTCGTCGAGGGTGAGGCGCAGGGCCGGGTCCCCGGGCGCCAGCAGCGGGACCTCGAAGACTCGCGCGCCCAGCTGCTCGACGCGGCCGTGGGTGGCACCCCGCGCCCGGCGGCTCGGACGCACCGCGGCGGTTCCGCCGAGGACGGCGCCGAGGTCCTCGAGCAGCGGCTCGATGCCGTCGGACGCGTGCGCACCGAGCGCGGCGTACAGGCGCTCGGTGCGCTGGACCCGCATCGCACGCTCCTGCTGGGCGGCCTCGGCGACCGCCATGGCGAGGCCGATGAACGGCGTCTCGTGAGCGGTCTCCAGCACCGGGAAGCCGAGCTCCGAGGCGTGCGCGAGCGCGTCAGCGGTGAGGGGAGGTGCGGACATGTCCTCGCCGATCGTCACGGCCGCGATCCCGACCGCCTGCATCCCCTCGAAGTACCGGCTCTGATCCGCGGCCGATTCCGGGACGGCGAGGCCGGTCGTCATCACCAGCGCGCCCGAGCCGAGCCACTTCCACGGCTCGGCCAGCTCGCACACGTGCGCCCACGCGATGGGACGATCCTCGCCGATGCCCGGCGTGAGCGAGCGCGTGCGCGCCGACGGGAGTTCGAGCAGGGTCCGGACGGTGAAGGCCATCGCGATCCGCCGGGGCTAGGCCGCGAACTCCCGGGCGAGCGCGGCGACCGCTCGGTAGCCCGACGCGACCGCGCCGGAGAGGGACTGCGCGAGCCCGGTGTGCTCGCCGGCCAGGGCGACGCGGCCGGCGGTGCGGTCGAACGCACCGGCGTCCTCAGCGCTCCAGGCGAGCCCCGGCGCGCTGTACGAGCCGCGGGCCCAGGGATCGTCAGCCCAGGTCGTGAGCAGGGGATCGCCGTCGATCTCCAGTTCGGGGCGCATGCCGCGCAGCGCCCGGACCCACCCCTCGGACCCCTCGGCCACGCCGAGTGCCGCCAGCGCGGCCGGCCCCCGGCGAAGCAGGACAGCGCGGGGATGCGGTGCTCGCCGTCTACCGAGAGCGAACGCCACGACCACCAGGTGTGATCGGGGTTCTGCAGGGCGATGTCGTCGTCGACGCGGCTGAGCGGGACGCCGAGCTTCGCGGCGACGCCCATGAACCGGTGATCGAGCGCGCGCTGCTGCGCCTCGGGAAGATCGAAGCCGAGTTCGAGTTCGCGCAGGACGGGCAGCGGGACCGAGAGCACCGCGGCATCGGCGTCGAGCCGCGTGCCGTCGACGAGTTCCGCCTGCACGCCGCTCGCCGACTGGTCCAGGCGGGCGATGGGATGTTCGAGGCGAACCAGGTCCCCGAGGCGACGCGCGATCTCGATCGAGAGCGACTGGTTGCCCGACACGAAGCGCCCGCCGTCCTCGACGTAGCCGTCGACGGTCGAGGACTCGTGCAGCAGCACGGCCTCCGCACTGACGAGCGCGGGATCGGCTGCAGCGGAGGTCGTCGTGCGCCGGTAGACGGGGTCGAGACGATAGTCGGCACCGAGGGCCGCGGCGAACGCCGCTTCGAGCGATACCCCGGTCTCGCCGTCCGCGAGCATCTGGGCGAGCGTCGCCCGCACCCGCTCGCTCGTCGCATCCAGCTCGGCGAACGAGATCACGCGGCCGTTGACGGTGCGGCGCCCATAGCGGACGTTGTGCGACATGATCGGCACGCCGAGTTCTGCGGCGAGCCTGCGGATGGGGAACTCCGTGGGGAAGATGTACTCGCCGCCCCGTTCGGTCCACTGCCCGTTGCCGAGGCGCTGCGACCACGTGCGGCCGCCGACGCGATCGCGTGCCTCCAGCACCGTGACATCGTGCCCGGCCTTGCGAAGCTCCCAGGCGGAGGCGAGTCCGGAGAGGCCGGCCCCGACGATGATGATCCGCACGTGCGTCTCCTTTGAACTGCGGCGAATGTCGGCTCAATCGTATGGCCGGCGCTACAGGCGGTGGAAGACTCCGTACGTTCATATGACGCTTTCGGGCGCTCGCATATGGGGATACGAAGTTCGTCGGTCCGGGGTAACGAAGCCGTAACGCGGGCCGGAGCGCCGCGGAGTACGTGGGTACTTTGAGTGAGGTCCCGCACCCGAGGGCGATGATGCCCGGGTCCCGGCGCACGGAACGCGCCCGGGGAGGGGCCGAATTTCACACCGACGTGAAGGAGCGCACATCCATGTTGAAGAACTCCAGGGCGCGACGCGGCCTCGCGATCGTCGCCGGTGCCGCGGCGCTCGCGCTGACGCTCGCCGGCTGCAGCGGCGGCGAGCAGGCCCCCGCGCCCACGCACGACCTCGGCAAGCCCGTCGCCGGCGAGATCAAGGCCGATTCGCTCGCGGGGGTCACCCTCACCTTCGCCGGTTCGGGCGGCGTGTTCCAGGACGGCCAGCAGAAGGCCCTCTGGGATCCGTTCGCGAAGGCCTCCGGCGCGACCTTCACCCAGGACGCGTTCGATGCCGGCAAGCTCAAGGCCATGGTCGACGCGGGCAACGTGAGCTGGGACGTCGTGAACACCACCCAGTTCGACACCGCGCGCGGATGCGGCACCCTCTACGAGGAATACGACATGAGCAAGGTCGACACCTCGAAGATCCCGAAGGGAACCATTACCGACAAGTGCATGGTCCCGCAGATCCTCTACGGCCTGGTGCTCGTCTACAACACCGAGAAGTTCGGCGCGAACCCGCCGACGAGCGCCGCCGACTTCTTCGACACCCAGAAGTTCCCGGGCAAGCGCACCGTCAGCCAGTCGACCTACGTCGACCCGCAGACCGTCGAGTTCGCACTCACGGCGCAGGGCAAGGACCTCAAGAAGCTCACCCCCGAGGACATCCCGGGCGCCTTCGACATGTACAAGAAGCTCGGCAACAACGTGATCGGCTGGACCACCGGAGCGCAGGCGCAGCAGCAGCTCGAGAGCGGCGAGGCCGTGATGGGGCTCGTCTGGTCGGGCCGCGGCTACGGAGCGGCCAACGCGGGCGCCAAGGTCGCGCCGATGTGGAACCAGTGGATGATCATGGTCGACTCGAACGGCATCCCGAAGGGCGTGAAGGACAAGGATGCGGCCTTCGCCGCCGTCAACTACTCCCTCGGCGCCGAGCAGCAGGCCAAGATGACGGAGCTCACCTCCTACGGCGGGGTCAACGTCGACGCGAAGCCGAAGCTGACGCCGCTGCTCGAGAAGTGGATGACCACCGAGCACCTCGACACCGGCATCGCCCCGAACGTCGACTTCTGGGTCAAGAACTACGACGCGCTCGCCGCGGCGTGGGCCGGCTGGGCCACGGGCAACTGAACGAGATGACCGGCACGACCGTCGCCGGGGGCCGAACGGCCCCCGGCGCGGACGCCGACGAGCAGCAGCGAGCGCCCAGGAACTGGCGTCCGCTGCTGCTCCTCGTTCCGGCGTTCGTGATCGTCTCCCTGTTCTTCCTCGCGCCGCTGGTCGACGTCTTCATCCGATCGGTCACCGACCCGCAGCCGGGGCTGCAGAACTACCGCTGGCTGTTCACGACCGAGGCGAACATCGCCGTGGTCGCGCGCACCTTCGGCACGGCGCTGCTCGTCACCGTCGTCTGCCTCCTGCTCGCCTATCCCTACGCCTACCTCATGACGATCGTCTCCGACCGCACCCGGGGCGTGCTGCAGCTCTTCGTCATGCTGCCGCTGTGGACCTCGATCCTCGTGCGCACCCTCGCGTGGATGGTGCTGCTGCAGGACACCGGCCCCATCAACGGCCTGCTCGAGGCCTGGTTCGGGATCGGCCCGATCCCGCTGATCCGCACGACCTTCGGCGTCGCGCTCGGCATGTGCCAGGTGCTGCTGCCGTTCATGGTGCTGCCGCTCTATTCGTCGATGGCCAAGATCGACAAGCGCCTGCTGCCGGCCGCGTCGAACCTGGGGGCGAACCCCGTCACCGCGTTCTTCACGGTCTACCTGCCGCTCTCGCGGCCGGGAATCTTCGCCGGCTCGGTCACCGTCTTCATCCTCGGCCTCGGCTTCTACATCATCCCCGCGCTGCTCGGATCGTCGAAGGAGATCATGGTGTCCGCACTGATCCAGCAGCAGATCAGCGTCTTCCTGATGTGGGGCCACGGCACCGCGCTCGGCATCTTCCTGCTGGTGTGCACGATCCTGCTCCTCGTGATCGTAACGCGCCTCAATCGGGGCGCGAGCCTCTTCCCGGGGGTGGAGAAGCGATGACCAGCAAGCGGGTCCTCGGCGTCTTCGCCGTCGTCATCATCCTGTGGTTGATCCTGCCGACCCTCGTGATCGTGCCGATGTCGTTCAACGCGGCACCGTCGTTCAACTTCCCGCCGAAGGGATTCTCGACCCGGTGGTACGAGAACTTCTTCACCGACCCCACGTGGCTCCGGGCGCTGTTCGCCTCGCTGCAGGTCGCGGTCGTCACCATGATCGTCGCCACCGCGGTGGGGGTGATGGCGGCGATCGGACTGTCGAAGGTGAAGTTCCGGGGCAAGGGGCTGCTCGAGGGGTACTACCTGCTCCCGCTCATCGTGCCGGGCATCGTGCTCGCGGTCGGCCTGTACTCGCTGTTCCTGCGCATGCACCTGCTCGGCACCCTGCCCGGCTTCGTGCTCGCGCACACGATCGTCTCCCTGCCGCTCGTCATCACGAACGTGATGGCATCGCTGCAGGGACTCGATCCGCGGCTCGAGCAGGCGTCGGCCTCGCTCGGCGCAGGCCGGATGCGCACGTTCTTCAGCATCACCCTGCCGCTCATCGCCCCCGGCGTGACCGCGGGTGCGCTGTTCGCCTTCGTCACCTCGTTCGACGAGGTGGTGCTCTCGCTGTTCATCCAGAGTCCGTCCCTGCAGACGCTGCCGGTGAAGATCTTCAACAGCGTCACACAGACGAACGATCCGACCGTCGCCGCGGTCGCGGTGATCACGATGTGCACCTCGGTGATCGTGATGCTCGCGGCCCAGTTCTTCACCACACGCAAGAGAAAGCGAGTCGCAGCGTGAACGCGATGACCCACGACCAGATCCCGGTGCCGGAGGGGCACGAGCAGCAGCTGCGCAGCGAGGGGCTGAACACCTCGGCGATCGCCGAGATCGCGGAGGCGGGCATCAGCCTCACCTCGGTCACGAAGCGCTACGGTCCGAACACCGTCGTCGACCGGATCGACCTCGCGATCGAGCCGGGCGAGTTCATGACCTTCCTCGGACCCTCGGGCTCGGGCAAGACGACGACGCTGAACATGATCGCCGGCTTCACCTCGGTGACCGAGGGGCACCTGCACATCTCGGGCAAGCCGGTGGCGAAGCTGCCGCCGCACAAGCGCGACATCGGCATGGTGTTCCAGAACTATGCGCTGTTCCCGCACAAGACCGTCGCCGAGAACATCGCGTACCCGCTGCAGCGCCGCAGGATCGGGAAGGCGGACCAGCAGCGGATGGTCGCCGATGCGCTCGCGATGGTGCGGATGGGGGACTACGGCGACCGCTACCCGTCGGAGCTCTCCGGCGGCCAGCAGCAGCGCGTCGCGCTCGCCCGCGCGCTCGTCTACGAGCCCCGCGTGCTCCTCATGGACGAGCCCCTCGGCGCCCTCGACAAGAAGCTGCGCGAGTGGCTGCAGGCCGAGATCAAGCGGATCCACCGCGAGGTCGGCTCGACGTTCGTGTACGTCACACACGACCAGGAGGAGGCGCTGTCGATGTCGGACCGCATCGCGGTCTTCAACAACGGCAGGATCGAGCAGGTCGGGACCGCCGAGGACCTGTACGAGGCCCCGCGGACGCTGTTCGTCGGGCGCTTCCTCGGCGAATCGACCGTGCTGCTCGGCCGCGGCGAGGCCGTCGGCGATGATCGCACCGCGATCGAGGTCGCAGGTCACCGCGTGCTGGCCGACGGCCGCTCCCGGCACTCGGACCTGGCGATCCTGATCCGTCCCGAGAACCTGCGTCTCGAACCGGCGGGCACGGCGGCCACCGACGACCGCAACGCGCTCCCGGTCAGGATCGCGGACGCGACCTACCTCGGCTCGTCGCGGCGGTACACGGTGGAGCTGCCCGGCGGTGGCACGGGCGCGGTGCGCCTGAGCCACGAGGCGCGGTCGTACGCGGCCGGCGACGAGGTCGCCATGACCTGGGCCGTCAAGTCGGGCGTACTGCTCGTCGATACGGGCGAGGCCGGGGAGTCGACCACCTGATCCGGCTGGGTCGGCGGGTTGCGCCGGCCCACCGCACCGTCATCCTGCGCGACGGAGGAGTCGCAGGATCCTGCGACTCGTTCCTCGCGCAGGATGACGGAGGACCGGCGGAGCCGAGCGCCTACGCCTCGATGTCGACGTCCTTCGTCTCGGGCGTCAGGATGAGCGAGACGAGCGTGAGCACCGCCGCGCCCGTCAGGTAGAGGCCGACCAGCACCGGGCTGCCGTCCGCGAGTCCCCACAGCCAGACGGCGACGATGGGCGCGAGCGCGGCGCCCAGGATCGACGACACGTTGTAGGCGATCGCCGAGCCCGTGTAGCGCACGTTGGTCGGGAACATCTCGGGCAGGAACGCGCCCATGGGGCCGAAGGTGAGGCCCATCAGGGTGAAGCCGAGCGCGAGGAAGAAGATCACGGTCGCGGTGCCGCCGCCGAGCAGCGGCACGAAGGTGAAGCCGAACAGCGCGATCGCCGCGGTCACCCAGATGAGGGTGCGGCGGCGACCGTAGCGGTCGGCCAGCGGGCCGGACACGAGCGTGAAGAGCCCGAAGAAGATCACGCCGAACACGAGCATCAGGATGAAGTCGTTGTAGGAGTAGCCGAGGCCGGGCACGTACGAGGCCGCGTCGAACGGGGTCCCGGCCTGCTCGGCCTTGGCCTTCGCGACCTCGAGGACGGGGCGGGTGCCGAGGGTCAGCGTGAACGAGGTCATCAGGTAGAACAGCACGTAGGTCGCGAGCATCGCGAAGGTGCCGAGGATCAGCGCCTTCCAGTGGCGCGTGAACGCCTCGGCGAGCGGCATGCGCTTCACCTGGCCGGTCTCGCGGGTCCGCTCGAACGCGTTCGACTCGACGAGGCGCAGGCGAACCCAGAGCCCTACGATCACCATCACGGCCGAGAACAGGAACGGCACGCGCCAGCCCCACTGCAGGAACGCGTCGGACGCGATGCCGGGCTTCGACGGATCGGCGAGCCCGAGGTTGATCGCGTAGAACAGCATGTTCGCGATGATGAAGCCGATGGGGGCGCCGAGCTGGGGGAACGTGCCGTACCAGGCGCGCTTGCCCTCGGGTGCGTTCTCGGTGGCGACCAGGGCCGCGCCCGACCACTCGCCGCCGAGCGCGAAGCCCTGCGCGAGACGGAGGATCAGCAGCAGGACCGCCGCCCAGACGCCGATGTTCTCGTGGGTCGGCAGCAGGCCGATGAGGAAGGTCGCGATGCCCATGGTGAGCAGCGACACCACGAGGGTCGTCTTGCGGCCCAACCGGTCGCCGAGGTGGCCGAAGACGACGGCGCCGATGGGGCGGGCGAGCATCGCGGCACCGAACGTCGCGAAGGACGCGACGAGCGCCGTCGTCTCGTTGCCGGTGGGGAAGAAGAGGACGGGGAACACGAGCACGGCCGCCGTGGCATAGACGTAGAAGTCGTAGAACTCGATCGTGGTTCCGACGAGGCTGGCGAGGATCACCTGCGCCGGCTTGTTGCGGGGCTGCTGCGGCGCGGTGGGCGAAGGTGCTGGGGGATTCGTGGCTGACACGGAACGGCTTTCACTGAGGGGCGGGACGGACGGTGCACGGACTGTGCAGCCGAGCCGTGGGTGTGCTCAGTGCGCAACTTCGGGCCGGCCCGCTTGTGGCGGGACTCCGACAGCCTACGCCTCCCGGAAGCAGGGTCTTGTGCTCCGGCCGCGGGGACTGTACGTTGGGCGAGACGTCACTGAACGAAGTGTTCAGTGAGATAGCGATCCGGGTTCAGTCTCCGGGCCGCAGAGCTGAACGGTTCGAAGGAGAACCATGACGGATCACGAAGACGATCTCGGCCCGAGGGTCGCGTCCTTCCGCGAGCTGCGCGGCATGAGCCTGCGCGCGCTCGCCGCCGCGGCCGGCGTCAGCACCAGCTTCCTGAGCCAGCTCGAGAACGGCCGCACCAATGCGAGCGTCGCGTCGCTGCGCAAGATCGCCGGCGCGCTCGGCGTCTCGCCGGCCGAGCTGCTCGACGAACGCGCCGCCCACACCCGGGGCGTGCTCCGCGCGGACCGCCGCCCCCGTCTCGAGGGGGCGCTCGGGGTCGAGAAGTTCGTGCTCTCGCTCCCGCCGCTGCGCAACCTCGAGGTCTACGCCGGCGAGTTCGCTCCCGGTGCGAGCACGGGTGCGCATCCCTACACGCACGGCAACGCCCAGGAGATGTTCGTCGTCATCGACGGCACCGTCGTGTTCGAGCTCGGCGGAGAGCGCTTCGAGATGTCCCGCGACGATTCGATCGAGTTCCTGAGCTCGGTGCCCCACCGCATCGTGAACGAGTCCGATGCGGAGGCCCGCGTCATCTGGATCAACAGCCCGCCGACGCCCGACGAGGCGCACGGCGCCTAGCCCGACCGAGCCCGCAGGGGCCGGCCGACCCACCTGATCATCAACGGAGAGGATCACACCATGTCATCAACCCAGCGGATGCGACGCGCGATCGCGTCGTCCATCGCACTGCTCGGGGCCGGCGCGCTGCTCGTCGGCTGCGCCTCGGGCGGAGGCGCTCCCAAAGCCGACCTCGGCAGCGGTCCCGCGAAAGCCGGAACGGTCAAGGAGGGCGCGCTGCAGGGCTCGACCGTGACCTTCGTCTCCTGGGGCGGCGTGTTCCAGAAGGGGCAGATGGAGGCGGCGGGCAAGCCCTTCGCGAAGGCCTCCGGCGCCACGGTGCTCGAAGACGGCCCGACCGAGTACGCGAAGGTGAAGGCGCAGGTCGACAACAACGCGGTCACCTGGGACGTCGTCGACACCGACATCATCTGGGCGCAGAAGCAGTGCGGCGACAAGGGTCTGCTCATGCCGCTCGACACGAAGATCGTCGACACCTCGAAGGTGCCCGACGGGCTCGTCGGCGACTGCTACGTGCCCGCCATGCAGTACGGCTACGTGATCCTCTACAACGCGAAGAAGTACCCCACCGCTCCGACCGGATGGAAGGACTTCTTCGACACGCAGAAGTTCCCGGGCAAGCGGGCCATCGCGGGCTTCGAGGACGTGGGCCCGGGCATCTACGAGGGCGCCCTGCTCGCCGACGGGGTCGCGCCCGACAAGCTCTACCCGCTCGACATGGATCGCGCCTACAAGAGCATCGACGCGATCCGCAGCAGCCTCATCTACTGGAAGACCGGCGCCGAGTCGCAGCAGATGATCGAGTCGGGCGAGGCCGACATGGCGCTCGTCTGGTCGGGCCGCGGCTACGCCGCCGTCAAGAACGGGGCCGACTACAAGCCGATCTGGAATCAGGCGCTGCAGATCACCGAGGCCCTCGGCGTCCCGAAGAACGCGAAGAACCCCGATGCCGCGTTCGCGTTCATCAACTACTACCTCGGCAAGGAGCAGCAGGAGAAGCTGACCGAGCTGACCTCGTACTCCCCGGTCAACACCGAGGCGGAGCCGAAGCTCGACGCGCTCGGCAAGGAATACCTGACGACGGCCCCCGAGATCGCCAAGCAGATGGTCCCGACCGACGCGAAGTGGTGGGCGGAGAACTACGACTCCGAGCTCGAGCGCTGGACGAAGTGGCTGCAGGGCTGATCGGTTCACCGTGACGACCACGAACATCCCGGTGGTGCGCGCCGCGAACACCTCGCGGCGCGCACCGGTCCGGGCGCTCCTGCTCCTGCTGCCGGCGTACGCGCTGCTGCTCGGCGTCTTCGCCTATCCCGTGTTCGAGAGCATGTGGCGCAGCTTCAGCGACCCGCAGCCCGGCCTCGACAACTACGCGTGGGCGTTCGAGAACTCCCAGAACATCGGGATCCTGCTGCGCACCTTCGGCAATGCGGCGCTCGCGACCGTCATCTGCCTGCTGCTGGCGTACCCGTACGCCTTCCTCATGACCGTCGTGGGCCCGCGGGCTCGCGCCTGGCTCGTGGTGATCGCGCTGATCCCGTTCTGGACCTCGCTCATGATCCGCACCTTCGCGTGGATCGTGCTGCTGCAGGACTCCGGCGTGGTGAACGGCTTCCTCGAACTGATGAATCTCGGTCCGGTCAAGCTGCTGCGCAGCAACACGGGCGTGCTCATCGGTCTCAGCCAGGTGCTCATGCCGTTCATGGTGCTGCCGCTCTACGCGGTGATGAGCGGGATCGACGGACGCCTCGTGACCGCGGCCCGCTCGCTCGGCGCCAGGCCGTCGGTCGCGTTCCTCCGCGTCTTCCTCCCGCTGTCGCTGCCCGGCATCGCCGCCGGCGCGCTGATGGTGTTCATCCAGGCGCTCGGCTTCTACGTCACGCCCGCGCTGCTGGGCTCGCCGTCCGACAGCATGCTCGCCCAGGCGATCTACGCGCAGGTGAGCAGCCTGCTGCAGTGGGGCCGCGGCGGTGCGCTCGGCGTGATCCTGCTCGTGTCGACCTTCGTCCTGCTCGGCCTCGTCGGCCTGGTGGCGCGCGGGGCGGGGAAACGCGGCCTCGCGGTGGAGGTGTTCTCATGATCCGTGTCACTCCGCTCACGCGCGGGATCCTGTGGGCGTTCAGCCTCCTCGTCGCGGTCTGGCTGATCGCTCCGACCCTCGTGGTCATCCCGCTGAGCTTCACGGGCAAGGCCTCGTTCGTGTTCCCGCCGGAGAGCTGGTCGCTGCGGTGGTACGAGTCGTTCTTCTCGAACCCGGCATGGACCTCGGCGCTCGGCAACTCGCTGCTGATCGGCCTGCTCGTCGCGGTGCTCGCGACCGTGCTCGGCCTGCTCGCCGCGCTCGGTCTGCGGGCGCTCACCAGCAAGCGGGCATCGTCGACGCTGCGGATCGGACTGCTGGCGCCCATGGTGGTGCCTGGCATCGTCGTCGCGATCGGCCTCTACTCGGTGTTCCTGAAGCTCGGGCTCGTCGGCACGCTCGTCGGCTTCGTGCTCGCGCACACGGTGCTCGCGCTGCCGTTCACGGTCATCGCGATCACGGCCGGCTTCGCGGGGTTCGACGACCGGCTCGAGCTCGCGGCGCTGAGCCTCGGCGCGAGCCGGCTCAAGACCTTCTTCGCGGTGACGCTGCCGAACATCGTGCCGGGCATCGTCTCGGGTGCGCTGTTCGCGTTCGTCACCTCGTTCGACGAGGTCATGCTGTCGCTCTTCATCAAGAGCCCCTACCTCAACACCCTCCCCGTCCTCATGTACGCGAGCGTGACTCGCGACACCGACCCGACGCTCGCGGCCGCCGCGACCGTCATCCTCGTGCTCATCACGACGCTCGTCATCGTGGCGCTCGTGCTCACCGGAAGGAAGAACCGTGGCCGAAGGGCGTAACCAGACCGGTGCCGAGATCCTGCTCGCGGGCGTCTCGAAGCACTACCCGAAGTCGATCGCGCTCGACGACGTCTCGCTGCAGGTCGAGCCGGGCGAATTCATGACCTTCCTCGGGCCTTCGGGCTCGGGCAAGACCACGACGCTGAACCTGATCGCGGGGTTCACCGACCTCACCTCGGGGTACGTCGAGATCGACGGCAAGCGCATGGACGACGTGCCCGTGCACAAGCGCGACCTGGGGATCGTGTTCCAGCACTACGCGCTGTTCCCGCACCTCAGCGTGCTCGACAACGTCACCTTCCCGCTGCGGCAGCGCAAGGTCGCCAAGCAGGAGGCCGAGGCGCGGGCGCGCGCCGCGCTGCTCACCGCAGGGCTCTCCGGCTACGAGGATCGCGCGCCGAAGGAGCTCTCGGGCGGCCAGCAGCAGCGCGTGGCGCTCGCGCGCGCCCTCGTATTCGAACCGAAGGTGCTGCTGCTCGACGAGCCGCTCGGCGCGCTCGACAAGCAGCTGCGCGAGCGGCTGCAGCTCGAACTGCGCCGCGTGCACCGCGAAGTCGGCCGCACCTTCGTGTTCGTGACCCACGACCAGGAGGAGGCGCTCACGCTCTCCGACCGGATCGCGGTGTTCAACAACGGCCGCATCGAGCAGGTCGGCACGTCCAAGCAGCTCTACGAGACCCCGGCGTCGCTCTTCGTCGCGGGGTTCATCGGAGAATCGACGAAGGTGCTGAGCGCCGACGGACGCACGATCACCGTCGTGCGTCCGGAGCACGGGGAGCTGTTCGCCCGCGACACCGAGGTCGGAGCCGGGCGTCCCGCGATCCCCGTCTCGATCCGCCAGGCGATCTACCTCGGCTCCGGCTGGAAGTACGAGGTCGTGCTGCCCGACGGCTCGACCGGCGTGGTCCGCGGCCCGCGGGCGCTCGACTGGCTGTCGGGCGACGAGCAGTCGGCCTGGCTCAGCTGGGACCCGGCCCGCGCCTCGGTGTTCGACGCCGAGCCCGGCGAGGTCGCCGACGCGGTCGCCGCCTGACCCATCCGCTTATCCCACCCATCCCTTCTCGCGAGAAAGCCCGATACCCATGATCAACGGCAACGTCTCCCACTGGTGGCAGCAGGTCGGCACCCCGAAGCAGCGCCCCGAGCTGCCGGGCGACCTGACCGCCGACGTCGCCATCGTCGGCGCCGGATACACCGGCCTCTGGACGGCCTACTACCTGAAGCAGCAGCGCCCCGAGCTGCGCGTGGTCGTGGTCGAGCAGCGGCACGCCGGCTACGGTGCATCCGGACGCAACGGCGGCTGGCTCACCTCCGCCATGACGGGCGGCCGGGCCCAGTACGAGCCGACCCACGGACGCGACGCGGCCGAGCGGTTCCAGCGCGCCATGAACGAGACCGTGGACGAGGTGATCCGGGTCGCTGCGGCCGAGGGGATCGACGCCGACATCAAGAAGGGCGGCGAGTTCAACGTCGCCTACACCCCGGCGCAGGAGGCGCGGATCCGCGCGTTCGCCGCCGAGGAGCAGTCGTGGCGGTACACCGACCTCGAACTGCTCGAAGCGCCGGAGGCGCGGGCGAAGATCAACGTCGCGGGCACCCGCGCCGCCGTCTGGCACCCGCACGCGGCCCGGATCCAGCCGGCGAAGCTCGTCTCGGGCCTCGCCGACGCGGTCGAGCGGCTCGGCGTCGAGATCTACGAGCGCACCCGCGTGGTCGAGATCGAGCCTCACCGCCTGCGCACGACGCACGGCACCGTGACGGCCGACTTCATCGTGCGCGCGACCGAGGGCTTCACCGCCGGGCTCAAGGGCCTCAAGCGGCTCTGGCTGCCGATGAACTCCTCGCTCATCGCGACCGAGCCGCTGTCGAAAGAGGTGTGGGACGAGCTGCGCTGGAGCGAGGGCGAGGTGCTCGGCGACTTCGCGCACGTCTACATGTACGCGCAGCGCACGGCCGACGACCGCATCGCGATCGGAGGCCGCGGCGTGCCTTACAAGTACGGTTCGCAGACGGACACCGACGGGCAGACGGCGCTCAGCACCGTCGACACGCTGAGCGAGATCCTGCATCGCTTCTTCCCCGCGACCCGCGGGGCGAGCATCGACCACGTGTGGTCGGGCGTGCTCGGCGTGCCCCGCGACTGGGCGGCGACCGTCGGCCTCGACCGCGAGACGGGGATCGCCTGGGGCGGCGGCTACGTCGGCACGGGCGTCACCTCGACGAACCTCGCCGGCCGCACCATCGCCGACCTGATCCTCGGCAACGACACCGAGATCGCAGGCCTCCCGTGGGTGAACCACCGCGTGCGCAAGTGGGAGCCGGAACCGCTGCGCTGGATCGCGACGAAGGGGCTGTACGCGGCCTACGGAATCGCCGACCGTTCGGAGCTCGCCGGCCGCGAGAAGACGTCGCCCATCGCCCACATCGCCGACGTGATCACCGGCCGCGGCCACTGAGCGGGAAGGAACCCCATGAACGACCGCATCCCCACCATCGCCGCGCACGGCACCGCCTCCCTCGACCTCGGCCCGCACGCGCCCAAGCCGACCGCGCTGACCGAGGGCCTCACCGAGGCCGGCCTGGCCGTCTGGGGGCACGGCCCCATCGAGACCGGGCTCTGGGAGTGCCTGCCCGGCGACTTCACGGCCTTCCGCGACGGCTACACCGAGATCTGCACGATCCTCTCGGGCCGCGTCACCGTCGAGGCCGACGGCGAGGCCCCTGCAGAGTTCGGACCGGGCGACATCATGGTGATGCCGTCGGGCTGGCGCGGCGTCTGGCGCGTCCACGAGCCGCTGCGCAAGCACTACACGACCGTGACCGACTGAGCGGAGCGGGCGATGGGACGCGAACGCGCGATCGTCGTCGGCGGGGGAGCCTGGGGGCTCCCCGCCGCACTGCGCCTGCAGGAGCTCGGCTGGCAGGTCACGCTGCTCGAGCGCTTCGAACCGGGCGGGCCGTACGCGTCGAACGGCGGCAGCTCGCGGCTGTGGCGGCTCGCCGACACGCAGGTGTGGCGGGCGCGGTCCATCTTCGAGACGCTCGGGGCGATGGAGCGGCTGGGGGATCGGCTCGGCGAGCCCGTGTTCCGGCGGACCGGACTGCTCTGGCGCGACGACCACTCGCTTCCGGCCGTGGCCGAGGCGCTCGCGTCGATCGGGCAGCCCGTGCAGCGGGTGGCGGCCGATCGGGTCGGCGAGGCGTTCCCGGGCCTCCGGCCCGACGGGCGCGACGCGCTGTTCGTCGAGCAGGCGGGCGTCGTGCACGCCGACCGCCTGCTCGCGGGCGCGCTCCGCGCGTTCCTCGGCGCCGGCGGCGACTACCGTCCGCACAGCCGGGTCGTGCGGATCGAACCGGGCGCGACGACCGCGACCGCGGTCCTCACGGACGGCACCGTGCACGAGGCCGAGCAGCTGCTGCTGGCCGCGGGACCGGGCACGGCCGAGCTGCTGCCGGGCCTCGGCCTGCGCCTGCCGCTCACGCCCTATGTCGAGCAGGTCGTGTACCTCGGCGATCCGGCGCTCAGCCCGCCCGCCCCCGACCTCCCGGGTCTCGTCGACTGCCCGATCGGCGACGAGCCCGGTGTCTACGCCATGCCGAACGGTGCCGCGGGCTACAAGATGGGGCTCGACCAGCCGCTGCGCCGGCTCGTCGGCGGCACGCTCGGCGACGACCTCGACCGCACGGCGGTGCCCGCCCGCACCGAGACGATCCGGGCGCGCGTCGAGCGCGACCTCGCGGCCGTGCCGCCGATCGTGCTCGGCACCCAGGTGTGCACGTGGACGGACTCCGGCGACGGCGACTTCGTCGTCGGCCGCGTGCATCCCGCGATCGTGCTCGCCTGCGGCGACTCGGGCGAGGGCTTCAAGTACGCGGCGTTCATGGGCGAATACCTCGCCGAACTCGTGGAGGGCGGCACCGGCGACCCCGAATTCCAGGCACACTGGGATCCGAGACGGTTCGGCGCGGAAGCCGAGCCGCGCGACCACTTCGACGCCATCGGGCGTCACTGACTCCCGAGAGGACCGAAGATGACCGAATCCCGCGGAGGCGACCTCGCCCTCATCGGCGCGCGACTGCGCACGAACACCGACGCCGATGCGGAGGCGACCGCGATCCTCGTGCGCGACGGCCGCATCGCGCTGATCGGCGACGATGCCGCAGTGCGCGCCGAAGCGGAGACGGCCGGCATCGAGGTGCGGGAGCTGGCCGGCGCGGTGATCACGCCCGGGCTCTTCGATTCGCACACCCACCCCCACTGGGCCGCGGAGGTGACGGCCGGCGTCGACCTCGGCGGGCTCGAGACGATCGACGCGCTGCGCGAGGCGATCGCGGCGGAGCACGCCCGTCTGCCCGAGGGGGCGTGGCTGCGCGGTTGGAACCTCGAGTACGAGGCGTTCGAGCACACGGGCCTGCGCGGCGACCTGCTCGCCGACGCGGCGCCGGGCCGCCCCGTCGCACTCATCTGCTACGACCTGCACACCGGGCTCGCGACCGCGCCGGCGCTCGCGGCCGCAGGGATCACCGGCGCGCGCGAGTTCGACGACGCCAGCGAGATCGTGGTCGATCCCGACGGCACGCCGACGGGCGAGCTGCGCGAGCCGACCGCCTACAACCTGCTCTTCGACGCCGCGCCGAAGGCCTCGCACGACGCCGAGCGGGACGCGCTGCGCGACATGTTCCGCCGGCTCGCCGCGGTCGGCCTCACGGGCGGCGCGATCATGGACGGCAAGGACCGCACGGTCGATCTGCTCGCCGAGCTCGAGGAGCGGGGCGAGCTGGATCACCGCCTCACCGTGCACCACTGGCATGCGGTCGGCGACTCCGACGAGGACGTGGCGCGGGCCATCGCGGGCAAGGACCGCGCGGGTCGTCTCTGGCGCAACGACGGCATCAAACTCTTCAGCGACGGCGTGATCGACACGGGCACGGCTTGGCTGCACGCCCCCGACGCCTGCGGTGACGGTCGGGTGCCGTTCTGGCCCTCGTGGGAGCGCTACGGTGAGGTCGTGCGTGCCTACCACGACGCGGGCATGCTCATCGCGACGCACGCGGTCGGCGACTACGCCGTCAGCCGTGTGCTCGACGTCTACGCGACGCTGCCCGAGCGCGACGGTCTGCCGTTCCACTCGATCGAGCACCTCGAGGTGCTCGCCGACGCGGACGTCGAGCAGCTGCGGACGTTCAATGCCGCGCGCGGCGACGCCGGGGTCACGGCGTCGATGCAGCCGCTGCACATGCAGTGGCGCGCGGCGGATCACAGCGACAACTGGGCGGTCCGCCTCGGCGAAGGGCGCGACGAGACCGGATACCGGGTGCGCAGCGTGCTCGACGCGGGCGTGCGCCTGACGCTCGGATCGGACTGGCCGGTCGCCCAGTACGACCCCCGCCTCGGCATGGCGTGGGCGCGCGGGCGCCACACGCCGGGCGATCCGCACGCGACGGTGTTCGAGCCGGAGCAGCGGGTGACGGGCGAGGAAGCGCTGCTCGCCTACACGCTCTGGCCGGCGCTCGCCCGCGGACACGAGGACCGCGGCGTGCTCGCGGTGGGCGCGGTCGCCGATCTCACGGTGTGGGCGGATGACCCGGTGGAGACCTCGCCCGACGAGCTGCCCGGCCTGCCGATCCGCCTCACGGTGGTCGACGGTCGCGTGGTGTTCGCGGGGTAGCGCAGGAGCGCGCAGATTTCGGGTGCGGCGAATGGCGGGTTCGGGCAGGATCCGGTCACCATTCGCCGCAACCGAATCAGCTCAGAGAGCAGCTCAGAGATCAGCTCAGAGCCCGCCGCCAAGGCCGCCGCTCAGCCGGCCGTGGAAGTCGTGCGAGGCCGGGTTCATCCCGACGATCTCGACCGTCGTGCCGCGACGCTCGTACTTGGTCGTGATCGCGTCGAGCGCGGCGACGCTCGACGCGTCCCACACGTGGGAGCGGCTGAGATCGATGACGACGCGCTCCGGGTCCTCGGCGTAGGCGAACTGGGTGGTGAGGTCGTTGCTCGACGCGAAGAACAGTTCGCCCGTCACGGTGTAGCGCGCCTGCGGCACGCCGTCGATCTCGGCGAGCTCGCGCTCGACCGCGACCACCCGCGCGACGCGGCGGACGAAGAGCACCGAGGCGACGACGACACCGAGGACGACCCCGACCGCCAGGTTGTGGGTCGCGAGCACCGCGACCACGGTCGTCACCATCACGAGGGTCTCGCTGAGCGGCATGCGCCGCAGCGTCGAGGGGCGCACCGAGTGCCAGTCGAAGGCGCTCGCCGACACCACGATCATCACGGCGACGAGGGCGGCCATGGGGATCACGGCGACCACGTCGCCGAGCGCGACCACGAGGATCAGCAGGAATGCGCCCGCGAGGAACGTCGAGATCCGGGTCCGCGCACCCGAGACCCTCACGTTGATCATGGTCTGCCCGACGACGGCGCAGCCGCCCATGCCGCCGAACAGGCCCGACACGATGTTGGCGACGCCCTGCCCCCAGGACTCGCGGGTCTTGTTCGAGTGCGTGTCGGTGATGTCGTCGACGAGCTTCGCCGTCAGCAGCGATTCCATGAGGCCGACGAGCGCCATGCCGAGCGCGAACGGCGCGATGGTCGTGAAGGTCTCCCACGTCAGCGGCACGTGCGGGATGAACAGCTCGGGCAGGCTGCGGGGCAGCTCGCCCTGGTCGCCCACCGTCGGGACGTTGATGGCGAACACGACGACGATCACCGTGACGATCACGACGGTCACGAGCGGGGCGGGCACGACCCTCGTGATCCGCGGCAGCAGGACCAGGATCGCGAGCCCGCCCGCGACGAGCGGGTAGACCATCCACGGCACCCCGATGAGCTGCGGGAACTGGGCGACGAAGACGAGGATCGCGAGCGCGTTGACGAAGCCGACCATGACGCTGCGGGGGATGAACCGCATCAGCTTCGCGACGCCCAGCGCGCCGAGCACGATCTGGAACGCCCCCGCGAGCAGCACCGTCGCGATGAAGAAGTCGAAGCCGTACTGGCGGGACACGGGGGCGATGACGAGCGCCACGGCACCCGTCGCCGCGCTGATCATCGCCGGTCTACCTCCCACGAACGCGATCGTGACCGCCATGATGAACGACGAGAACAGTCCGACCTTGGGGTCGACGCCCGCGATGATCGAGAACGAGATCGCCTCGGGGATCAGCGCGAGCGCGACGACGAGTCCCGCGAGCACCTCCCGGGTGAGCAGGCGAGGGGATTTCAGGGCGGCGAGCACCGGGGAAGCCTAGCGGATGACGCGGTAGCCCTTCGCCGGGTCGAAGCCGTGGATCTCGCGGGTGTCGAGCGCCGCCATGAAGTCGAGCACCTCCGCCGTGATCACCTGGCCGGGGACGAGCACGGGGAACCCGGGCGGATAGGGCGTGACGAAGCCGGCGGAGACCGGTTCCTCTCCTCCGCCGACGCGCTCGCGCAGCTCCTCGGGGGTGACGTACTCGACCAGCTGGCGGCGCTGCCCGTCGGTGAACGCCGAGCGCAGGTCGCCGTCCGGCAGCCCGGAGCCGTGCGCGTACGCCGAGGCGAAGGCGCTGAAGTCGGGCAGCGGCGGCATCTCCTCGGCATCGGACGCGACCGGCGGGAGGCCGTGCGCGACCCGATCCCGTTCGAAGCGCTGCGCGAGCTTCACGAGCACCTCGATGAGGTACGCGATCGCGCTGCGCGAGGTGCCGATGTTGGTCATGAACAGCACGGTGTTGCGGCTCGTCTTGTTGACCTGGATCCCGTACTGGTCCATGAGGTACTGGTGCTTGAACGTGTCGCCGTCGACGCCGGTGCGCGTGATCTCGATCGTGACCCGGCTCGGATCCACCACGAACTCGTCCTCGTCCCAGGCCCGCCACATCTCGGCCAGGCCGTCACGCAGCGGCATCGGCCGGCTGCTCCCGCGGTAGTCGGCGGGGACCAGGTCGTGGGCGGTCAGCACACGGAACGTGCGGCGCAGCAGGGGGTGCCGTGCGACGGCCTGCGCGAGGCTCGTCGCGAGGTCGAGCTGGCGCTGCACGAGCTCGAAGCCCTCGAGCTCCACCTGGCGCCGCCCGAGGTCGAGCGAGGCGAGGATCTGGTAGTTCGGTGAGGTCGAGGTGTGGGTCATGAACGCCTCGTGGAACGCGTACTCGGCCTCGAGCGCCCAGTCCTGGTCGTACACGTGGATCATGGATCCCTGGCGTAGCGCGGTCAGCGTCTTGTGGGTCGACTGCGTGGCGTACACCCGGACCCGGGCGTCGGGCGCGGGCAGCAGCCGCTCGGACAGCCAGGCCGTGTCGTCGCGGGGCTCCCCGGTCTCGGGGTCGAAGAGGCGGGCGCGCTGCTCCTCGTAGGCCGACGCGTGCGCCGCGGAGCGGAGCCGACCCTCGAGGCGCTTCGCCGCCGCCATCGCCGTGCGGCGCCGGGTCACGGGGTGGAAGGCAGCGAACGCGAACCAGGCCTCGTCCCAGAGGAACACGAGGTCGGGTTTGATCGCGAGGCACTCCGCCATCACCCGCTCGGGGTCGTAGACGATGCCGTCGAACGTGCAGTTCGTCAGCGTGATCATGTGGACCTCGTCGAGCCGGCCCGCGGCCCGGTAGTCGAGCAGGAGCTGCTTGATCCGGTTGAGCGGGACCGCACCGTAGAACGCGAAGTCGTTGAGCGGGTACGCCTCCAGGTACGCGGTGCGGCCGCCCGTGAGCATGAGGGCGTGGTGGTGCGACTTGTGGCAGTTGCGGTCGACGAGCACGACGTCGTCGGGTTCGACGAGCGCCTGGTGCACGATCTTGTTCGCCGTCGAGGTGCCGTTGGTGACGAGGAAGGTGCGGTGCGCTCCGAACGCGCGGGCCGCGAGATCCTGCGCCTTCTTGATCGCGCCCGTCGGCGCGAGCAGGGAATCGAGGCCGCCCGAGGTGGCGGAGGTCTCGGCGAGCAGCAGGTTCATGCCGTAGAAGTCGGCGAGGTCGCGGATCCACTTCGAGCTGACGACGGATCCTCCGCGACCGACCGGCAGCGCGTGGAACACGCCGACGGGCCGACGTGCGTGGTCCTGGATCGCCGAGAAGAACGGGGTGTCGTAGAGGTGGGAGACGCGGCGGAGCAGCGAGAGGTGGAGCTCGAGCTGATCCTCCCGGCGGAACACGCGGCGGAACCGGTGGGTGAGCGCTCCCGCGAGATCCTCGATGTGGGCGCCCGCCACGAGGTACAGGTCGACCTCGGGTCGCAGCGCGGCGAGCGTGTCGGCGAGCTGCATGACGCGGTGCACCGACGCGAGCGCGCTCCGCGGGGATGCCGGGGCGCCGCCCGGCTGCTGCGCATGCGCCAGCTCGATCGAGTCGCGCAGGTCGCGGCTCAGCGCCTGCCGGCTGCGGTCGCTGAATCCGGGACGCACGATGCACGCGAGGATGTTGGGGTTGGTGAGCAGCGCCGCGATGGCGTCGTCGGCGGACGGCACGATCACGAAGTCGTAGATGAAGGCATCTGCGCTCGAGCGCAGCCGCTGCGACTCGGCGTAGAGCGCGTCGCGGTCGCCCGCGGTGGTCTCGTCGACGAGCAGCACCTCGAAGCGGGGGCGGGGATCCTGGTCGTCCTGCTGCTCGGCCAGTTCCGCCTCGTCGAACGAGTCCTCCGCGGAGCCCGGGACGGTGGTGCGGCGCAGCCGGTGCACCACGCGGCCGATGCGATCGAGCGCGCCCGCGGCATCGCCCTGCGCGAGCAGTTCGCCGATCTGGCGCACGTAGCGCTGACCGAACCCGGCCCAGTAGAGCTCGATGGTCTCGAGGGCCCGCAGGGAGCGGCGGATCTCGCCGTCGCTCGCGAGCGCGTCGCCCGAGTTCCCCTCGAGCGCGATCCGCTTCACGGCGAAGCGCAGGAACTCCCACGCGTCGCTGCGCAGGCGCCAGCTGCTCGCCGGCATGCCCGGATCTCGTTCGAGCTGATTCTCAAGCGTGGGGGTCATCGGTGACGTCTCCTTCGGGCAGCGGTGCGCAGGCCACGCTCCGAGCTGTCCCCCCGGCGCGATTCGGTGATCGAGTCTACGCGGAGGAGTATGCCCCGACGGCGAAGATGACGGCGCCGGTCGCCCGGCATCCCGGACAGCCGGGGGTGCGCTCGGGCGCATAGACTGTGGGGCATGGCGAATGCGTTCGATCGGAAGCACCGGATCGCAGTGCTGGGCGGCGGTCCCGGCGGATACGAGGCGGCGCTCGCGGGTGCCCAGCTGGGGGCCGAGGTGACCCTCGTCGAGAGAGTCGGGGTCGGCGGGTCCGCCGTGCTCACCGACGTGGTCCCGTCCAAGAGCCTCATCGGCACGGCCGGCGGCGTGCAGGCCGTGCGCGACTCGGGCAAGCTCGGCGTGCAGGCGTTCGTGCCCGGCGGCGACGGCAAGCCCGTGCGCCCCGAGATCGCCGTCAACCTGAAGGCGGTCAACAAACGCCTGCTCGCCATGGCTGCGGCCCAGTCCGACGACATGCACCGCACCCTCGAGCAGGCGGGCGTGCGCATCGTGCACGGCGAGGGCCGACTCGACGGCCCCAACGCCGTCGTCGTGGCGACCGCGGCCGGCACCGAGGGCACCGACTTCGACCGCATCGAGGCCGACACCATCGTCGTCTCGGTCGGGGCGAGCCCGCGCGAGCTCGACAGCGCCAAGCCCGACGGCGAGCGGATCCTCACCTGGAAGCAGCTGTACGATCTGCCCGCGATCCCCGAGCACCTCGTGGTCGTCGGTTCCGGCGTCACCGGCGCCGAGTTCGCGAACGCCTACCGCACGCTCGGCGCCGAGGTCACCCTCGTCTCGAGCCGCGAGCAGGTGCTCCCCGGCGAGGACAAGGACGCGGCGGCCGTGATCGAGCGCGAGTTCAAGCGCCTCGGCATGAACGTCATGTCGAAGTCCCGCGCCGACTCCGTCACCCGCACCGAGAACGGCGTGCTCGTCGAACTCTCCGACGGCCGCACCATCGAGGCGTCGCACTGCCTCATGGCCGTCGGCTCGATCCCGAACACGGCCGGACTCGGCCTCGAGGAGGCCGGGGTCGGCCTGACCGAGAGCGGGCACATCCACGTCAACAAGGTCGCACGCACCTCGATCCCGTCGATCTACGCCGCCGGCGACTGCACCGACTTCTACCCGCTGGCCTCGGTCGCGGCGATGCAGGGGCGCACCGCGATCATGCACGCGCTCGGCGACTTCGTACGCCCCATCGACCTGCGCAACGTCTCGTCGAACGTTTTCACCTACCCCGAGATCGCGACCGTCGGCTGGAACGAGCACAGCCTCGCCGATGCGAGCGACATGGCCAAGGCCATCTCGCACACGATCCCGCTCAGCGTGAACCCGCGCGCGAAGATGATCGGCTTCACCGACGGCTTCGTGAAGCTGTTCGCCTGGCAGGCTTCGGGCACCGTCATCGGCGGCGTCATCGTGTCGCACCGGGCCAGCGAGCTCATCTTCGGCCTCGCGCTCGCCGTCGAGCACCGGCTCACGGTCGACCAGGTCGCCTCGGCGTTCACGGTCTACCCGTCGATGACCGGCGCGATCACCGACGCGGCCCGCGCGCTGCACCAGCGGTGAGCGGCGTGAACACTCCCCGTCCCGCGGCGAACGCGGTCCTCGGCCGACGCACGCTGCTCGGCGGCGCCCTCGGGGTCGTCGGATTGGGCGCCGCTGCGCTCGTCGGCTGCGCCCCGGCGAAGCCGAAGTTCGTGGCGTCCGACGACGATGCGCAGGCCGCGGTCACCGTGAAGGTGGTCGACAACGCCTACGAGCCCGCCGAGGTCTCGATCGCCCCGGGGCAGGCCGTGCGCTGGGAGTTCATCGGACCCGACCAGCACGACGTGATCCAGTCCGACGGGGAGTTCGCGAGCAAGCTGCAGCGCGAGGGCAGCTACACGCACCGGTTCGCGAAGGCCGGCGACTACGCCTACCTGTGCTCGATCCACCCCGAGATGAAGGGCGTCGTGCACGTCAAGGCGGCCTAGCCGTGTCGGTGGCCGGGCGTAGGCTGGCCGCATGACTGAGCGGCGATCCCACGACGGCCTCGTGCTTCCCCCGATCGGCTTCGGCACCTATCGCCTGAACGGCGCCGCGGGCGCAGCGGCGGTCGCGAGCGGCATCGAGGCGGGCTACCGCCTCATCGATTCCGCGTTCAACTACGAGAACGAGGGTGCGGTAGGACGCGGAGTGCGCGACGCCGCGGTCGATCGCGACGAGCTGATCGTCACGAGCAAGCTCCCGGGGCGGCACCACGAATACGACGCGGCGCTCCGCACGATCGAGGAGAGCGTGTTCCGCACCGGGCTCGACCGCATCGACCTGTACCTGATCCACTGGCCGAACCCGGTCAGCGGCGATTTCGTCGCGGCGTGGCGCGCGCTCATCGAGGCGCGCGAGCGCGGCCTCGTGCGGCACATCGGCGTCTCCAACTTCCTGCCCGAGCACCTCGAACGGGTCGAGGCCGAGACGGGCGTGCTGCCGTCCGTCAACCAGATCGAGCTGCACCCGTTCTTCCCGCAGGAGGAGCAGCTGGCGTACCACCGCGAGCGCGGCATCATCACGGAGGCGTGGAGCCCCGTGGGACGCGGGCCGACGATGGCGGCGGAGCCCGTGGTGCGGCGCATCGCCGAGGCGCACGGCATCTCGCCGGTGCAGGCGATCCTCGCCTGGCACGTGGCCCGCGGTGCGGTGCCGATCCCGAAGTCCGCGGATCCCGGCCGTCAGGCCGAGAACCTGCGGGCCTCCGGTGTGCGGCTCTCGGCCGAGGAGGTCGCCGAGATCACCGCGCTCGGCCGTCCCGACGGTCGGCTGAAGGATCAGGACCCAGCGGTCTACGAGGAGTTCTGAGCGGTCGTCCGGCGCTCCTCCGCGCGCGTCAGGCCGTGGGCGCCTCATCGATCGCGGCGCCGGGGGCCGCGATCCGCAGCGAGACGAGCTGCTCGGCGCGCGTCGGCGCGACGTGCACGGTGATCAGCTCGTCGGCGTCCGCGTGCGTCGCGAACGCCTCCAGCTCCTCGCGCACGCGCTTCGGCCCGCCGGTCGCGGTGTAGCGCAGCATCCCGCGGATCTCCTGCCCTGCGGGGGTGTCGAGCAGCGGCGCGGCCTCGTCGGCCGTGAGCTCGCGCTCGCGCCCGCGCGACAGGAAGCGGCGGACCCGGTCGAGCTCGGCCCGGGCGAAGAGCGCTTCAGCCGCCTCGTCGGTCTCCGCCGCGACCACGTTGACGCCCGCGATCACGTGCGGCTCGGGGTGCGCCTCGCTCGGCTGGTAGGCGGCGCGGTAGTGCGCCACGGCGCCCGTGAGGGCCTGGGGCGCGAAGTGCGAGGCGAAGGCGTAGGGGAGGCCGAGCTGCGCGGCGAGACTCGCGCCGAACATGCTGGAACCGAGGATCGTGAGCGGCACCTTCGTGCCCCGGCCGGGGTAGGCGTTGACGGCGTTCCGCGGCAGTTCGTCCGAGAGGTAGGCCTGCAGTTCGAGCACGTCGCTCGGGAAGCTCTCGGACGCCGAGTGCGTCCGGCGCAGTGCGCGGAACGTGGCGCCGTCGCTGCCCGGCGCGCGGCCGAGTCCGAGGTCGATGCGTCCCGGGTGCAGCTCGGCGAGGGTGCCGAACTGCTCGGCGATCACGAGCGGCGAATGGTTCGGCAGCATGATCCCGCCGGCACCCAGGCGAATGGTGCTCGTGTGCGCCGCGATGTGCGCGATGAGCACCGAGGTGGCGCTCGATGCGATGGACGGCATGTTGTGGTGTTCCGCGTACCAGACCCGGCGATACCCGCCGGTCTCGGCCGCGCGGGCCAGATCGACCGAGTGGGACAGGGCCGATCGGATGTCTCCGTCCTCTTCGATCGCGGCGAGGTCGAGCACGGAGAGCGGGACGGCAGTCATGCGGAGTGCAACCGGGCGGCTCGGGCGGCTATTCCCCGCGACTCGCCGCGATCGGCTGCTCGCCCACCGAACTGCGGCTCGCGTCGATGAGGCGCATCATCGAGCCGTGGAGCTCGCGCAGCTCGTCCTCCGTCATGTCGAGTCGCTGCGCCATCTGCGGCGGCACCTCGAGCGCGCGTGCGCGCAGTGCGCGCCCGGCATCGGTGAGCGTGATGTCGAGGCGGCGCTCGTCCGCGGCGGATCGCTGCCGTGCGAGCAGGCCCTGCTGCTCGAGCCGCTTGATGAGCGGGGACAGCGTCGACGCGTCCTGATGCAGGAGCCCCGCGAGACGGCCGAGGCTGAGCCGTTCGTGCTCCCAGAGGGCGAGCAGCACGAGGTACTGCGGGTGCGTGATCCCGAGGGGATCGAGGACCGGCTTGTACGCCGCGACGATGCTGCGCGAGGCGACGGTCAGGGCGAAGCACACCTGGTGGTCGAGGGAGAGCGGGTCCGGGGCGGTCATCCCTCGATTATCGCGGATCGGTTCCTGGGCGTATGGTTATTTCATGCACCAACTATTCGTGCCTGAATGAATGGAGGATCCGTGTCCGACGAGCGCACCATGACCGAGACCGCCGAGACCACCGCGGCTCACCTGCCGTCCGGCGAGGGCGACGGGCTCTTCGCCCCGCGCAGCGACCGCGCGCACCCCTGACGATCCCCGTGTTCGTCGTATCGGCGATCCTCGTCTTCGGCGGCTTCTATCTGATGGGCCTCGCGCCGAGCATCGCGGGCGCCGAGCTCTGGCTGTTCCTCGCCGGCATCCTCGTCGACGCGATCGGGTTCTGGATCGCCTTCGGCTGGTGGCAGGCTCGCGACCGCTGAGCCATCCTCGGGATACTGGAGGAATGACCCTTCCCGACGGCTACCGAATCATCCCGCTCGACGACCCCGCTCGCCTCGATGACGTGCTCGAGGTCGATGCCTGGGCCTTTCCCACCGAGCACGGCCTCGACGAGCTGCGTCAGCTGCCCAGCCCGCTGCCGTGGGGGCGGATGTGGGGCATCGAGGCCGCATCGCGTCCCGCAGGCACCCTGGCGCCCGCGAACGCGCTCGCCGGCATGTACGGGGCTTACGAGCTGCGCGCCTTCCCGGTACCCGGCGGCGAAACCGCGTGCAGCTGGGTGACCTGGGTCGGGGTGCACCCGAGCCACCGCCGGCGCGGTCTGCTGCGCTCGATGATCGCCCACCACTTCGCCGAGGCGCGGGGACGCGGGGAATCGCTGTCGGTGCTCAACGCCGCCGAGGCCGGGATCTACGGCCGCTTCGGCTACGGTCACGCGGCGCCCACCCTGTCGCTGACGATCCCGCGGGGCGCCGAGCTGCGCCCCGCGGAGGGATCCGACGCCCTCCGGGGCGAGTTCCTCACCTGGGACCCGGAGGCTCACGGCGACCTCGTCGACGCGCTGCACCGCTCGGTCGCGCAGGTGCCCGACGGGATCGGGCGCCCTGGCTGGGCCACCTGGGAGACCCCGGAGCTGCGTCGCGCCCAGGACGCCGACCCGGCGATCCTCCACCGCGGCAAGGAGGCGCTGCGGCTCCTCGTGGTGAGCGACGCCTCGGGCCGCGCGCAGGGATACGCCCGGTTCCGGCGCTCGGTCAACTGGGATGGCGCCGTGCCCGACGGCACCGTCGAGGTGCGCGATGTCGTCGCCCTGACCCCCGCCGCCGCTCATCGGCTCTGGAGCCTGCTGCTCGACCTCGACCTGACGAACCGCGCGACCGTCGACATGCTGCCGATCGACGACCCCATCGTGCACCTGCTCGTCGACGCCCGCGCCGCCGAGGCGCGCCTGCGCGATCTCGTCTGGGTGCGGATCCTCGACCTGCCGGCCGCGCTTGCCGCGCGCCGGTACGCGGCACCGGTCGACCTCGTGATCGACGTGCGCGACGACCTGGTGCCCGAGAACGCCGGACGCTGGCGCGTCACCGTGTCAGAGGCATTCGGGGCAGCGACCGTGGAGCGGGTCGGCGGGGGTGAGGGTGCCGGCGACGCCGCCGGCACCGGTGCCGATCTCGTGCTCGACATCGACGCGCTCGGCGCAGCCCACCTGGGCTCGACGTCGCTCGCGGCACTCGCGTCGGCCGGTCGCGTCGAGGCGCGGAACCCGCGCGTGCTCGCCGCGGCAGCGGTCGCGTGGTCGTGGCCGATCGCGGCAGGGGGCGACTGGGAGTTCTAGGCGGCCGGGGTGCTGTGATGCGCTGATGACCCCCGCTTCGGGAGGAGATCCGGCGTCAGAAGGACGATTCCGCCGGGTTCCTCCTTCTGAGCGTGGATCTCCTGCGGAAGCGCGACGCATCCGTGCACCTCGGAGTGTTCAGTGCTATCCTGGGCACGCGCGGGGCAGTAGCCCCAAGAAGTGAGCCTGGCAGTCTTCCGGACGGTACGACGAGCCGGGCTCGCGCTCTTTCCGGGGCTATTCAGGAAGCCGCAGGAGGCCACTGATCAGGGGCTCGGAGCGGCGACGCCATTCCCCGCCGGCCTGGCAGCACCATGCCACTGCGTCGCTGACCCACAGCAGCGGGTGCTCGTGCGGTGAGGCGTGGTCGTAGGCGAGGCCGCTGCGGTAGTTCCGCCGATCCAAGCGTGCTCGTATGATGCGTCGGTCGGCCGTCTGGACGGACTCGTCGCGTTCGACGATCAGGCGCGATGCGGATGAGTCGACGAGGTCATCGATGAGGTGCTCGAGGCATTTGGCCCGGGGAGCGGCTGGGGCATGATGCGATGCGATGTACACCCGCGTTGTGACGTCAAGCGCCGACATCGCGGACAGCAGTCGTTTCCGAGAGGCATCGGACTCGCTCTTGAAGTGAATGCGGCGTTGGCCCCTTCTGACCAGTCCGCGCAATCTCCGGTTCGTTTCAGTCGGAGAGGGGCTCGGCGTGAAGCTCGCAGCCAGAATGAACTCCCTGGCTTTCGACTCGTCGACGAAGACCGAGCTTCGGGCTGGAAAAGCCGTGGGCTGAGTCACTTCGTGCGCCGGAGTTTGCCATCTTTGCCTTCGCGGATAATGCCGCGCTCCACTG